>JBAUVQ010000119.1:0-3507 GCA_049583305.1 Methylocystis sp.
AATCGACGGCGGGATAACCTTTGAGGATTTGCTGATAGGCGACCGGATAAACCAGCGCGCCATTGTCGAAAAACGGCGCGGGCGTGCGCCCCCAATCGTCGATGACCCGCTTGATCGTCGCGCCGTCCAGCGGATGCAGCGCGATCAATTGACCGCCGCGAGACCGCTGACGCCAAAGCGTCGGCGCGTCGATGACGAACAGGTCTTCGAGCAACATCCGCAGCCACACCGCGAAATTATGCTGGCCGTCGGGCCGCTCGAAGAAGCGCGTGAGCTGGGTGATGCGCGCTGGCCCGGGGCCGGTCGCGCCGGCGCGCGGGCGCAGGCTCCAGGACATGCGCTCGACCTGATCCTTGCGCGTCTCGATGACGAGCCGCAGCAGATCATAGGTCTCGGCGAGCGCGCGCAGATCAGCGAAGCCAATCGGCTCATAGGCGCGCGTTCCCGCGACGATGTTATAGCCCGACGGAAAGTCGAACTGCCGCCCGGCCACCTGTGGCGGCGCGATCGGGCTAAGCGGCGCCAGCGGCCCGAACCAGCCGGACGGCCCGGCCTCGCCGGTCGACGACATGAATTGCGCCTGTCCATAAGCGATGGACAAAGCTTGCGGCGCCAGCGACCAGGAAGGCCGCCCGGCTTGGGTGTCGCGTTGCGTCATGGCGTTACGCTCCCGCGCGAAAGCGACGCGCGGTCGAGAAGACGTGCGGCATGATGGGGCTCTCTAGGGGTTTGGGGAGATGTTGGGGCGCGCCTTCCTTCTCCCACTCGTGGGAGAAGGTGGCCTCGCTTTAGCGAGGTCGGATGAGGGTTCATGGGAGAGAGTTAACCAAGCCGCGGCGACCCTCATCCGTCATGCTTCGCATGGCGCCTTCTCCCGCGGGCGGGAGAAGGATGCGCTTGCGTCAGCGAGAGTTGGATGAGGCGCGGGGCGAGGGCCAGGGCAGTTCGTTCAATGGCGCCATCGCCGCGGCGATGTCTTGCGCGGCCTTGATATGCGCGGGGTTGTCGATGTCGAAGGTTTCCGTCGTCGCCGTCATCAACAAGCCGCCATCAGGCGAATGCTCGGCCAGAACCGTCGACGGCGGCGTGATTTTTTCCGCGAGCCAAGGGCAGAGATATTGAATCCAGGCCGCGGGAAAACGCGAGGCGCTTTCGTTCAGCTGAATGAGTTGCTGGGAATAAGCGCCGGCTCTGACGGGATCCCAGGCGTCCACGATGGCTCGAAGGGCCGAATAGAAGACCGGATATGCGACGACGTCCGCATCCGGTCGAGGATCGGCCGAAGAAAATGTCGATAGTTGTATGTGGTTGGGGAAAGCGGACTTCAAGGTCGCGCTGGCATTGCACCGCACGGAGAAAGAACGATTCCTCGGCGTGTCGCGCGTGATCGCGCCGAACCAATAACCGCAGACGGGAGTGGGCTCGCCCCAATCGTCCAATTCGATTCCCGCCGCGATCTCCTCGGCGTAGCGGTCGCGGATCAACTCGAAGTTCTTGCGCCGCTTCGCGCCGCAGGTCCAATGGCTGAAAACGGGATCGATTTCATTGAAGGCGTCCATCATCCGCAGGAAGCGAGCGGCGAGTTGGTCCGGCGTCTCGGCGCGTCCCTCCCAGCTCGCTTGGATGTAGTAGCGTTTTTTGTCGGTCGGCTTGACCTCTGTCCACGCTGGGTCTCTCATCACGGCGCCTCGGCGGGTATGACGAAAATTTTTATCCTTTGAAGAGTTTGATCGTCGCCGAACAACTCTCCCGCTTTCCGCGCGGCCTCGGGCTCGGCGAAGAACCATTCCACGTCTCGCGCCCCGGCCGCGGCGACCTGGCTTCGCGCTTGTTTCAACCATCGGCCGGGAATGACATCCTCACCCAAATACGGATCTTGCAGCATATCCGCATAGCCCGGCCCCTTGGCCTCGATCATCGTCCCGTCGCTTTCGCGGCAGTCGTCGAAAGCGACGTTCTTTCCCGTCAGCGGATTGGGCAGACTGACGGCCATGCCCGGCGGCAAAGGCCGTTGCGGATTGTTCAGGGCGCTGATCTGCTCCTGATAGGCGACAGCGCGTTCCGAGGCGCCGTGCGGGACATCGGGACCGGGATGGGGACAAAGCTTCGGCTCGTCGCGCTCGATCCGCGCGCCGACATCGGCCTTCGCGTCGGGAAGCGAATCCGCGTCGAAGACGAGGCTGCCGCCGACCATCCGCGCGACGGGCAGGCCGGTTTCTGTCTCGACGACAATCCCGTCCGCGCGCAGCCGCGCCTCGGCGACGAATAATGACCTTCACCTAATATCGTAGACTTGATTTCTACTGAGATTCCAGCGCTTTGGAAAGCGGCACGAAAAAATATTCTTTCACGTCGCCTTCTTTTTCTCCATTCATTAGAAGGTCGGCGCCGGCGTCGCGCCATACGCTCAAGAACTCGCGGTCGGTCAAATTTAGCGCGAACAGGCTGTCGAAATAGGCCTTGATCACCTGTCGCTCGCGCGAATCCAACTCGGCCATAATATATGCAAACAACTCCTCGTGAGACTTGTAGCGCGGAATAGGCTCGTCCTGGCAAAGCCTCAAGCACATTTTCCTAAATTCCCTCGGAATTTCCTGTGGGCTGCGCGGCATCACCTTGGGATGATATATATCCATCGCTTCGTGCTCTTTTTACGGATTGTAGGGAAAGCTCGTGACGACGCGGTAGCCGCTTTTCGTGGTTTCGTCGTGGCGAATGATGACCTTCACGGAAAAAGCATTCCTGATTTGAAATTTCGCCCCGCCGCTGGGGGCATAGGACTCGTAGCCCGTCGGCTGACTAAAAGTCTTCTTGATTTCAGCCTGATCCAATCCTCCCTGATCCTCGGGCGCGGCGACTTGATCGACAATCTCCTGATTATCCGCGATCGTGGAGTTAACGAGTTTACCGGCGGCCTGAAGCGACGTAAACGAGCCAAACGCCGCCCAATCATCAATCCGACCGATAATCTTGCGTGACGCTTCGGAACGCCTGATCAAATAATCCTCGGATTTCGTCACGTGCCGTTCTATCGTATGACCGCCCCGCTGCTCTTGCTCGATAAGATCGACCGGATAACCCGCGCCCTGCGCGGGAGTTACGTCGGGTCGGGCGTCGCTGGCGACATGCGGGTCGACATTCAACGCGGTCCGAACATTATTCGTTGAATGATCGCCGCCGCCAGAGCCCCATCTTCCACTCTCTCTGCCGCTCCCCGCCGGCACGCGTGGCTGGTTCGGGCTGTATTTGGCGAGTCCGCGCGCTGTCGGCTCGAAGCCGAGCCCTTTCATCAGCGCGGCGGGCGACATTCCCGCGTCGAGCAGTTCCTCGGCCAGAAACAGCCTGTAGGCGCTGGCGTAATCGTCCAGTTGCGGGATGCCCGCGAAGGCCAGGCGGATGTTGGCCAGGGCCCTGTCGCCGCGCCGCCAATGGGCGAAAGCCTCTCCGACATGCCGAGACAGGTCCGCGGACATCGGCCGGCCGTGCGCGGCGGCGAGCAGCGCGTGT
>JBAUVQ010000120.1:0-3694 GCA_049583305.1 Methylocystis sp.
CCGCGACGGAAGCCCCGAAGCGGAAGCCCAAGCCGAAACCGAAGCCCGCGCCGCCGCGCGAAACGGCGCTTTCGGACGACCCGACGCCCGTCCTTCAGCCCGAGACATTCTTCGCCACGTCCAAAGCCTCCGAGCGCTATGCGAGCATCGTCGACGCGGGGGGCTGGCCAAAAGTGGGCGTCTCTCTGCGCGCCGGCGCCAAGGGCCCCGCGGTCGCCGCGCTGCGCCGTCGACTCGCCGCGGAGGACGACAATCTTTCGGGAGCCGGTTCGACGTGGGACGGCGCGCTTACGGCCGCCGTCAAGCGTTTTCAGTTTCGCATGGGCCTGCGCCAGACCGGCGAGGTTTCGGGCGCGACCTTGCGCGCGCTCGACGTTCCCGCCGCGACGCGGTTCCGCCAACTGGCCTCCAGCGCGCAGCGTCTGGCCGGCGTCGATTTCCCGTTCGGGCCGCGCTATGTAGTCGTCAATATTCCCTCGACGGCGGTGGACGCGGTGGAGAATGACCGCGTCGTTCACCGCTACACCGCGATTGTTGGCGACGTCGAGCACCACTCGCCCGAGGTCATGGCGAAGATCGTCGCCGTTAACATCAACCCGACCTGGACCGTGCCGAGTTCGATCATCAAGAACGAGATCGCGCCCAAGATGGCGAGGGATCCGGGCTATCTGTCGCGCGCGCGCATTCGCGTGCTCGATGGCCACGGCGATCAGGTCGACCCGCGGAGCATCAACTGGTCGAGCGAGAAGGCGTTGAACTACACGCTGCGGCAGGACAGCGGCGTCGGTAATTCCCTGGGCTCGATTCGTATCTCCATGCCCAATCCCTATTCCGTCTATATGCACGACACGCCGTCCAAAAACCTGTTCGCGAATGACTATCGCTTTCTCTCGCACGGCTGCGTGCGCGTGCAGGGGGTCATGGACCTCGCCGCGTGGCTGCTCGAGGGCGCGGGCGGCCATTGGGACAAGGAGACGATCACGCGCAAGATCGCCACCGGCGAGCGCGAGGAAGTGCGGCTGCCGAGCGTGGTGCCGGTGGTGTGGGTCTATATGACCGGCTGGGCCTCGGCCGACGGCACGGTGCATTTCCGGGACGACGTGTACGGCGTCGATGAAGTGGGCGGGCAGACCGAGCGGTAGGCGGCCGGGACCGGCGGATCGAGGCTTACCCCTCCGGCTCGGCGATGCCGAACAGGCGATTTGCGGTCTCGCGGATCGCCGGCAGACGCTGATCGGTCGCGTCGTCCAGCAGCCATTGCGCGCCGACCATCGCGCAATATTGCACGAAGGCCAGGGACTGCGGGTCTTCCACCTCGGGCCGCATTTGGCCGATCAGGCAGGCGAGGCCCTCGACGCGGGCGCGATCGACTTCCCTGAGTATCTCGCGCACGATAGGTTCGCTGGCGGCGAGACGGCGGATTTCGCGCTCGAAGCGGATGTCGATTTCAAAAGGCCGCTCGCGCATCAGCTTACGCCAGGCCTCCGGCGTCTCGTTTTCCGCATAACGCTTGCCCTCGGCTTCAATGGCCTGCTCCCGCCAGCGCTCCATCAGCGCGCGCACGAAGGCGTCGCGATCCGCGAAATGGTGGTAGAAACTGCCGCGCGTGCGCTCCGCCGCCGCGGTCAACCGCTCCACCGTCAGCGCCGGCGGACCCTCCTCGGCCAGGAGTCGGGCGCCGAGCGCTAGCCAGTCTTCTTTTTTGTATCTGCCGATCATTCCCCGTCCCGTTTCGCGCGAGGCAACATAACACGTAAAAAGCCCTTGCCAGAACCATACTGTTTGGTATGGTATGCGCCGTTGGTCTTTTCAACGGAGAGCCCACGATGTTTCACGATCCCGACTTCATGCCCTTCACCCCGCGCGAAAAACCCAGCATCCGCGCGACGTTGAACAACTTCCTCGAAAACTGGCCGCCCGCCGCCTATCGCGAGGGTTTTTCCTCTCTGCCAGGCCTCTGGCCGTTCATCCGGGTCACGCATTTTGTGACCGATCCGGATCTGATCGAGGAGATGCTGATCACGCGCGCGAACGACTTCCCGCGCGACTCCATGACGGTCCGCGCGCTGTCCTCGCGGATCAACAGCGATAGCCTGTTCTTCGCGGAAGACGCGGAGTGGAAATGGCAGAGACGGGCCGTCGCGCCGGCCTTTCGCCACGAAAATATCCTGGCGCTGGTTCCAACCTTCGCGCGATGCGCCGAGGCGCAAGGCGACGCCTGGCGCGCCCGGGTCGACGCCGCGGCGCCGATCGACGCCATGGGCGCGATGTCGCGGACGACTTTCGCGGTGATCAAGCGGGCCGTGCTGGGCGAGGAGTCCGACGCGCTCGACGAGGAAAAATTCATCGAAGCCCTCTCTCCCGCGCTCGCGAGCGTGAGCTGGCAGCGGTTTTTTGCGCTCATGAGCGTGCCGAAGTGGACGCCTTATCCCGGTTATTTCCGGGTGCTCGCGGCGATGCGCCATCTCCAGGCCGAAACGGCGAGGCTCATCGCCGCGCGGCGGGCGTCCGGCGCCGTGAGTCACGACATTCTCGGTCTGTTGCTGTCGGCGCGCGACCCCGAGACCGGCCGCGTGATGACCGACCGCGAACTCACCGGAAACCTTTATTCCTTCATGTTCGCCGGCCATGAAACCTCCGCGGTCGCGCTGGGCTGGGCGCTCTGGTTGCTGGCCAAGGATCAGACCTCGCAAAATCGCTTGCGCGAGGAGGTTCGACAAGTCGCCGGCGCGCGGGAAATCGGCCCGGAAGAAGTGGAAAAGCTCGCATTCACGCGGCAGGTGGTTCAGGAATCGATGCGTCTGTTTCCGCCAGCGGCGGGCGTCGGGCGCCAGCCGCGCGAGGATACGACACTCGGCGATCGGAAGGTCTCGAAAAACGAGCCGATCTATGTCGCGACCTGGTGCCTGCATCGCCAGGAAAAACTCTGGGACGAGCCCAACGGCTTCGATCCCGATCGCTTCACGCCGGAAAGGATCAAAGCCCGCCATCGCTGCGCCTATCTGCCGTTCGGCGCGGGGCCGCGCATCTGTATCGGCATGAGTTTCGCGATGTTGGAGATGGTCGCCATCCTCGCGACTCTCGTGCGCGATTTTCGTCTGAAGACCGTTCCGGGTTACCGTCTCGAACTCCAGCCGAGTCTAACGACGCGGCCCAAGGGAGCGCTGCCGCTGATCGTCGAGCCGATTCGAGTCGCCGCGACGGCTTCGATCCCGCTGGCCGCGGAGTAAGCGGCCGCGTCAAGACGCCACATGGGCCTTTCGACGGGAGCGGGCCTCGCGCGCCCATATTGCGCCTTCGGCCAAATATCGGCATGAAGGGGCCAGATTTTCCCACCCTGGCCCCAAGAGCGACAATCATGACCACCGCGACGCACACCGACACCGCCAATTGGCTCTCCGACGCCCACGTGGCGATTAAAGCCGTCGAGGCGCTTTACGGAGACGCGCTGGCGTCGGTGCGGGCGCGCGTCACCAAGGACGGCAAGCTCTCGGCCGAACTCATCGAGGCCGACCAACACGCGGCCCATGGCCTTTCGTGGCTGGCCACATACAAGCAGGGGCTTAGCGAACTTCTCCATTACGCCGAGCGGCTCTCGGCCGAGGGCGCCTATGGCGAGACCGAACAGCTTTTGACGCGGATCGGCTTCGCGGAATTCCTGGCGCAGGTGTTCGGCGGCATTCCGATGAGCCAG
>JBAUVQ010000121.1:0-30492 GCA_049583305.1 Methylocystis sp.
TTGATCGGCTCGAAATAGGCTTGCGGAGGCGGCACCTGTACGAAGTCGTGCGTCGGGCTGTAGAAGGCGCGCGCGCCGCCGATGCGAAAATCCGCGCCGGTGGCGGCGATCAACGCCTCGGCCTGCGGCTCGATCAGGCCTGGCGGAGGTGGGGGCGCGACCTTGGCTATCTCCTCGGGCAGGCCCTCGCATTGGTCGGTGTTGAAGACGGTGAAGCGTTTGAGGAACGGGATCGCGCCAGGCTCTTCGCCGGTCTGCTCCGCCCGGCGGCGTTCGTCCTCCGGCGTGAAGCGGTCGGCATAGACGACGGTCGTGCCGCGCTCACCCTTCCTGACATTGCCGCCGAGGCCGAGCGCCTGGCGGAAGGTCAGCCAACTCTGGTTGGAGAAGCCGCGTTCGATGACGGCGCCCCAGAGAATCAGCACATTGATTCCTGAATACCTGCGATGGGTCGAAGCGTTCCGCGGCATGGCGAGCGGCGCCTTCGCCGCCGCCATTCCCCAGGGCTGGACCCATGGCGCCCGGCCAGCTTCCAGCTCGGCGATGATTTTGTCGGTGATTTCTTGATAAAGGCTCGTCCGGTCTTGACCAAAACGAGCGCGAGCAGCTGAACGTGACATCGCGAGTCTCCGCGACGGGCGCCGCGAGCCTCTCTCGCAGCCCTAAACCCGTCACGGCCGACCCGGCCGAACTCTCACTCTCAATCGGAAGGCCGCAGCCGGGCGCGGGCGGTAACGAACCGCTAGAATGCGACCTTCCGCCCCCCCCTCCAGGAATGTCCGACGGCGGCGCCGATTCAGCCTGATCGAACAGAGGGGGCGTTGCGGGGCCTCCCCGCAGAAGGGGGTGTGCCGGCGACCTTGGCGCCGGTCAGGGGGAAGGCCTTCCCCCCAGCGGAATCGCATTTGAAACTGGTTGACATTTTCGCAGGCGCTTGTGGTTTCCGGGCGAATCGATTCTAGCCGTTGTGTCGAGGACGCGGCGGTTGGAGGATGGCATGGAAGGCTTGGCGGCTTGTTTTGGGGATGCCACACGATCTGTTCAAAACTGCACGCTAAGCGTTTCCAGACCGTTCCGGCTACCGAAAACTTTCCGCGTCACGTTGCACGCGACGGAGCGGAGTGCGCCCGTTTAACGATTGCGGCCACGGTATTTTTGCTCAGCCCGACCTCGCGACCAATCAATCTGTAGCTGCGTCCCTTTTCGACCAGCGCGAGAACCCTCGGCGCCAGACGGTCGGACTTTGGTCTTTGCCCTTCCTGCCGGCCGAGACGTTTGCCGCGCACTTTCGCCGCCGCTATTCTGGAGCGGATCCGCTCCTGGATCAGCTCGCGCTCGAAGTCGGCTATCCCTGCGATGATAGTCGCCAGCATGCGCCCGTGTGGCGTCGTCAGATCGAAGCCGAGGCCGCTCATTGCGATCACCGACACGCGGCGCGCCTCCAACTCCTTCAGGGTGTGCAGCAAATCAAGCGTGCTGCGGCCCCACCGCGACAGTTCGGCGACCAGCAGCACATCAATCTGCCGCGCCTGTGCGAGGGTCATTATCTTCTTGCGCTCGACGCGGTCAATTTTTGCGCCTGAACCAGTCTCCTTGAAAATCCCGACAACATCGTACCCCGCCCGCGCCGCAAAGCGAGTGAGGTTGCGCTCCTGGCGAGCGCAGGACTGATCGAATGGGGTCCGTCTCAGGAAGCGAGCGCCACTCCCTGAAGGATCACGGCCCGATTCGCATCGTGAAGGCTGATCGAGCCCATTTATTTCAACAATTCGGTCACCAATCCCCGATAACTGCAGCCATTGACGCTGTTGGCTCGTCGTGGTCCGCATTTTTTGCACACCAAATTGCAAAAGTGATCAGTTTGGCGTAGCTATGGAGTCGGCATGATGGTATCGTGCTTCCCTTGTAGAGGAGGTCATGCCGATCCCCTACATATAGATCCAACGTCGACCCACGCAGGGGGCTAACTGCGTTTTGAGGCGCAGTTATCGATGACAAAGATGGCGCTTAAGGGAAACACCGCATGCGCGGCACCTGCACCAACTGCGGCAGTTATCACTGTCTGTGCACATCGAAAAACGGCGCGACCGCCGTTCGCGGCAACGCCAGTTACTTTGCCCCTCGGGTCACAAGAGGCCGTGGAAACTGCATGGATCGAGAAAATCCGGACGGCGCCGACGAGCGTCCCCGCAAGCGAACTGTATGCAGGACGCGGATTTGGACTCGCAATTGAAGCAGCGAAGATGGCGAGTGGAAAACTCTACATCCTATCTGCCGGGCTGGGCTTGGTTGCGGGCGACCAACAGGTGCCGGTATATGGCCTAACGGTCTCTGCGGGACATACCGAGTCCGTCTCATCTCGGGTAACAGGCAGACTCGATGTTTCCTCATGGTTCTCCGCCTTGCTCTCGAGTCCTTACTCCGAGCCATGGGCAGACGTGGTGAGCGAGAATACAGGACGGATCCTCGTCGCACTCACTCGTCCCTATGCCAGGATGGTGGGTCAAAGTTTGAGTACCCTGGAACCGCACGCATTGGCGCGATTGCGGATTTTCGGCGCCTCGCTCGCCTCAGATTTGCCGGCGTCGCTGCACCCGGCGCTTACACCGTACGACGACCGATTGAACACGCTCTTCCCGGGAACCTGTGCGGACTTTGCGCAACGTGCGCTGCTCCATTTTGTCCGATCTGTCGCCATCAGACATGACGCGCCCGACCGAGACTCTGACCATGCTGCCGTGAAGGCGGCACTAAGAGGTGTGGCGGCTCCAGACAGACTGCGCCGTCCCCGCCGAACGGACCACGAAATTCTTCAGTTGATTACGATGCGCCTGCGTTCACAGTCAGGTATTGCGCATATTCTACGCGCACTTCGGGACGAGGACGGTGTCGCTTGTGAACAATCGCGGTTTAGTCGCCTGTACCGAACCGCTCTTGAACAGAGGGAAATGGCATGACTCGTCGGCGAAGTACCAAGGAAACAACACTCGCCGTTCGCGCCGTCCGCACGGAACAGGCGGAGAAGGCCGTATATGCATTCTTCATCGCCGGCGCCGATCTTCTGAGGATCGCCGAGATAAGCCGTGTCCACCGAGACGCCGAAGGATCGCTACAAGGATTTCAACGCAAAGGCATCAAAAGCCATGTCCAGGCAATCACGGAGTTCCTCGATCAAGGGCCTGTGCTCTTTCCGAACGCTATTATTTTAGCCATTTCGCCGCGCGCACGCTTCACCCAGGCGCGGGGTGAAAAGCCCGGTGGGGATGTAAGGGCCTGTGAAGCGGGGACGCTTCGGATCCCATTGCCCAGCGACGGCTCGAAGGCAGCCTGGATCGTCGATGGTCAGCAGCGTTCGATCGCGCTGTCACGGGCTCAGAATAAGAGCTTCCCCGTTCCCGTGGTAGCCTTCGTTTCGGAGGAACTCTCGGTTCACCGCGAACAGTTCATCTTAGTGAATAAGGCCAAGCCGCTTGATCCACGACTAATCAACGAGTTGCTCCCAGAGGTGGACACTGCCTTCCCGCGCGACCTGTCATCTCGAAGGATCCCAAGCGAACTCGTCAATCTGCTCCAAACATCTTCGGACTCTCCGTTTCAAGGCCTCATCAAGAGACTCTCTGAGGAGTCCTCGACTGCTGTCGTCACCGACGCGACCTTGGTCAAGGCGATCCGCAATAGCATCAATAGCGCTCTCGGCTCTCTCGCCCCATACAAGGCGACGGGAGATTGTGTCGCCGATGTCGACGCCATGTATAGGGTGCTCGTCGCTTACTGGAGCGCCGTGCGCAGCGTATTCCCGGAAGCATGGGGCCGCCCTCCCACCGAGAGCCGCCTGATGCACTCGGCCGGCATAGAGGCCATGAGCCTCTTAATGGACCGCATTATGTCGCGTGCGGCACCCGGCGCGGATTTACAACTTCACGCCACCTTGGCGCTAAGGCGCATTGCCCCGCACTGTCGCTGGACAAACGGCCGGTGGACGGAACTGCAACGCAATTGGAATGAAATTCAAAACGTCGGGTCCGACATCAAGCTGTTGTCGGGCCATCTTGCCCGGCTCGACCACATGCACGCCTTCGCTCAGGTGGCATGATGCGGTTCATTTTTGCTGATAGCCTCGACACCGTCGACCCTGGCTACGACTTTGTCGCAGATCGCAACGGAGTCGGCCGAACTGTTCACCGTGATGACGAGTACCCGCATGAATTCTTAGATCAAGCCCCTTATGACGGGATCCTCGTTTCTCGCGGTATTGTCGGCGACGCGCGGCATCCAGGAAAATACTCCGAAGCCCAATTAATGCGTTTCCGTCGGGAAGGCGCTCGTCGATTCCTCCGCTATCCAGTTGAGCGCTTTCCGGACAGCCTTTTAATGGGAGACTGCGGCGCCTTCACTTATCGGAACCTTCCTGAACCGCCCTACGGCGCCGCCGATACCGCTGAATTTTACGCCGATGGCGGTTTCACTCACGGTTGTTCGCCCGATCACCTAATCTTCGACTTCGACGATGAAGGCGTAACGCGAACTTTGAAGGAAGTGCCTGCTGATGTGCGGCGTCGTTACGAAATCACGCTTCAAAACGCTGCCGAGTTCAAAAAGGCCTCCAAGGGCCTTGGTTCCGGCTTCACTCCTATGGGGGTCATCCAAGGTTGGTCGTCTGAGAGTATGGCGCAGGCTGCCCAGAGTTTGGTGAAAATGGGTTACGACTACTTGGCTATCGGCGGCACAGTGCCTCTGAAGATTGCTCAGATCCGCCGCGTCTTGCACGCTCTGCGCGACAGCCTGCCGACCCGTATTCGCCTCCACCTCCTAGGCTTCGGGAAAATCGAGGAGTTGGCAGCGCTGGAGGAATACGGCGTAACGAGCTTCGACACCACATCCCCGTTGTTGCGCGCATTTAAGGATTCGCGCAAAAATTACTGGGTGCGGACGAGCAAGGGCGAACTCTCATACTACACCGCCATCCGCATTCCACAGGCCACCGAAAACAATAAGCTCAAGCACAAAGCGCTCGAAGGCACTCTCAATCAGGAGAACGCCAGACGCCTTGAGGACGCCGCACTCAGTGGCGTGCGCGCCTACGCCGCGGGCAGCGCCTCGCTGGACCAAGGCCTTGATGCTGTGATGGACTATTGGGCCGTTCTAAACTGGGATGAGGAAGCCTCGCCAAGCCGGCGTGCGGACACCGCCGCCCGACAGCGAAAGGCATACGCTCTTACGCTGAGTGATCGCCCTTGGGAACGCTGTAATTGTCGGGTTTGCAGAGAGAGCGGCGTGGAGGCGGTCATATTCCGCACTTCGAATCGTAACAAGCGGCGTGGCATCCATAATCTCCACGTCTTTCACACCCACTTGAGCGAATTTCGTCAGGAGCGCGTATGAGCAAAAATCACCTTCTCCGGTTTGACGCGCTTGCGCCGGTTCAAAGCCGAAAACTAACCGTTTTCACCTTCATCGCGAAGGCTTCCGAAATCGCGTGCATCGCTCGAATAGAGCGTGCTGGGCGTAACGACAGCGGAGCGCTGCAGGGGTTTCAGCGACCTCAGATCGCGAACCACATCCGCGAAATACGCGACTATCTCGAAAAGCCGAACTCGATCTTACCCAACGCCATCGTCGTGGCGTTCATCGGCCAAGCCAGCCTTGAGCCAGCCACTAACTCAAAAAGTCGACTCCGCAAATTGATCATCGACACGTCCAAAGGACCGCCGGGTTGGATCGTTGATGGGCAACAGCGCTTTACTGCGCTCTCCGAACTTCGTGGCCGCGACTTCGAGGTGCTGGTCTCCGGCTTCCTCTGCGAGACAGAGGAGGAACTCCAAAAGCAATTCATCCTCGTCAACAATACCCGCCCGCTGCCAAAAGCGCTCGTATATGAACTACTCCCGCAGGTCGGCGATCTGCCGCTACGCATGTCTAGCCGGTCACAAGCCGCGCTTGTGACCGAAGCTTTGAATTATCGCGTGGGATCGTCGCTCAAAGGGTTGATCAAGCAGCAAACCAACCCGAAGGGGGTTATTCGGGACACCGTTTTGCAGCGGGTGATCATGAATTCCCTCAGCGATGGAGCGTTACGCCTATACGCCGGGGAAAACAAGCTCTTACTCGATCAGGGCGTCACCATTATCAGCGAGTTCTACCATGCCGTTCGTCACGTATTCGCGGATGATTGGGTCGGCAAAACGCCAAAGACGTCGCGGCTGATTCATGGCGCCGGAATTATCGCGATGGGCTATGTCATGGATTTCCTCAACAGCGTCACAGGCGCGACCACGCGTGACGAATTCGCCCGTGGTTTGCAACTGCTCAAAGGAAAGACTGCTTGGAGCGACGGCGAGTGGGAGTTCGGAGCGGAGCGCCGCCGGTGGAACGGACTCCAGAACGTTCCAACCGATATTCGCCAACTATCCCTCCATCTCGTTCAAGTTCTAAAGCGACGCCTTGGCAAGACTGTTAGAGCGGCCTGATGGCGACAAGTTACGCGGTCAAGGAGATGTTTTACTCGCTGCAAGGCGAAGGTCGGCACTCTGGCCGACCTGCAGTGTTCTGCCGCTTTGCTGGTTGCAACCTATGGAGCGGCCGTGAGCGCGACAGGGCGACGGCGGCATGCAACTTCTGTGACACCGACTTCGTTGGCGTTGACGGCGCCGGCGGCGGCCGATTCCAAGACTCACGTTCTCTGGCAAAGGCAATCGACCAAATTTGGGGTGGCGGCAGCGCGGACGGCCGCTTCGTGGTGCTCACCGGCGGCGAACCACTCCTGCAAGTGGGCGATGAGCTTGTGTCAGCACTTCATGATCTCGGGTTCGAGATCGCGTTGGAAACCAACGGCACGCTCGCCGCCCCCAGGCTGATCGACTGGATCACGGTCAGTCCCAAGGGGACGGCTACCTTGGCGCAGACTGCGGGTAATGAACTGAAGCTTGTTTTTCCTCAATCCAACTTGGATCCCGCATCGTTCGAAGGTCTCGTCTTCAATCATTTCTTTCTGCAGCCACTCGACGGCCCCGATCACAAGTCGAATACGGCTGCCGCAGTAGCTTATTGCATGCAACATCCACGCTGGCGCCTCTCTTTGCAGACACACAAACTCGTCGGGATCCCATGAAAATCACGCAAGCGTTTACCTTCGAAGCTGCTCATCGTCTGCCGAATGTCCCAGTGACGCATCGGTGCCATAACATGCATGGGCATTCGTACCGCGTGGAGGTGAGGGTGGAGGGGGCCGTCGATCGCGAGAGCGGTTTCGTAATCGACTTCTTCGATGTCGAAGCGGTGTTCGCCCCGTTACTTGTCCAACTGGATCATCATTGCCTCAACGAAATTGAGGACTTGAGCAATCCAACCGCCGAGAACATTGCGGAATGGATCTGGAACCGGGTTAAGCCGAATCTGCCACAGATCGTCGCGGTGGTTGTCTACGAAACTCCCAATTGCTGGGCCGAATATAATGGCTGAGAACCCGCAACCCTCGCTTCAAACGGACCGACACGCTTTGGTTCTTTTCTCGGGTGGCCAGGACTCGACGACGTGTCTGGCTTGGGCCCTTGATCGTTTCTCTCATGTAGAGACAGTAGGCTTCGACTACGGCCAGCGACATAGGGCTGAATTGGAATGCAGGGCCGCGTTGCGCAGCGAATTGTCCGGCCTTAATCCGGCGTGGGCCGCTCGACTCGGTGAGGATCACACAATCAACCTTGGCGCCCTTGGGGAAGTCTCTAACACCGCCCTCACTCGTAATGTCGCGATAGAATTGGGGATAGGCGGCTTGCCCAATACGTTCGTGCCAGGTCGCAACATCGTTTTTTTCACGTTCGCCGCAGCGCTCGCCTATCGGCGCGGCCTTCGTCATCTCATCGGCGGAATGTGCGAGACGGACTACTCGGGCTATCCCGACTGCCGAGACGATACAATTAAAGCCCTTCAAGCGGTTCTGAACCTCGGCATGGAGACGCGATTTATTATTGAGACGCCCCTGATGTGGATCGACAAGGCGCAAACATGGTCGCTCGCGGAGCGACTGGGCGGGGCCGCTTTAGTAGAGTTGATTCGCGACGGAACCCTGACCTGCTATCAAGGGGCAGTCGAAACAACTCACGAATGGGGTCGCGGATGCGGCGAGTGCCCCGCATGCCAACTCCGGGCCAGCGGTTACGCGCGCTGGCGCGCGACTGCGACCAAGTAATGGTCACCATTTCGGTCTCGAAGGGCAAAATGAAGTGAGTCCACGAGTAATTTGATGAGCTTGACGCTCGCGACCGCACGAAACTGGCCAAGCATCATCGTGGACATCGCGACTGGCCGTGTACTCAGGCGCCGCAAAACACGCTATTCGCCTGTCCTATTTAGGACGGCACGCAATATACTCGCTGACCCTTTACCGACCGCCATGATGGGCTCTCGGTCAACCAACGCATCCTTGACGCAGTAAAAGGCTTGGTGGCTGCTACTCTTCCAAGCGAAAATGAAGATGTCCGCCGCTTTGGCGAGACTGGCTAGCCGAACAGTCGCCACCGTATCCGAATTTATGTCGACGCTGACGCCGGGGAACATTTCCTCCAAAGCCTGTTTGGCGCGACGGCCTGCTGCTTCCACCAATGTATAGATTGCAATCTTTTTGCCCGACAGATCTGGGGTCGCGATGTCCACTCCGCTGCGTTCATAGGAACGGATGGCTCCGAGCGCCTTCGGATCAAGTCCAAAATCGCGGCAGAGAAATTCGAAGGGAACGACATCCTGTCGCTTTAAACGGTGCGCGAAGCCCTGCGTTTGGCTGACTAGGTGAAGAAACAGGCGAAGCCGCGCCTCGCGTCCGCCATCTGACGGCACCGGGGCTGTTGCGAGCATTTCGCAAACGTCCAAGCTCCACGCAAGGTGCGCATAGGAGCCGATCCGCCTTTGCACATCTTCAAGGTCCTGCAAAAGCGAACCATACTCCTTCGTTGTAACGCCGACTGCTAGAATTTGACCAAGGACGAGGGACAAGAGTTCAAGATCCGTGCCCGATATTGCTTCGTCCAACACGATCAGGTCGAACAGTAGAGCCACAATGACCTTGGTGGATTGGTTGGCACTCTGTCCGTCCGGAAAAAACGCGTTGTAGATGGCAGGAACCGCACGACGCGCGACCGCAGCAGCTCCATCGTTAAGATTTCCAAGAAGATTGGCGAAACGCCGAGACAGCGCCTCATCTCGCGCGAAGGCCGTCACGTCCCAAGTCAGTACGTCCTCAAACGCAGAGGCCATTTCTCCCGTATGCTTGCCGGCGCTCAGCTTCTCCGCCCAGTCCATCCAGCCTGTGATTTTCGCCACACCGGTTGCGTTGGCGTCGACGGCCTCCGCTACCGTTCGGAGCCCCTCGATCTTATTGCGGATGGGCTCCGCCAAACCTTGAATGAATGCCGAGCTAGCCCTGTCGATCTTTTCGAGCAATGCCACCCGCGCTTCATCCGTTCCGATGACGGAAGCGCAGGAGATTAGGCGCTGCACGGAGCGCTTGCTCAGCGGCAGCGCGCGGAATAGCGCAAAGGCGCGGTCGAACTGACCATCATCGAATGCGTCATCGGCGGTGCTCTCGTCCGTCTCGGTGACGATCGGACCCGAGCTCGGCGCGTTCAGCGCGCAGTAGACGGCCCGGCCTGGATCATCCGGCGGCAGCAGCGCCGCCAAATTGGCGAGGATCTGCGCACTTGGTCGCGCTTGGCCGCGCTCGAACAGCAAGAAGGCTTTTACCACGCGCGGCGTCTTGATGCCGTGGCGCGAGGCAAACAAGCGCGGATAGGGCTTAGCGATCTCCTGCTCGAAAGCGCTGAACAGGGCAGCGGCGTCACCCGCAGCCTCGAGGTCGTCGAGATAGGTCCGATAGAGCGCCTCGATGATATCTGCGAGGATCTGCGCGGGCATCGGAAGGTCAGCAAGCGTCCTGATCAGCCAATGATCGCGCGCGATCTGCGGCCAGAGCCCGAGGCCGGCCTTCAGCCGAACATCGAGATATCTGAGGTTTTCCTCGTTGAGTCGTCCCGTGTTGCGCAATTCGGCGATGAGCGCTTCGGCGCGTTTGCTGTCATGCACCAACAAAGCTTCTTCGAAATCTGAGCGGATGGCCCCCACGGGTCGCACGGGCATGCTTGTGGTCGGGGGGCGACGCCTGGCAAGATTGGCATAGACGTTTAGCCGTTCCGCTATTCGCGCGGTCGTATTGCCTGCTGCGCCGGAAAAGCGGAACACCGTCCCGCCAAAGCGCTGCCGCATCGCCGCCGCCATCGGATCGGAACTGTTTTCAGGCGTGGCTTCAAAATAGTCGAGATAAGTTGGCCCCAGCCAACCCATCAGCTCCTTTTTCAGTTCGAATGCGCCAGCCGGTCCGCGCGTGGTGGCGTACCAGCCGACAATTTCGTTGGAGCGGACGAAGGGCAGGACAATCGGGGTTTGTGGTGGAGCTCGCCGCACTAGATGCAGCCAAGGAAGGATCTGATCTACAATCGCCTGTGGTGCAGCACGCTGTTCAAGACTGCCCCAATCAACGCCGTTAGGCGCGACGAAAAAGGCTCGCAGCCAGGCAATATCGGTGGGCGCGAGATCGGAGATCATGTGTCGACCTCGACGTATGATTCGAAATTGAGGCGCGCCTCAGCGAGCGTCTTCGCGTCTGTGTCGTAGACGACCATTTCGTCGTTCAACTCAAGGCCATTATAAGTCAGATTCATCGACCCGGTGAGCAGGCCGCGCTTCAACAGCACCCCTTTGACATGGAGACGGTGCCGTTGGACGATGAGCAGCCGTTCGGAAAGTCCTGCCTCTTCTGCCGCCTCACCGACGGTCGCGATGAAAGCGTCGTTGTGTGAGTCAAAACTAGTCGCGATTCCAAGTGACGTGCCGCGCGCCATCAGGTTGATCGCGACCTCAACGAGACGAACTTCGCGGCCACCCCATTCGGGATTGACCGACCCGAAACCGCCAGCTCGATTGTCGAACAGCAGGATATTGCTGATCCATGGACTGACCAGCCAAGCGCGCTCGCCGCCGGGTGCTAGCAGTTCGCCCAGAAACATGAGTTGGAGCAGTTCACGGATCAAATTCTGGCTCGTGACCGCGCTCTTGAAAATCCGTCGGGTTTCGAAGGTCATTGCAAGGCCTCCGCAATATCGACGTCGACATGCCAGGCGCTGGCTGAACGCCGCACCGCTTGCACCCGAGCAAAAACCGACAAATAACCGGTTTGCACTGGGTTAGTGGCAAGGAAACTGAACGCATCGGCGAGGCGCCCGGCCTGCCTCATCGGACAGCTGAGTGTAGCCGCCCCGGTGCCGGCTAGTCGCGCCAGGCACTGGTCTGGCCACTGATCGTCCTCAAGATCGATGAGCGTATCCTCATGTCCGAGGAGAGTCATCAACAGCAGGGGTTCGGGCGCGGGCAGGTCGGAATATTGCGAATAGAGATGCAATCCGGCCTGCCGGATTTGCGGTCCGCGCGGCCACAGTAAGCCATAGATGACGCCGAAGCGCCATTGTTCGGGATTGACGGTGGGCGTGTCGATGCCAGCGAAGCTCAATGCGCTATCGATATCGCTGCGTCGCGATAACCGATAGGCAACGACACGTGCGTCGAGTTCGACCCCGAGCCGCTCCTCCTCCGCCGACCAGCTGCGTACGGCATCGAGGAAAAAGCTGTCGCTTTCGCGCGTCGAGCCGGGCCGGAGTACGCGATTTGCGATCGCGACTATGAACGCGTGGAAGGTCACGAAGCCCTGCGCCGCGAGCGTTTCGCGTAGAGCTACAAAAGCCTGATGGCTTTCGGATGCGCCGTAAGCGTCCCTGAATCGGCCCGTCGCCAGCGCCAACTCGCCCTCGGGATCTTCTTCGACGATCAGGTTGAGAAAGCGTTGCAGCTGATAGTCGCTCAACGCGAGATCATTGTCGCGCAGCGCTGCCGTCATGAGACTGTAGAAACGGCGCGGATCCTCTGCGTATTGTCGCAGCGCTTCTTCTATCTGGCCGTTGCCGCCAGGAGCGGTCTCGCTGATCCAGATTTCGGCCGCCGGTTGATCGGCGAGAACATCATCGGGCTCGCGCGGGCCGGGGTCGATATCGACACCCAGGCCGTCGGCGTCGATCTCGGGACACAGGCTCAATATGGCGTTGAGGGCAGCCGCCGCGGTCGTCGCCGCGAAACGCTCGCGCAGCCAGGGCTCCCAAGGCGCGGTGATCGGCAGCCAGAGAATCTCCGCGAGGCCGAACAGGCTGGTGCGGATCTGCGGATCGGCGATGAGGTGAGCCAGTTCCTGACGGAGCTTGTCTTGGATATTGCCTTGGCCCGTAGGATCATCGACGATCGGCGACTGGAACAGGATGTCGAGTGTCTGATCGAGACTCAGTTCGGCCCGGTCCTGGAGGAGATTATCGGCGGCTTCTGCTAGCCCAACCGTCCTGGCGATTGCCTCGTTGCTAATTGCCGCGAGCAGGAGATGGGCGAGCCACTCGCGAGCGAAGCGATTGTCGACGCGGTCTAGATAGGGGCCGTTGATGGCTTGGTCGTGGAAACGCGCCGTCCTGATCGCCCGGTAGCGCGGATCCGCGTTGTCCCCGAGGCTCGACCAGAGGTCATGCGGAAATTGAAGGCGCAGGCAGAAAGCGTCGACCCCGAAACTAAATCCGAGCGCTGCGGGACCGCCTTCCATTTCGTAGCTGAACTTCTTGGTGAACGACGTCCCGTCCCGATATCGTATGCTGGCATCGCTCCCGATCGCCATCCGGCGAGCTTCTACTGGGCTAAGGCTTTGGTGAGTGTAGAAGCGCGCATCGGCAATGAAGCGACTCCATGGGCTGCCGATCGGCGGCGCCAAGACCAGACCAGCCTCGCGCGCGACAATCTGAGAACGCCAGCGCAACTGCGCATTCGATGTGTCGACTACGGTGCTGGCAGGCTGCTGAACCAGAAACTCGCGCGGCCGGTAGACCGGCATTGACAGTACAGCGCCTGCGGTGGTCCCAATCCTCCAGTCGCCGAGGAGGTCGGCCCGCATATACGGCGCGAGGTCCACGCTCTGCGCGACGTTCGGGTCAAGCTGCGGGCAAATCCAGTGCCGTTCGCGTGCATGGCTGATGGCGTAGCGCCGCGAGACGCGGCCGGCGGCATATTCCTTCATCGCCTGCGAGATCGGCATGACGACGCGTTCGGGGGTCGCGCTGCCCGACTGGCCGAGCACGATCTCGACCTCGGGGAGGTTGAGGTCGCTGAATAGATTGGCCGGCGCAAATTCGGGCAAAGGCGAGTTGCCGACTTGATAATCGGCACCCGCCTCGCCGTACGCGCACCAACGAGTTTCCAAACGGCGCAAAGCGGTCGGAAGCACCTCCACCAACAGCGGTCGGGGATGTTCCCACAGCAAGGAATCGATTTCGTCGCGGTCGAGTTTGAGTGCTTGGCCGAGATAGGTTGCAAAGCGTTCGAGATCGTCGTCGTTTGTGAGAATGCGGTGGATCAGATCTGCAAGCTTTTTCTGACGTTCGCGCTGGTTGGCCGTGCTCGCCGGCCCATACATATTGATCCACACACTGCCGCGCGGGTTCGTGCCGATGATGCCGCTGAGATAATCAAGTGTCGCGTAAACCGCCTGAATCCGTTCGACATAACGATTGCTGATGGGCAGCGACCGAACGGAGACCTCGGGCTCGAACAGCATGTCATACGCCTGGTACGCTAGCCGATCACGGCCATAGTCAGACAAAACCACAACGGTCCAAGGCCGCATTCGACGCGACCTCCCCGCTCGGCCCTTGCGCTGCAGAAACTGAGCGACGTCTCTGGGAGACTTGTGTTGGATCACGGCACCGACGAGTGGATCATTATAACCGACCTCGAGCGACGCGGTTGCGACGATGATGTCGAGATGGCTTCCAACGCCGGGGTCCATCGACATGACCCGGCCGACCGTCTTCCGGTCATTAGATTGGAGCGTGTGGCCGATGTCGACGGCCGCCTGCCAATCCTGACCATGAAGCTTGCGGTGTTCGCTCGCCATAGGCGCGCGAAGGGTTGCGAGGCCGCCGTTGGGATGACGGTTCATGTCAATGCGACCGTTGCTCCCCCGGCCTTCGGCATCGAGCATGGCGAAATACATGCGGTTGATTACGTCGAGATTGTCCGCGAACAGGAAGAGACGCTCGCCAAAAAGGCCGTCGCTGCGGCGCCGGTCGGGCGCGTCGAGCATGCGCGAGAGAAGCATCGCCGACTGGATCGTTGTCGACAGGAGCGCGCTCCGAGAAACTGGATCACCACGGAGTGCCAACAGATATTCCGCACCTTCGGCTATCATGTCGCGGGTCCCCGGCGCGATTTCGAGCGAGGCTTGCTCATGCAGGCCCGTCAGTCGCGCGAAAAAGCGAGCACCATCGGCAAGTGTCGCGGAGAGCCCGACGAAACTTACCGACCTGGGCAGCAGCCGGCGCCACCGGCGAAGCAGGTAAGCAACCTGCGCCCCCGGTGTGCCCGCATAAGTGTGGACCTCATCGAGCAACATGAGTTCGACGGGGCGCTCACAACGATCGCCCAGGCCGAAGAGGTGGCGGACGCGGTCATCGCCCATACGTTGGTTAAGCATTTCGGTCGTAGTGAACAGGATGTCGGGACTCTCTCGCTCGAGTCGCTGACGCGTGAGGATAATCTCGTCACTTTCGATCGACGCTGCGCAGGTTTGGCAGACCAACCGTTCAACCCCAGCAGCACGATCTCCACTGCGCCACTGCATATCGCCATCGCAGCCCTCAGTCGGACAGCGCAGATAGTCACATATCAATCCCTCTGCGTGGCGACGCCAGCCCGCGCTCGCCTCAGTGCTTGAGGCATCGTGCGGCGTTGGACCGAAATAGGTGCCGATGAGAATCTTGCGACAGCCTCGCTGAGACAGGTCACTGTCGAGCCGCCGGGCCTGACTGTAGACCTCGGCAAATTGGTCCTTGAGCAGTTCGTTGCGCGGATAAAGCGCGAGCACCTTAACCCAGCGACTAGCAGAGGGATCGCGTCGGATGTGCGATGCGACTCGAGCAAGTGATGGCAAATAGAAGGCTAGGGTCTTACCACTCCCCGTCCCGGCACTGACAAGAGTCGCAACAGAGCGTGGCTGATCTAAGCCTGCCAGAATTCTGACGGCGGCATCGACCTGGAATTTTGCCAAGCCAAAATCAGCCCCGTAACTTTGGATCAGGGTAGATAGGGCATCGCGGGCAAAGGCGTCCGATGTTGCCGCCTGTACCTTAGCGCGCGCCTGGTCGGCTGAGATCTGACGGCGCGGGTAGCGCCGTCGGCGCCAGATGAAACGGAAATCTGCAACCAGCGTTGGCGCGGATTGCCAGCCGACGAGCCCCCGATGTTTTGGGAATAACTGCCTGAGCCGAAAGAACAGCCTGACCGCCTCTGCCATCCGCGAGCGAAAGCGGCTCGTTTCGCCATCGCCTATGTCGAACAGGAGCGCTCGATCGCGGAGCGATGCAACGACCTCGGCAACGCTGACAAAGGTCAGTCCGTCGGCATAAGCTGGATCATCGAGGAGCGGATCGATCAGATCACTAAGTTCGGCGGGCGTCAGAAACCCGTCGACCAGGCCCCAAGTGAGAAGCCGAGCTTCGCGCTGTTCGATCCGGTCGAGACTTGCGAGGAGAAGTTTTTCATCGCCGCTCATGTGCGATCCGACGATTTGACGCGATAGGCGTCGAGGCTTTCATTTTCGCGCAGCCAGGCGAGAACTTTGTCGGTCAACAAGCTGATCGGCGCGCCACGCACCGACTGCACCGCCTCGAGAAACGATTTCACTTCGGGCGAGACTTGGAAGTTGAACGCCTTTGCAGCGGTCTCAAGTTGGCTGCCCAATTCGCGTGCACGCTCGATCGTTGCCTGATCGGGAGGGAGACCCTCGAACAGAGCCCGGAATTGGCTGTAGAGGCCCTGATAGACTTTAAGCGCGTCCTGGTTTGATTTGGTCTTCGCGAGCTTCGTTTCGATTGCCGCGGGCGTATCCCCGCTAAACAGACTGGTCCGCTGGGTCTTCCAGGCATCGGTAACTGCTGCGTGAAGGTCGCGCGCCGCTACATCAATCTCCTCAAGCATGGACGACCACGCCTGCCCCTTCTTGAGCGTTCCGGACTTGGGCGCAGCCGCGAAACGTTCGAGCACGCTTGTCGCCTTTTTTCGTACTGCGGCAGCGCTCGGTGGTTCTGGAATGATGATATCGGCCTTGCAGAGCAGGCGCTTTTTCTCAGAAGAGATTGCATATCTCTCGACATGATTGGCGAGTTGGCCCCGCAATCCTTCGAGTTCGGCAGCTTCAGCGACATTGGAGCTCATTTCATTCAGGCGGCTCAAACGGGCGCGCAGGGCTGTTGCCCGAGTAGGCAAGTTTGTACTCACGAGGTCGCATCCTGGGCGTTGGGTCTGGCGACCGTGGTCAGCATGGTGTTGATTTCCGAAACAAGCATGGCGGGATCGGCCTGCCCCCTATTGGCCTCTTCGCGGGTGACAAGATCCTCGGCCGCCTTAATCAGGTTCGTTGCATATCCAAGAAAGGCGATGGTCCGATCAATTAGCCCGAGATCGAGCGCGCCTAGAGCATTCAACGCCTTAGGCATCTGATCGAGGTCACCGTCAGCGACCGTGGCGACCTTGCCCACCAGATCTTTGATGGCGCTGGCCTGGAACTCAGTGAGCCTGCGCTCGAAATCCTTAAGCGTGATCGGTAGACTGACATGGATCCCGGTCATCAGGAGCAGTCGGCAGATTTCCTGAAGATCGGCGACGAAAGCCGCCTTATCAAAGCTCTCGTCGATATAGTCGCCGATCTGAGCACTGAACGATTTGAGCTTGGCGACCACCGGGCCGAGTTGGCTCTTCAGGCGCGTCTCAGCGATAGGGCGGATGAAAACTTTCACGTCTTCGGGCAACTGGTCCGCGCCTCCCCCTGAAGCATCGTCGTTGCCCAACGCGTCTAGCAAACGAACGATGTCGATCGCGAATGCCTTTCCGCCGGTACCCTGAAAACACGCTGTCCGCTCAAGTAATTCTGTCTGCAGACGCTCGCGACCTGGCTTGTCGCTGATCACGGCCGATGCGTTCGATCGAAGCCTATCCCAATTATCTTCGAAGGGATGCGTTTGCTTCGGCACCGGTTTAGCGAAGAGGGCCTTAAGCGCCGCGTCCAACGTCGTTGGCTTAATCGCGGGTTCAAGGCCCATGATACGTGACTGAGTGACCAGGGCGCGGCCGAGTGCCCCCACCTGCTCCCGCGCTGCGCGCAACAAGATCGGCTGAAGCTGCGCGATCAGCTTGTCGACTAACGCCGCGCTTGCGACATAATCGTCGTCGGCTTGCGAATAGGACCAGCGACCGTTGTTGACGGTAGCGAAGCGAAAGGCCGCCAGCAAACCGGCCCGGACCGAGCCATCGGCATCTTTCGCGTCGTCGGCGACGGAAATCTTGGTGTTCAGATTGCCGCGCGCCTGCGGGATCTCGATCCAGTTCGGCGGCATTTCGACCGAGCGCATACGCAAGGCCGGCCAATCAATCGCGTCCCTCACCATCTCCATTAGCGCTTTCCGCAGTTCGTTGGCGTCGCGCTGCTCGAGCGCTGTACCATCGACCCATTTCTCGAGCTTGAGGCGCAGATCGGTGACGCGCGGATCTTCGACGGCGGCCGCACCCACAACCGGCGCGGTAACCTCCGCCTCACGCCCCTCGGTCTTGGTAAGGGGAGTCTTCGGCGTCCTTCCGACGAAGCTTATGTCGCCAAGTTCACTAGGTGTCGGTAGATTAAAGGCCGTGAAGATCGCCGGCGGAATATGCTTGATCGCCGTCACGTCGGGCGGATTGCCGCCCCAGAGCGCAAGAAAGCTAGAGAGCCGACGGTTGACGCCATCGGGTTGATGGGTCTGCTTGATCCAACTCGCGAGGGTGGCGTTTGGCCGGAATCCCTGGAATTCAGGCGGTGGAAAGTCACGGGCCTCGAAACTCTCACGCAAGAGAAGCGTCGACCGCAGAATTTGGTTGATGACACGCCGCGGATTGAGTTCAAGCTTGCCCCCCTTGAGCAGGAGTCGGCCAGTGAGCGCGTCGATCGCCTCACGGTTGAAAGGAAACAACGGCGCGCCTTTGGTCGCACTACCAAAGGCCGCAACGGTGTCGCTTTCGACTTCGCTCAGATCCTCGTCGCGCCATACTGGCAACCAGTCAGTGAGCGATTTTTCCGGTCCACGCTGCTTGAAAAGGCGCTTTAGTTCAGCATTGCCCCAGCGGGCGGCATTGAGATATGCGCCGACCATATCGACGACACCGTCTTTGATCTCGTCATCGCTCTGCTGTCGGCCGCCGACGACCCATTCGAAGCGGGCGCGGGTCAAGATCGTATCGCGGAAATTCAAATAACCGTCCGTGAGTGCAAGCGCGGTGCGCATGGTCGCACGGACTTTATCGCCGGCATATTCACCCTCCTGAATGCAGACTTTGAGCAGCACCTCCTGGATGCCTGCAAGCGCCGCAAAGTCCTCGACGAGCAGTATAAGATCTTTGCCCTCTTGAAACAGGATTTCGCGAACCGAGAGAATGATCTCCTGGAGCGTCACTCCGCCCGTGCTTTGCTCGAGTTGGAAGACATTGCTGATAGCGGGGTCGATCGCCTTGTTGAGCAATTCGACGGCCGGTTCGAGACGTTCGAGCCCGACCATAGCGATGTTGACTTGATAGTACTCGCGAACTCGCTGTGCAGCCTTGCTGATATCCACATCTCTGGGAAGAATGAGGTCGGACGCGACGAATTGACACAGCGTATCGGCCTGCTCGACATCACTCGACCGGCCACTCAGCGCGCGCGATACCACCCGCGCGAGGATTGTTTTGAAATGGTCTTCGAGCGCCGCATCCGAGAACAGCTTCGGCAAATCTCGCGCATAGCCAATAAGTTGGCGCAGATTCCCGTGATCGGGGTTTTGTCGAAACTCGGCGGTCAATTCGTCGCGCCGTGCGGTGAGGGCGTTTTCGAGGTGAGCGCGAAAGGTGACGACGGCATTGTCCAGGTTCACCTCGGCGACTGCGCGGGTAAGATCCTGCCAGGGTTTCGCGTATTGGGGTTTGTTTTTGAGCGGGTCGAGTATGAGTTCGACGACAGTGCGGAGGCTCGCACTCTTGGGGATGCGGATAATATGATAACGATCGCGCTTCGCCGAACGCTGCAATTGGGCGTCGAGCCAGCGTATCATATGTGACTTGCCCGCGCCGGAGACACCGGTGATGGGCAGTAGAACGTAGCCGCCCGGCACATTTTCGGTGGTGAAGGCCTCAAGCAGATCCTGCTCGGTCGCCGGCGTTGTAACTTCGCTGCCCTCTGCGCGCCGCACTATCGCGGCGGGCTGGTGAACGGCGAGCAGCACCGCGCCGTCGGCAGTCTCCGCCTCGTTCTTAATGCAGGCGTTCACCGCATCGGCGTTTGGCCAATAGTTCTCGAGCATTACTTGCCCTTCCGTGCGGCGATCCGTCGGACATGAGTCATGCGGAGCCAGGGCCGCTGTTCAGCGCCGATTAGGGTTACGCCCGCTTCGGTGTCGCTCCGCTGTTCGGTGGCGATCACACCCTCATGGCCGAGTCGCCTGATCGCACGCGATAAGGCGGTCGAGAGCGTGTCGCTTGGCGGTTTTGTCCACGTCGATCCCTTGAGCAAATCCTCAATCTGCTTGCGATAAGATCCGCCATCAAGGACGGGCAGCACTTCGGCGACACGATCGACGAAATGGTTTGCGGCAAGCGTCTGCTCCGTGCCAAAAATGTCATCCAAGCTTTCGCGCAACGCCAGAGTTGGATCGATGATGATCGGAGATCCGCTACGCCCAAAGCCGAGATAGACCATCCACGTCCGCAGGCCATTCCAGCGCGTATCATTCTGCAGGATACGCTTGGATTCATCGGCGACCTGACTGCCTTCAAGGGCATCGATCTTCAGGTGTGAACTGGTATCAATCGTATAGATATCCTGGGCGAGGATCCAAGAGAGCCCACGATTGAGATCGGCGCTCCTATTCTCTTTTGCTTCCCAAAAGCGCAGGTTATTTTCTGGCGCCAGAGCGATGGTCCGCAGCACTTTAGGCAATCGGCTTTCAGCGATATCGGGATTCTTGCCGAGAATTGTTTGGTAGGGTTCGCGCAGAGCGACGAGATTGTCGTCGGTCGAGAAGAGCCCGAGTTCAGTCCATCGGGTCAGCGTTGTGCCGGCACGGCTCTCATCGACCCCATCGACGCCGACCCCGCAGGCGGCCATCAACTCCTCTCGGCTTCTGGGGCCGAAACGTATCGACGCGCGGACGAGGACAACCGCGACATTGAACAGACCGTCGTTCTGCATGTTCAGGATGCTCATCGCCGAGCCCCCGCCCTGAACTGGTCAAACGTAAGGATATTGTTGCCGGTCTCGACCAACTGCCGCCCGGGATGGAAGGGATCCAGCGCCGAGGGTGGAGCGAGAATCAGATGAAGTGGTCGCTCGAGCAGCATGAGTGATTCAGCCGAAATTTGGTCGTTTATGACTGAGGCGCGCGCGAGTCGGTACACGGTCGGCCGCGAAGCGGCTTCCTCCTCGATCGACTGGAGAAGAACGACGCGGTCGGCTGCGCGCCAATGTAGCAGCCTGATGCCTTCAAGTCCGCGCATCGCGTCCGGTATCGCAATTTCACGGATTTCAAAGGTCGAGACGAGGTCTGCGAGGATATCGATAATCTGCGCCGACCTGACGGCTTCGGGCAAGGCGATAATCACCGGAGATTCGATAGAAAGATGTGGGAAGCGCAGTTGAAACAGACTGGTGTCCGGCGCCTCAACATCCTCGATACCGAACGAATTGGGTTCGCAATAGAACGGATCGGCCTGACGGTTTCGCCGGTCGACAGGGCAGCCGCCGCAGGCGCGCGACACGAGGACGGTGCGCCGGGGCTCATGGCTCGTGTAGAGATCGTGAAGGAGATCAGATATTTCGGTATTGCCACTCAGCAAGGCGTCGAGAAGGCGGCGTCCCGATAAAGCCGCGGCAACCGACCGCGCTCGTTCGGCACCGATGCGATTGTCGAAGACCGTTTGGTTGCGATGCGCCATCTCTGACAAGCTCACCACGGCCTGGAGGAAATACTTGGACCACTGCTCTTCATTGCGCAACTCGTAGGCGGCATCCGTCTCATCTTCGTTGCGCGCGATCATTTCCGGGGGACGCGACTCCAACCCGAGCATGTTGGCACGCGCCATCATTATCAGAGTACGCATGTTCCAGGCGGCATTATAGTCGGTCTGGCGATTGAGACGCTTCGGCACCACGCTCAGGTCGACTTGTAGCAGCGTTCCCATGGCATCGAGCGGCGTGGCGGAAGCTGACATTGCCGACCATCGGTCGAACGCCAGTTCATCGCTGATGAGTGACGGTGCCGCTAGTCGATCAGCGATTTCGCGATCGATGTCCGAATAGAGGAGAAGCGAAGCTGAAATACGGCCGTCGCGGCCGCCGCGCCCAACCTCCTGGTAGAAGCGATCCAGAGTCTCGGGAACCGCGGCGTGTATGATCGCCCGAACGTCCTGTTTGTCGATGCCGACGCCAAAGGCCGAGGTAGCTACGATGACGTCGAGTTCATTGCTAGCCCACTGATCGATGATGCGCCGGCGAGTGATATCATCGGTGTTACCATGAAAGCTTGCGCTGCGCGCGAACCCCGCGCACCTCAAGCGGTCGAGCCACGCGTCGGCATCCTCCCGTTTGGTGACATAGAGGATGCTCGGCCGCGGCGCGTGGCGGATCGCATCGAGCACCTTGGCAGTCTTCGCCGCCGGATCGCTATCGCGATGGATCCAGTACTGGGGCTCGGGGCGCAGATAAATCGAAGCAGCCATCTGGATGGTATCCGCCGGGCCGAACAGCGCGTCGATGGTGCTAACGGTTTCCGGCGTCAGAGTCGCCGACATCAGCAAGGTTTTGAAAGGCCGGTTCCCGCATTTCGCGAGAAGTCCACGCCTAACTCCCGCCAGCATCTGGAAGGCGGGTCTAAATCCATCGCCCCATTGGCTTATAAGGTGGGCTTCATCAATGACGAGATAAGCGAGAAATCCTGCTTCCGCAGCGTCATAAAGAGCCGGCAACAAGGCACCTGTAACTGCTTCGGGCGAACAATAGAGAATTCCTTGAGTGCCTTGCCTGATTGCGGATTTGACGGCGATCCGTTCCTCGGTGGTTAGGCCCGCATGCCACGCCAATATCGGGGCATCGTGGCGAGGATAGCGCGCCTTGAGCATGTTGGTGGTCTGACGCGCTTGGTCGAGCGCAAGCGCGGTAGTGGGCACCACGCAGATCGTCGCCGGCCCTTCGATGCCTCGCGTCAGAACCGGCGCCTGCGCGACAAAGCTCTTCCCCGATCCGGTGGGGAGACCGATGATCAGAGTCTTGCCCGGCGGTAGCAAGAAAGCGCTGCGCACGGCCTCCCGCTGCCCAGGAGAGATGTACCATTCGAAGCCGCTCGCCTCTTTGAGGAAGGGATCAATCGGCCGCCGCCGGTCAATTCGCACCTCACGTTCGGCGAAAGCATCCTCGAAGAGCGGAGCGTCGACTTCGGCCACCCAATTTGGTGACCACGGGACGGCGTCGAGGAGATAGTGAGAGCTGCCGACCTGATGCGCGCGGATGCCAAACTGCGCCCACTTGTCTCGATTCGGCCAGCCCTTCCCGAATGGCACACGGAGCCGTGCAGTCGATCCCGACTGAAGCGATTGCCGGCGCAGCACATGGCGTAGCAGCACCATAAGGTCGCCGAAGTTGTGAAGAGTACCCGCTGCCCGCGCAGTATGCAGGACTTGGCGGATGCGCTCGAACACGCCATCTGCACTCTGTAGTGGGACACCGACTTCAGGCCATTGAGCGAGCAGGTCGTGCAGCGACGAAAAATTGAGACAATTCATCACGGCCCCCCATCGACCGTAACTGTCGACGCCGGATCACCGGTCAGAAAGCAGGCGATGACGGCATCGACGCGAACCGACGGCGCGCTGATTCCAGCAGTGAGAGCATCCGCCAGATCGCGCTCGATCCGCCATTCGGCTTCGTCAGTTGGGTCATCCCGCCGGTTAGCGCGGGCGCGTAATTGGCCGAGGCGCCCATGGTCGACTGCTGCTGCGCGGCGTCGTGCAATGCTGAGGCCCTCCATGAATGCCGGCGATTGACGCAAAATTAGTTCGGCGCTTCGGCGCGCCTGGCCACACATTGCAGGCCAGTCGGTCATCTGTGGTAGATGCAGTCGACGAAGCTTACCCCAACGCTTGTTGTTAAGGTTGAAATCGCGGCCACCCTGCCCCGTCGCCTCCGGACGATAGGGCAAGTCGAGTTTCCGAAGCAAAGCCTCGTCCTTGACCTCATCCATTTCTTGATCCAGCCAGATCGTCTGGAAAAACGGCGGGAGCGCCATGTCGCCGCGCCGCGCAACAGCTGCTCGGCCGGCCAAACTCAACCGATCAGCCGCCGAAAGGACTGCGCAAGCACTGGTGAGGTCAGGCTCGACGATGAAGTCGAAACGGAAAAAGAGGTCGACAGCGCCTTCGCCCTGATGTCCCGGAAAATATCGCCATAGTCCGGTAGATCGGCCGCGATCGTCAGTCTGCGAAATATCCCACATGCCGTCGATGAACGGCTCACCATAGCGCAGCAACCGAGCGTGAGCGGCCCTGCCTTCGCGGCTGAGCGCCGTGCGTCGTCGGTAAGTAACCGGATAGGTCTTCACTGTACGTGTGAGTTGTGCCTGGACCGACTTGTCAATCACGATAGAAGAGCAGGTGAGAAAGGTTTGAAGCGGAACCAATGTGTGCGCCTGCTGCGTCATGTAACGATAGCAAAAGGGAAGCGCACCGGACTCCTGCTGTTCCCGGCTGCCCTGCCCCGGGATCCGCGCAAACATTAGGTTCGTCTCAATCCAGGCGGAGGAGGCTGCGTCGATCTCGCGCCACGCATCGTCAATATCGCTGAGCGCGTCCAGCATATCCGAGGACGGTGCGCTTAGCGCATCGAGCGCATCCTGCTGATCTATAGCGGCCATCTCGCGTTCGATTCTGCCCTCTTCTCCTTCGCTTTCGGCCCGGAGGTCGATGATCGCCTCCGGACCCTCGCGGAACACAGACGGCGCGAAGGTTTGGTTGATCTCTTCGATGACATATTGAAGGCTGGCGACCGAACGATCAAAGACCTTCAGAGCCGCATCGAGATACCCGACCCATGCGGTTTCATACGGATTTTCGTGGCAGCTGAGGATGATCGAGCGCACCGTGTCGCCCGACCCATAGCGATCAACGCGACCCAGACGCTGTTCGATACGATTGGGATTGAAGGGCAAATCATAGTGGACGACAATCTTCCGGCCACCCTGCAAATTAAGGCCTTCCTCCGCGCGATGATCGCAAACCAAGATCTGCCTCGCCGAATCCCGATTGAAAGCCATCCAACCCTCATTTCCGGGGTCGTGCCGATCGACCGGCAGGCCAAGATTATGGGCGAGCCTCTCGGCGAGGCGGTCAGCCGTCTTGATATCGGTACAGAATACGACGAACTGCTGCCCTCGGGCGAGCAAGGGCTTAATGGCCTCGACCAGCGCCGATGCCCGATCATCAAACCCTTCTTCGTTGGACAGAGACTGCACAATCGCAGCAAACCGCTCCCGGTCGCCAACAAGCTTAGTTTGGCCTGCGAGAGCACTGATGTTGGCGGCACCAGAGCAGGCGTATTGCTGAATCCGATCTAACGTTTGGAAGAATATGAACGCTCGATCAATCAGCGCGGACTCTGCATCGACGACCGTAGCTTGCTCGAAGCGCCAATACTCTACAGTTTCACACAGCCTGGCGGTGGCCGAACTATTGTAGTCGACCCTAATTGCCCCCGACCGGTCGGGAGTGAGACCGATAATGTTGCGTCGACGGTGGCGCAGTATGCGGCGATGGAGGCGATAGACTTCGCTAATGTGCGCGCGCACGAGGCTGATCGCATCGATTAATTGGGGATCGGTTTCGTCCGGCAGCGCGTTCGCGATGCTACGCAAGGCAGCGACATGATCCTGCAGCAGATGGTCGTCGGCAAAATGCTCGGCCAACTGGTCGAGCGTATGATCGAGATAAAGGACATTTTCCGGCACCAAGCCGGCGACAATCTGCGCTAGCATCTGCCGGCTTTCGATCCGTCGGCGGAAGCCGGGTTCGTCATCGAGTGGATAGGTGTCGGGATCAAGGAGATGGAGCATCTCCAAGAAACCGCGCTCGTTGTGTAGCGCTGGGGTAGCCGAGAGCAGCAACAAACGCTCGATCTTCGGAGCCGCGGCAGCGAGTTCCGCATATAGCTCGCCATCGGACCCGGCGCGTTTGCCGGTCAGGTGATGCGCTTCATCGATAACCAACATCGACGCTTGGGAGAGCAGCGATCTAATCCGACCACAATCGCTGAGCGGCAACACGTGTATGCGCGTGTCCAAACAGTAGCCGAGGAAGAAGCGTGAATGGAGTTCGTCGCGCCACTGCGGCACCAGTTCATCCGGCACGATCACTAGAATGAGAGCGTCATCCCCGCAATCGCGCACGCATTGCCGTATCAAAATTCCAGCCTCGATCGTTTTGCCGAGCCCGACCTCATCGGCAAGCAAGTAGCGCTGCACGGGGTCCTGTAGAATCCGACGAACAACTTCGATTTGGTGGGCCTCGAGCTCCACAGCTGAGGATGCGACGGCGGACATGCCCATTGTGACGGCACGTTGCGCCATTATCGAACGAACGAATCCACTTCTTCCATTGTTGAAGCGTGGGGTCTCGCTGATTCGACTTGCCAGGAAGGGCGTGGGATCGGCAATGGGCCGAGCCCAGCGAACGAAGACCTCGTCGACGGAAAGCCAACGATCGACGCCGTTGGGGAATCGAACGAATTGGCTGCTGCCGTGGTCGTCAAGCAGCCGTCCGATCTCCCAAGAACCGATCGACGTGTCGAAATGATAGACGCGGGTCTGCTCGGGCAGCGTCACCGACTCGACTTGGGAAGCTGGAACCGTATGGAGAATTCCTTTCGTAAAGGGCGCGTCAAAAAATTCGATGGTGCAGAAATCACCCTGCCGAATGATCTGCTTTCCTGTGCCAAGCGATGCGTGTTCGGCCCCGAGGGCTCTGACAAACAATTGGTTCCCCCACAGATCCTAATTCGCCTGCGGCCTTGACCTTGACCAGCGCTTCGGGGCCTAGCTTCGGCGTGATTCGTTTTTGGAAATGTAGGCGACTCAGCCCCGCTTCCGCAATTCGCATCGCATGCTGGGCCACGGCTCGGAAGTCAGGTTAACGCGGTTTTGAGGGGATTTTTGCATTGACACAAGACGAACGGGGTCATCGGGGACGTCCAGGTTCAATGTCGCGGGTTTGACGGGAGGAGAACGCTACGACTGTAGCAGTTCGATGATTTGCGCGGAAGCCTCCCAGGCCGCACGCTGCCCATCGTCGAGGCGTCGTAAGTTGCGGCCCCGGGCCGCCGAGAGCATGCAAAGGTCGCTTTGGGTCACGCAGCGAAGAGCGCGAGGGCCCGCGCCAAGTCCGGTCTACCTTCGACTGCCGCCGTGCGTCGCCGGAACCGCGTAAGCTTAAGAGATCGGCATCCTGGCCGGATAGCTAACTTGCGGATGCGGGCAGTTCCACCGGATGTCACAGATGTCGCAGGTCTCCTTGCCGGGATGGCCGGCAGGCAGGCCCCAAGTCGCCGACGACCGGCAGCCAATGATAGCCGTGGCGGTCGTGTCGAACTCCTGGAGTGCCTGTTGCACGCTCTCGGGCGTGAACGTGACCTCGCACACCGCCCTCAGGGGGCGGGTCGTCGGTACGGGATCTTGGTCAAGCTCATTGAGGAAGTAAAGAATCGCCCGTGCCGGATAGACGCCTTCCCGAGCCCGGTACAACTCAGCGTAGACGCACATCTGCCAGCGATAGTCGCGCATCTCCGTCGAGGATTGGTCGGGGCGCCTCGTACCTTTGTAATCCCAAATTTCCATCTGCGCCGGATCATCGGGCGCGCCCATGTTGCGCGCTAGGACGTCGACCACGCCACGAAGGACGTAGTCGGCGCGCTCGCTCTCCAAGCGAAACTCGGTGTCGCGGATCAACGGATACAGAGCCGGTCCCTCAACTCGGTTGAACACCTTGAGCACGCGTCGCGCTTTCCGCGCGACTTCCGGCGATGCGGGCCGGACGCCGTGTGAACGCAGCGCATTTTGAACGTCGGAGAAGTAGGCGTCGATGTCGTCGTCGGCGGGCATCGTGCCTTTGGCATGCCCGGCAAGCCCCCAATAGTGGCGATGGCACCGGTCGAGCACCTGGTGGATGACGGTGCCGTAGAAGATTTGGGTGGCCTGCGCCGGCACGAAGCCGTCATTGCCGAAATACCCATACTGTCTACTGCAGCGGCGGAACGACAGTATGTCGGACGTCAGGCTAAAGCGTGGCCGAACGGTGCTGGTTGGGGTGGGAGGGATGTGCAGCGCGCTGAAGTTCTGCCAGGCAGGCATGCTATGTCTCCTACAGGGGCAGCACTTTGTTGGCGAGCCATGCCTTGGTTGGCCCACAGGGTGTGCGCCCCTTCTTGAACTGCGCCTCAGTCCCCATGACGATAAGCGCCCACTGCGCACGGGAGAACGCCACGTAGTACTGGCGGATCATATCGAGTTCGGCGCGCACCGATTCCGCGATGAGTTGGAATGAGCGCTCTGGACGTATCGGGAAGACGGAGAACTCAGTCTCCAGGCGGTGGGCGGTCGACACCTTAAAGTCCTCGCCCATATGGCCGACAAACACGAACGGGAACTGCAGTCCCTTGGCTTGGTGCATCGTCATGACCGGCACCATGCCCGGCGGCGCGATGGCTTCCTCGTCCTCCTCTTCATCGAGACCGGCGCGACATAGGTATCCGAAGAAGAGATAGTAAAAGCCGGGCAGCCATTTACCTGTGACCTCGCCTGGATTGGAGTTGGACGCCATGAGGCTGCCGCGCGACACGTTCGGGTGACCCGCGACAGGCATCGAGGCGTAGCTCTCGATCAGCGCGGTCACCCGCGCCAGGCGAGCACGACGGTCCGCCACCTGCGCCCATCCGTCGAACGGAGGCAGCGCGAGTAGATAGTAGACGATTTCCTGCAGCGTCGAACTCAACCGCTCCCCGGGATGCGCGGCGAGGTTGGCGTGCACGTCGTCGACGTAATTAGCGAGTTTCGGATTAGTGGCGGCGATCGCGGCGTAGCGCTGGGTGCAGGAGTTCACCATCGCGACCAAATCGGTGGAACTCTGTGGCACGCATCGGCCCGTGGGGTCGAGGATCGCGAGCAGCGCCCCCAGCAACCCCAGGACCTCCTCCTGCTCAAGGAAAGCCTTATTGCGCGGGTTAAAGACCGGAATCCCGCAGCCGCAGAGCGCGTCCACATAGGGTGCCGCGTTGTGGGGCGATTCCTTTGTGCTCTTGAGTAGCAAGCAGCACTGGTTATAGTCGCTGACGATCCCATTTGTGACCAGACCCTGGACCGTCTCAGCGAACTTCGCGGCGAGCAGCGGCATCGTCGTCGCGCGCAGTTGCCCGACCGCAGGGTAACCGCCGGAGATCGAGCTTGCCGGGACGAGTGAGGGCTTGCCGGGAACGCGCGCGCCTGGAAGCGACATCGAGCGGAAAGCGGTGATGTAGTCATCGCAGAACCCCACGATGCCAGGATGCGAACGGAAGTTCGCGACCAGCGGGTATCGCGCCACGCTGGTGCGCGGCACCCCCAGAAACGTCTCGCAAGCGGCGTCAAAGGTCACCATGCATTCGACGGAGCCACCTCGAAAGCGATACAGTGCCTGATCGTCGTCACCCACGACGACCAGGTTGCCGCCAGCGCCCCGCGCGAGGGTCATGTAGATCTCCTCCTGCATCAAGTTGGTGTCCTGATACTCGTCCACTAGGACCCACTCCATACCGGGCGATCCAGTCCCCGCGTTGCCCCCCGTGAAGGACTGGCCGAGGTGTGTCTCCAGGAACTCGAGGAACTTAGCCTGGAGGTGCGAGAAGTCGCAGCGGTGTTCAGCGTCGAGGGAAGCGCGATACTCGTCGTAGAGGTTCGCGAGCCGCTCCCACGCCCCGCCGTGCGCACGCATCGCCTTGACCGAGGCGCGTCCCTCGACGATCTTGTTGATGAGCTTGATCATCGCGTTGGTCCGCGACCACTTGCTCGGTCCGTAGTCGCGCTGTGGCTGCCACTCGCGCGCGGTAAATACGTCCGCGAACTGCGTCCAGAATGGCCGGTCTGCGTCGTCGTCGAAAGCATTCTTCGCGACGCTGAGGTGCTCATGCACGAACATCGCGGTCTCCATTTCGTCCATTAGCCGGACATTTTGGTAGTTCGGTGCGCGAAACTCCTGGAGGATGTCATTGCAGAGCCCGTGCAGCGTGCCAAGGCGAAGCTTCGAGATGTCGATCGCGGCTAGTTCTGGGCGCTGCCCCACTAGGCGAGAGCGATAGAGGCTGATGCGGTCCTCGAGATTGCGGGCAGCCTTCTCGGTAAAGGTCGTCACCACGATCGACGCGGGGTCCACGCGTTCGGCTTGGACTGGATCGCCCTCAACGAAAAGCAGACGAAGAACCAACAGGGTCAGCACCTCCGTCTTCCCGGAGCCCGGCCCGGCCAGTATCCATCCCGGCCCCGATTCATGTCTCAGCACAGCCTGCTGCTCAGGCGTCGGCTGGATGGAACCAGTCGGGGGGAAAAGGATGTGGATCATCTCCTCAAGCGTCATTCAGTGCCGCCCCTCTTTCATTGTAGGCAAAGTGACAGCAAGGAGGGCCGCCATCAAGCTGATGGTTTTCGCTCGCGCTTCATTGGTGGACCAACATGAGAGGTCTTCTGCTGACCGTCGCAGGTGCCAAGGGGCGCTCGGCTGGGCGTTTGGCTGGGGTCAATCCAATGATGAAGCGCGAAAATCCGACACCTGGATCGCATTTTGCGGGCTGTCCACCCATGAAACGCGAATGACACCTCGGGTGTCGGGAGCCATCTTGCGCTGGATCACAGCGGGCTGACAATTACCCTGATCCCTACGCCAAGCGCGCAGCCCTGCCCCGCGTGATTTCGCCCTCATTGTAATAGCGCGCCGCCTGTTGGACCGAACGATGCCGCGACTGCTGCATCGCCTCAGGCAACGGCACGCCGGCGCGAGCCGCTTCGGTGAGATAGCCGGAACGCAGCCCATGCGCGGAGAATTCCCCCGGATCGAGTCCGGCGACGGCGCAGCGGCTTTTGATCATCGCGTTGACGCTTTGCGGATCGAGCGCGCCGGCGCCTAGCAGGCTGTTGAAGAACCGTCCCGCGTCGCTTTGAGGACTGCCTCGTCGCCGCTGTCGTATTCGAATTCGATCTCGATGGATCCGTCTTCGAGCAATTCGGCGTTCCCCTCGCCGCAGACTCC
>JBAUVQ010000122.1:0-10582 GCA_049583305.1 Methylocystis sp.
GGGATCGCGCCAAACCACGTCCTTGGGCAAGCCTTCCGGCTTGGGCGGATGCGGCAGCACATCGACGAACACAGCTTCTTTTCGGCCCCACAATTCGTAAGCGCTCGTCGTTCCGAGCACCGCGGCGCCCTTGAGCGTGGTCGGAACGGGCGCGCCATAATTTTCCAAACGATAACTCGCCGGCTCCTTGGGCGGGGCTTTTTGCGCGGCCGAACTTGCGCCGGCGAGCGTGGCGAGGAGGATGATAAGCGCCGCGCGCTTCAAGGCTTGGCCTCGATCGGCCGGCCGTCCTCGCCTAACAACGGAACGCCGAAGTCGAGTAGAATTTTATCCAGCTCCGGCTTGTTTTGAGCGATGAATTGATTGAGATCGCGCTTCCAGTTCTGATCGGAGTGACGAACGCCGAACGCGATGCGAAAGCTCATGCGCGCGCCCGGCGCATCGGGAATGGGCGTCACGTTCAGTCGCGCGGCTGACTTTTTCGCGTAATATCCCGCGAAAGGCCCCCAAAGGACGGCGATGTCTATGTCGCCTTTTTCGAGGTCCGCGATCATCGCCGCGCTCGAAGATTCCACGCGCGTATCCACCATCAACGCATAAGGCTTGACCGCCCCGAGCAATCCATTCATCGCGAGCAGGTTGCCCGGCGGAGTATTGGCGACGAGCCCTATGCGGCGCCCTGCTTCCTTAAGTCTCGGATCGTCAAGCGATTTCAAATCCGCCAAGTCGGTTCCGGCGCGTGTCACGATCGCATAGGTGGTGTGGTAATAGGGGTTCGTGGGCTGAACCAGGTCATTGCCCTGCGGAATGCCCATAACGATGTCGCAAAGATGCGCGTTTAGAGTATTACGAATAAAGCCAGTCGCGCCCGGATAAAATGTGTAAACGACGTCCTTGTGGAGTTTCGCCGCGAGCAATAGAGCGATTTTGTTTTCGAAGCCGTCCCCCTTATCGTTGGAAAACGGCATGTTATTGGGATCGGCGCAGACCCGGAGAACCTTGGGGTCCACGAGTTCGATGGAGCCGGCGTTATCGGCGCCCTTGGCGCCAAATTCCGGCCCCAGATTTTGCGCGCCCGCCGTCCGCGCGAACAGCGTCGCGACGACAACGAACAAAAGCAGGGGGCCTCCGCGAGGGCGTACACGTATTTGCCCGATCACGCGCGGCTCCCTGCGCTAACGCTTCCGAAAATGCGTGTCGGGCGCATCCCGCTCATCGCATTTGTCGCCTGTCGCCTTACTTGGCGCTCATGCACTTGGTTTCCGCGTCGGTGAAAGACGCCGGCTTGTCTTCCTTCTTCTCCGGACGGCCGCGGCCAACCGCTTCCGTCGAGCGCGCGCGAAGATAGACGTAGATGTCGTCGAGATAGCACATGGCGTTTTTATTGTCGGCGAAAGCCGGCATCACGCTGTCATTCCCCGCTTGTTTGTTTTCGCGACCACCGATGACGATGCCGGAAAATTCCGCGTAGTCGAATCGCTTCACGGAGTCCTTCAAAGCCGGGGCGTAGGTCGAGCCTTCGGCGTTCGGGCCGTGGCAGACGTGGCATTCCGAGTGATATCGGCGATAGCCGGAAAAGGTATAGAAGTCGACGGTGCCGTCGGGCTTCACATTGTATGTGGGGTCGCCCTTCGCGTCGAAATATTTTCCGTCGACCGACTTAACCGCCTTCGGATCTCCTGGCGCCTCGGCGCGCGCGGTTGTTCCAACGCTCATGATTATGCCCAGGGCAAGCGCTCCGGCCAGCGACAGTCTCATCACACTCTCCGACGTTTTCTCGTTTGACGGTTGCTTCTATTTTAAAAAATGGCGCTCGGCTACACGCCATCGTGGCAGTGGCCGAGCGCCAAATCGTTTTTACGTTAGGCTAGGCTCAGTTGGGCAGCGCGAAGACGGTCAACACACCGCCGAGAGCGGTGTAGTTGGACAGCGACGCATAGTTGCCGACCGCGCCCAGGCCCTCGTTGCTCTTCGAGAGACCCGCCGCGAGACCGATGCCGGCCCAGCCGCCAATGCCCGAAAGAACCGCGACATACTGCTTGCCGCCGTGCTCGTAGGTGATCACGTTGCCGATGATGCCCGACGGGGTCTTGAACTTATACAGCTCCTTGCCCGTCTTTACATCGACCGCCTTCAGATAGCCCTCGAGCGTGCCGTAGAAGGCAAGACCGCCAGCGGTCGTGACCGTCCCGGACCACACGGAGAATTGCTCCTTGTCGGACCAGACGATCTTGCCCGTGCGCGCGTCCCAGGCGATGAAGTTGCCGGTGTTGTCGGTCTTGTCGCCCAGAACCTTGCCGGCCGGGAACATTTCCAGCGTCGCGCCGACGTAGGGTTGACCGGCGGTGTAGCTGACGCGGAAGGGCTCGTAGTCCATGCAGACGTGGTTGGTCGGCACGTAGAACAGGCCCGTCTCCGGGTCGAACGACGCCGGCTGCTCGTCCTTGGAGCCGAGGGCCGCCGGGCAAACGCCCTGCGTATTGGTGTCCTCGCCGTTCTTTTCCGTCGAGAATTTGTCGACGACGAGCGGACGACCGTAGGTCTTGGAGCTCTTGTCCATGTCGACCTTGGTGGCCCAGTTCACGGCCGGATCGTACTTCTCGGCGACCAGCAGTTCACCGTTGGTGCGGTCGAGCGTGTAGGCGAAGCCGTTGCGATCGAAGTGGACGGCGGTCTTGACCTTCTTGCCGCCGATATCCTGGTCGGCGAGGATCACTTCGTTGATCGCGTCGTAATCCCACTCGTCGTGCGGCGTGAGTTGATAGACCCACTTCGCGACGCCGGTGTCGAGATTGCGCGCCCAGATGGTCATGGACCAGCGGTTGTCGCCCGGACGCTGCTTCGGATTCCAGGTCGAGGGATTGCCCGAGCCGTAATAGATCAGGTTCAGCTCAGGGTCGTAAGAATACCAGCCCCAGGTGGTGCCGCCGCCGATTTTCCACTGATCCCCCTGCCAGGTGCTGACCGAGGAGTCCTTGCCGACCGGCTTGCCGAGCACGGTGGTCTTGTCCGGATCGATCAGCGTATCGGAGTCAGGGCCCATCGAGTAGCCGCGCCAAGCGAGCTTGCCGTCGGCGACGTTATAGGCGGTGATATGGCCGCGCACGCCGAACTCGCCGCCGGCGATGCCGACGAGAACCTTGTCCTTGAAGACGTGCGGAGCGGCGGTCGAGGTCTGGCCCTTCGACGGATCGCCGTTCTTGACCGACCAAGCCACCTTGCCGGACTTCGCGTCAAGCGCCACGAGAGTGGTGTCGGCTTGCGCCAGGAAGATCTTGCCGTCGGCGTAAGCCAGGCCACGGTTAACCGTATCGCAGCACATGACCGGAACAACGGCCGGATCCTGCTTCGGCTCGTATTTCCAGAGAATCTTGCCGTCGTGGCTGAGATCCAGCGCGTAGACGATATTGGGGAACGGCGTGTGCAGATACATCACGTCGCCCACGACAAGCGGCGCGCCTTCGTGGCCGCGCAACACGCCGGTCGAGAAGCTCCAGGCGGGAGCCAGCTTGGCGACGTTCTCGGTGGTGATCTGCTTTAGGGAAGAATAGCGCGTATTGGCGTAATCGCCGGTGGGAGACACCCACTGCTTGGGGTCTTTCTGCAAGGTCAGCAAATCGTCGGCCTTCGCCGCGCCAACCGATAGCAGCGCGAAAACACCGACCGAAGTCGACAACAACAGCTTATGCATGAGCTTTTCCTCCTGACGACATCGACGCGCGCCTATCTTGGCTCCGTCGCCGACATCGCGCCTCGATGGCGCCTCGACATTGGGAAGGCGTTTTCCGTTCCTTGTCTCGCGTCGACCGGTAAAGCCTTGAAAACGGCCTCGCCAGTCTCCGAAGAGAATCTTCCGGTTCCCGTCCAGAAGACATCTTTTAAGTCGGAAACGGCGGGATAATATGGCGCCACCCTTGGGAGCGCAACCCGGAAAAGCGCTCTACTGGGTTTGATTGGGCAAGGCGGCGATGGGACTCCAGATGGCGAGGTCAATGATCATGGTGCGGCGCATTATATTGGCGCTAGTCTTGGCTCTATCTTGCGCGACCGAAGTCGCCGCGACCGGATTCGCTCTGGAGGAAATAGCTCCCGGCGTATTCGTCCATCAAGGCCAAACAGCGATGATGGACAATGAAAATAAGGGAGATATCGCAAATCTGGGGGCCATTGTGGGGGAGGACGCCGTGGCCGTGATCGATACGGGAGGCAGCCTGATCGAAGGACGGGCGTTCCTTGCTGCGCTGCGAGAAAAAACGCGTAAACCGATTCGCTACGTGATTAATACGCACGCCCATCCCGACCATATCTTCGGGAACGCCGCCTTCGTCGGCGCCGATACGATTTTCGTCGGGCACAAAAATCTGCCCCGCGCGTTGACGACCCGGGGCGCGTTTTACCTCCAGTCGTTTCGCCCCGCGATGGGAGACGCGCTCGAAGGGGTGACGATCGTCGCGCCAAGCCTGACCGTCGAAGACGCGATGACGCTCGACCTCGGCGGGCGGCAAATCACTTTGCAAGCCTGGAGCGCCGCGCATAGCGACTGCGATCTGACCGTGCTCGACGCCCGGACGCGCACGCTATTCGCGGGCGACCTTTTGTTCCTGGCGCATGTCCCGATCGTGGATGGCAGTCTGCTCGGCTTCCTTGATGTCGCGGAGCGGCTCGCCATGATTCCGGCCGAGCGCGTCGTGCCGGGCCACGGTCCGAGCGTCGCTCCTTGGCCAAGGGCGCTGGACAACGAGCGCGCCTATCTCAGCCGTCTAACGGCGGATTTGCGCGCCGCGCTGAGGAAAGGCGACAATGTCGCGGACGCGGCGAGCGCGGCGGGACAAAGCGAGCGGGCCAAATGGCGCCTCTTCGACAATTACAACGGCAGGAACGCCACCGCGGGCTTCGCCGAACTGGAATGGGAGACGCCTTGAGGATTTCTCGCGCAAGGACTAGCCTAACCGCGATATTCGGGAGGAAAAAATGAAGAGCGTCGTTCGAATCCATCGGCGCGTGGCGAGCGCCATATTCGCCGGCGCGTTTGTTGGCCTCGTCGGAGGGGCGCTGGGGCAGAGCGCCGCTTCGGTCGATCCGTGGCCCGACCTCGCGCGCGATCTGTTCCACGGCCGCGCGGTGACGAATGACGACTCCGTGCTTCTGGAAGCGCCGGTGCGCGCGGAGGACGCCGCGATCGTGCCGATGACCCTGCGGCTCAACTCGGCCGGTCTCCGCCAAGCCACGCTGGTCATCGATCAAAATCCGATGCCGATGGCCGCGAGCTTCTCGTTTGGGGAAACGGCGGGCGTGACCTTCATATCGACGCGCGTGCGGGTGAACTCTTACACCAACGTCCATGTCGTCGGCGAGACGAACGACGGCCGCCTTCACGCGCAGGTGAAATTCGTCAAGGCGGCTGGCGGCTGCTCCGCGCCGGCGGTCAAAAACTTGGACGAAGCCGCCGCGCATCTGGGGCAAATGAAATATCGCGAGTTCAAGAGCGCCGACGCGGCACATCGAGAGGCGCAAATCATGATCCGGCATCCCAACAATTCGGGAATGCAGATGGATCAACTCACCCATCTCTATATCCCCGCCCATTACGTCGATAAGGTCGTGGTGCGGCAAGGCGAGGCTGTGATTTTTTCAATGGAAGGCGGGGTTTCCCTGTCGGAAGATCCAAACTTTCGGTTCAGCTATGCGCCCAACGGCGCCAAGACCATCTCTGTCGAGGCGCATGATACCAAAGGTAACGTTTTTAAGCAGGAATGGCCCATCGGCGACGCTTCCTAAGACCGGTCTCTCCAAAACCAAGGCGGAGCTTTTGTCAGGGGAAGCACTGACTGAAACGCCCCCGACGCCCCGGGAGCGACCCAGAAGTTAGCGAGGCTCCACGACGGACTGGCGCTTTCCGATCATCGTCGGGGGTCAGCCGCCCCAAATCATCAAGGCCACCGCGACCAGCAGCGGCGTCGACGCCAGCAGGCAGATCGCCGAGACGCAAAGGATTGTCTGCTCGGATGGCCGCGAGCCATCGGTCAAGCCGGCGTTTTGTTTCGGAAACATCGCGAGAGACATCACTCAACCCTCCGCAGTTACGCTTACCGCATCACCATGCGAGGCGCCTCCGCCCCACAAGCGACGTTAGTGTACCCCGGTAAATGCATCGGAGCCGGAATAGGTTCCATTTTAGCGGTCGCGAAGTAAAAATCTTGTTCACGCGCCAATGGGGCGCGCCCTCTAACTTATCAAAATGATTCGAGATTAACGTTGGGCGGCGAACGCGCGCGCCAGCGGCTCGCGGCGCGTCGCCGCCAAGGCGCTCCCGGGCGTCGTCGGAACCGCGTTTTCGCTGAACAATTCAGCGAGCTTCTCGGTCATGGCGCCGCCCAGTTCCTCAGCGTCGACAATGGTGACGGCTCGGCGATAATAGCGCGTCACGTCATGGCCAATGCCGATGGCGATGAGCTCGACCGGCGACTTGGTCTCGATGTCGTGGATAATTTGCCGTAAATGGCGCTCCAGATAATTTCCGGGATTGACCGAAAGCGTGGAGTCGTCGACCGGGGCGCCGTCGGAGATCATCATCAGAATGCGGCGCTGCTCGGGGCGCGCCAACAGGCGCCGGTGAGCCCAGTCCAGAGCTTCGCCGTCGATATTTTCCTTTAGCAAACCCTCGCGCATCATCAGGCCGAGATTTCGTCGAGCGCGCCGCCAGGGGGCGTCCGCGGCCTTGTAGATGATATGACGAACGTCGTTGAGCCGACCGGGACCTGGCTTCTTTCCCTCGTTGATCCAGACCTCCCGGCATTGCCCGCCCTTCCAGGCCTTGGTGGTGAAGCCGAGAATTTCGACCTTGACGCCGCAGCGCTCCAGCGTCCGCGCGAGAATGTCGGCGCAGGTCGCCGCCACGGTGATCGGACGGCCGCGCATGGAGCCGGAATTATCGAGCAACAACGTCACCACGGTGTCGCGGAAATTCGTATCCTTTTCCCGTTTGAACGAAAGGGGTTGCTGCGCGTCGATGATGACCCGCGGCAGGCGCGCCGGATCGAGCATCCCCTCCTCGAGATCGAACTCCCAGGATCGACTCTGTTGCGCCATCAGCCGTCGTTGCAGCCGATTGGCCAACCGTCCAACAACCGAGGAGAGGTGCGAAAGCTGCTTGTCGAGATACGAACGCAGCCGGTTCAACTCCTCGGCGTCGCAGAGTTCCTCGGCCCGCACGATCTCGTCGAATTTGGTTGTGTAAGCCTTGTAATCGTTCCCCGAGCGTTCGCTCGCGGGCAGGTTCGGACGACGCGCGCCCGTGTCGTCGTCGGCTTCGCCGCCGTCGGAATCTTCCCGCGTTTCTCCATAAGGCGCGTCGGCTGATTCGCTTTCGCCTTCCTGCTGGGCGTCCTCCGAGATCATCGCCGTGTCCATTTCGGACGCGCTTTGCGCCTGGTCCTTGTCGTTTTGATCGGCTTCGTTCTGATCTGGATTAGGCGGCGTATCCTCGTTCGACTCTTCTTCCGCGTTGTCCTCGCTGTTTTGCTCGGGCGCCGACATGTCCAGGCTGGCGAGAAGACGTCGCGCGATTTGAGCGAAACCGCGCTGGTCCTCGATGGCGTCGCTCAGCCGATCGAGGTCGGCGGCCGCGCGCTGCTCGATGAAGTCCCGCCACAGTTCGACGATCTTTGTCGCGTGCGGCGGCGGCGGCAGGCCGGTCAATCGCTGACGCGCGATCAGCGCGAGCGCGTCCTCGAGAGGCGCGTCCTCGCGGCTTTCCAAAGCGTCGAACTTGCCGCGCTGGTAGCGGTCTTCGAGCATGGCGGCGATATTCGACGCGACGCCGCTCATCCGCCGCGCTCCGATCGATTCGACGCGCGCCTGCTCTATCGCGTCGAACGCCGCCCGTCCCTCCATCGTCGCCGGAGCGAATCGGCGATGAATGGATTCATTGTGGCAAGCCAAGCGTAGCGCGAGCGAATCCGCGCACCCACGCATGATGGCCGCGTCCTTTTGCGTGATTTTGCGCGCGGGTTCCGGCAATCGAGCGCGCACGCCATCTTCTCCCGCGATCAGTGACGGGCGCTCGGGCGCGAAGCTCACATCCAGCTTGGGCGATTTCGCCATCGCCCGCATCGCGCCCGCCACGGCCCGCTTGAACGGTTCCACGGGGGATTCCTTGGGCGAGGCGGATTTTCGGTTCGTGGGGGGCGGCATGACGGAAATATAACCCTTTTGGGCGCGGTCTCGACGTTATTCGTGGCGTTCCCGCGCATTGCTCATGTCATGACCACGTTCACGGCGCTTTCCGGCAAGTCCTTGCCAAAGCAGCGTTGGTAGAATTCGGCCACCAGGGGACGTTCGAGTTCGTCGCATTTGTTGAGGAAGGTGAGGCGGAAGGCGAAGCCCAGATCGCCGAAAATCTCGCTATTCTCCGCCCAGGTGATGACCGTGCGCGGGCTCATCACCGTCGACAAGTCGCCGGCCATGAAGGCATTTCGCGTCAGATCGGCGACGCGCACCATTTTATTGGCGGCGTCCCGCCCTTCCTTGGTCTTCTGAAGATTCTTGACCTTGGCGAGAACAATATTGGTTTCGGCGTCATGCGGCAGATAATTCAGCGTCGCCACGATCGACCAGCGGTCCATCTGGCCCTGGTTGATTTGTTGCGTGCCGTGATAAAGTCCCGACGTATCGCCGAGTCCCACCGTATTGGCGGTGGCGAACAGCCGAAAGGCGGGATGAGGGCGAATAACCCGGTTCTGATCGAGCAACGTCAGCCGGCCGGAAATTTCCAAGACGCGCTGGATCACGAACATCACGTCCGGACGACCCGCGTCATATTCGTCAAAACACAGGGCGATGTTGTTTTGGAGAGCCCAGGGGAGAATGCCGTCCCGAAACTCGGTGACCTGCTTGCCGTCCTTGAGAACGATGGCGTCCTTGCCCACGAGGTCGATGCGGGATACGTGGCTGTCGAGGTTTACCCGCACGCAGGGCCAGTTCAGGCGGGCCGCCACTTGTTCGATGTGGGTCGATTTGCCGGTACCGTGGTAACCCGTCACCATGACGCGGCGGTTGTGTGCGAAGCCCGCGAGAATCGCGAGGGTTGTTTCCCGATCGAAGAGATAATCGGGGTCCAACTCCGGCACATGCTCGGTGGCCGTCGAGAAGGCCGGAACCACGAGCGAAGTGTCAATCTTAAACAGTTCGCGGGCTGAAACTTGTTTGTCCGGCAATCCCGATCCTTGCGCGGGGTTCTCTACTGCGACCAACGCTTCTTCCTCCGTCTCGCCGCCGCGCGGCTTGGCGCGCGCGAATCTCGCGGGAACCATCAAACGAGGCGGGCGGCTCTCAGCGTCTTATAGGCATGTATGATCTCCCGCAATTTTTCTTCGCAGGATCTATCGCCGCCGTTCGCGTCTGGATGGTGCCGTTTGACCAATTCCTTATAGCGGGCCTTGATCCTTTCCGCACTCGCCGTGTCGTCCAGGCCAAGAGCGTCGAGCGCGCGCATCGTCACCGGGGAATATCGGGGGGTCGCGGGCTCGGGAGCTTTCGTTCGATGATAGCGCTTGCGGAAAGCTCCCATGGGGTCCGAGAAATTTCCGGAGCCTTCCCCATCGGCGCGAAAGCCGTTGGCGCCGCGCTTTACACCCATCGACCATGTGGGTCGGTGTCCAACGGTCGCATCCTTAAGATACCTTGCCACCGCATCGTCGCTCATCCCATTGAAATAATTATATGAATTGTTGTACTCGCGAACATGTTCCAAACAAAAGCAAAAATATTGGCCTTCGCGTAGCCGTCCCATCGGCGCGCGAAACGCGCCGGCTTCCTGGCATCCCGGCGAATCGCAACGGAGCTTGGTTGGTTCGGGCGCCCGTTTGGTCTGACGATTGACGCGGATGCGATCGAATAGCGGTGAGTTGAGGTCCATGATGGCTCATTATGAGGAACTAATATGACGCCGCAAGTGACGACGCGCCTTTTATTTTGCCGCCCTCTCGCCATTCATTGATTCTTCGAGGGTGGCTTTGTGCGCTATCGTGTCCGAAACATCGAAGGAGCCAGGGAATGTCAGCTTCAGGTAAGGGAGAGGTCAAAGCCGCGATCGAAGGCAAACTTTCAGCCACTCTAGCGCCGACCCGTTTGGTCGTGGTGGATGACTCCGCGCGGCACGCCGGTCATGGCGGGCATAGGCCCGGTGGAGAGAGCCATTTTCGAGTGGACGTTGAGAGCGCGCTGTTTCGCGGCAAAAGTCGCATCGAACGCCATCGACTCATTCACGGGATTTTGGCGGACGAACTAAACGGTCCGGTGCACGCGCTTGAGATCGTGGCCAAGGCTCCAGACGAAGAGCGCTAAGAAGCGTCGATCGATAGTGCTTCCGTCCTAACTTCCTGTTTGGTCGGGCGGGTCGGACAGGGGCGCTCGGACCACATATATATTCCGAGTCTAGCTGTTTGCGTGAAAAAGCCGGCCGGACTTTTGGTCCGGCCGGCTCTTTAGTTCAGGATCGGATCAGATCCCGAGGTTCGATCAGGGCATGTCGCCCGCGACGAACTTCGGAATGACCGGGCCGCCGATTTCAGCCGCGAAGCGA
>JBAUVQ010000123.1:0-19701 GCA_049583305.1 Methylocystis sp.
GCGCCGCGACGCTCTGCGCCATGGCCAAGCGCGTCGCCACGGACGCCGGATTCGCCGTCGCCAATGACGCGCTGCAATTACACGGCGGCTATGGCTATCTGTGCGATTATGGAATCGAGAAGATCGTCCGCGACTTGCGGGTGCATCAAATTCTCGAAGGCGCCAATGAAATCATGCGCGTCATCGTCGCGCGCGACATTTTGGGAGCGTCGCGGCGACATGAGTGAAACCGAGTTGCTGATATCGCGCATCGGTCATTTGGGATCGATCCGCCTGAATCGCCCGAAAGCGCTCAATAGCCTCACTTTCGGCATGGTGCGGAGTTTTTCGCGCGCGCTGGATAGTTTTGGCTTGGACCCCGGCGTCCACGCGGTTCTCGTGACGGGAGAGGGCGAGCGCGGGCTTTGCGCGGGCGGCGATATTCGCGCGCTTTACGATTTACGGGGCGCCGAGCGCGATGCGTTCAAGGCGTTCTGGCGCGAGGAATATGAACTGAACGCGCGTATCGCTTCCTTTCCGAAGCCTTATGTCGTGGTGATGGACGGCGTCGTCATGGGCGGTGGCGTTGGAATTTCAGCGCATGGCAATCGCCGCGTCGCCACCGAGCGAACGCGTCTCGCCATGCCGGAGACCGGCATCGGCTTTATTCCGGATGTCGGCGGCTCCTGGTTGCTGACGCGCGATGGCGGCGCTGGCGTGTATATGGCGCTTTCCGGCGCCAGCGTGACGGCGGCGGACGCCATCCACGTCGATCTCGCGGATTTGCTGATCGACTCCAGCGACATTCCGCGATTGCGGGATGATCTGGGGAGGATCGAACGCGTCGAGGACGTGGACAAGGTGTTGTCAAGCCTGACACGCGCGCCTGGGGAGGGCGCGTTGGCGAGACATAAGCCGTTGCTCGACGTCGCGATGGCGCAAGATCGCGTCGAGGACATCATCGCCGCGCTTGAGGCCGACGGTTCTGATTTCGCCCGCCACGCCGCGTCTGAAATCGCCCGGAAATCGCCTACCAGCCTACGACTCACGCATGAGTTGTTGAAACGCGCCTCGCGCGCGGACGACTTGCAGAGCTGCCTCGTCAATGAATTTCGCGTCGCCCGCCGATTGCTCCAATCGCACGATCTCTTCGAGGGCATTCGCGCCGCGATCATTGACAAGGACCGAGAGCCTCGCTGGTCTCCAGCGACGTTGGCGCAAGTCGAGGACGAGACCATCGCCGCGATGCTGCGCGGAAATGGCGACGCCGAGCCTGCGTTCCACCCGTGGCCAGTCTCCGCGCGTCAAGGAGAAAGGGCCAGCTTATGAGCGAGGCGGATTCAGTCGTCATCCTCGGCGCCGCGCGCACGCCCATGGGCGCCTTTCTTGGCGCGCTGAAGGAAGCGACCGCGCCGCAACTCGGCGCCCGCGCGATCGAAGCCGCCGTGGCGCGCGCCGGCCTTCCCGTCGACGCGATCGACGAAGTCGTGATGGGCTGTGTTCTCTCCGCCGGCCTGGGTCAGGCCCCGGCGCGTCAGGCGGCGTTGGGCGCCGGGCTGTCGGAGGCGACGGGTTGCGTCACGGTCAATAAAATGTGCGGCTCCGGCATGAAGGCGATCATGCTCGGTCATGACGCCTTGCGCGCCGGGAGCGCGCGGGCGGTAGTCGCCGGCGGCATGGAGAGCATGAGCAACGCGCCTTATCTGCTCGGCCGCGCCCGATCCGGCTACCGCATGGGGCACGGCAAGCTCGTCGATCACATGTTTTTCGACGGGCTCGAAGACGCCTACGACAAGGGGCGACTGATGGGCTGTTTCGCCGAGGATTGCGCGACGAGCCATCAGTTCACGCGGCAAATGCAGGATGACTATGCGCGCGCCTCCCTGACGCGCGCGCGACGCGCCGTGGCTCAAGGCGATTTCGAGACCGAGATCGTCCCGGTTACGCTTGTCGGCAAAGCCGAAGGCACGCTCGTCGTGGACGAGACCCCAGGCCGCGCGCGCCTTGACGATATTGCGACGTTGAAGCCGGCCTTCCGCGCCGACGGCTCGGTGACGGCCGCGAATTCCAGCTCGATTTCCGACGGCGCCGCCGCATTGGCGCTCACGACCCTCGCGCAAGCCGAACGGCTCGGGCTTTCGCCCTTGGCGAGGATCGTGGGCCACGCAACTCACGCGGGCCCTCCGAGCGAGTTTCCGACCGCGCCGATTGGCGCGATTGAAGGACTGATAGAGCGCGTGGGTTGGATGCTAGCCGATGTTGATCTCTTCGAAATCAATGAAGCCTTCGCCGTCGTCGCGATGGCGGCGATGCGCGCGCTCGATCTTTCGCACGACAAGGTTAATGTGCATGGCGGCGCGTGCGCGCTCGGTCATCCCATCGGCGCATCCGGCGCGCGGATCGTCGTCACGCTGCTCGCGGCGCTGGAAAAATACGATCTTCACAGAGGCGTCGCCGCGCTGTGCATCGGCGGTGGCGAGGCGACGGCGATCGCGATCGAACGCATGGGCTAACATCGCTGGCGGGGAAGCGAAATGTTCGATCTGAAAACGCCACGAAATTTGCGCGACGCACGATGACTTCACGCCTCGGCGCGCTACGTCCCATGTGATTGACAGCGCGAAGGCGGAGCTTCCGGGGAAGCGGATGAGCGTTAACTTTCGTATCGACTGTTCGCGGGTTCTTTCGTCCTCGGGCGAGTTGAACGAGGGGGCTCGCGCAATCGCGCGGGACACGAATTTGTTGGAGAGTTTTTATCGCGCGATGACGCGGGCGCGCGTGTTCGATGGCAAGGCCATTGCATTGCAGCGCACCGGACAACTGGGCACATTCGCGTCCGCGCTCGGTCAGGAGGCCATCGGCGTCGGGGTGGCGTCCGCGATGCTGCCGCGCGACGTGCTCGCGCCGTCCTATCGTGATCACGCGGCGCAATTGCTGCGCGGAATGATGATGGTCGAAATCCTGCTCTATTGGGGAGGTGACGAGCGCGGCGGGGATTACGCGGTTCCCCGCGCGGATTTTCCCATTTGCGTTCCGGTCGGCACGCAGGTCGCCCATGCGGTCGGAGCGGCTTATACATTTCTATTGCGTAAGGAGGATCGCGTCGCGGTCAGTTTCATCGGAGACGGCGGAACCGGCAACGGCGCTTTCTATGAGGCTCTGAACATGGCCGGCGTGTGGAAAGCGCCGGTCGTCATCGTCATCAACAACAACCGCTGGGCGATCTCGACCCCGCGCGACCGGGAATGCGCGGCGGAAACTCTCGCGCAAAAGGCGATTGGCGTGGGCGTCGAGGGGCTTCAGGTCGACGGCAACGACGTGATCGCCGTCTATCAGGCCGCGCGACAGGCGATCGAAAAAGCGCGTGGCGGCGGTGGTCCGACGCTGATTGAAGCCGTGAGCTACCGCTTGGGCGACCACACCACGGCCGACGACGCCACGCGCTACCGCGACCCGGAAGACGTGCGGCAGGCATGGGCGCGCGAGCCGATTGGCCGGTTGCGGACCTATCTCGTCGCCGAAGGGCTTTGGACCAAGGACCGGGAGGACGCGCTGCTGAAGCAATGCGCGGCGGAGGTCGAACAAGCGGTGGCGACCTATCTCGCCACGCCCGCCGCGCAAAGCGACTTCATGTTCGACCATCTCTATGCGGCGCCGCCGTTCGCGTTGCGAAGCCAGATCGAAGAGGCGCGGCGCTTCGCGCCTAGAGGCGGAGCGACATCGGGGGCGGAGGATGGCTGAACTAACGCTGGTCGAGGGCGTCAATCGGGCACTCGCGCATGAAATGGAGCGTGACCCGGAGGTGCTGTTGCTTGGCGAGGACATTGGCGTCAACGGCGGCGTATTTCGCGCGACCAACGGCCTTTTGGCGCGCTTTGGGCGAGAGAGGGTTATCGACACGCCGCTCGCCGAGGGCGGGATCGCCGGCGCGGCGATCGGCATGGCGGCCATGGGCTTGAGGCCCGTCGCCGAAATTCAGTTCTCGGGGTTCATTTATCCCTGCATCGACCAGATGATCAATCACGCTTCGCGCCTGCGCCATCGCACGCGCGGCCGGTTGACCTGCCCCATGGTGTTGCGTTCGCCTTGTGGCGCGGGCATTCACGCGCCGGAACATCATTCGGAAAGTCCCGAGGCGATGTTCGCGCATATCCCCGGGCTGCGCGTGGTCGCGCCCTCGTCGCCAGCCCGCGCTTACGGTCTGCTGCTGGCCGCGATCCGTGATCCGGACCCGGTTGTTTTCCTGGAGCCGACGCGGCTGTATCGCTTGTTCCGCCAGGAGGTCGTCGACGACGGCGAAGCGCTGCCCCTCGACGCTTGCTTCGTGTCGCGCGAAGGCCGCGACGCGACGGTTGTCGCGTGGGGAGCGATGCTGCGCGAGGTCATGACGGCCGCGGAGCTTCTCGAACAAGAGGGCGTCGAAATCGAAGTAATCGACGTGGCAACCTTGAAGCCGCTCGACTTCGAAACGATTCTGCGATCGGTGGAGAAGACGGGGCGTTGCGTCATCGCGCACGAGGCGCCGCGAACCTGTGGCTTCGGCGCCGAGATCGCGGCGCAGATATGCGAACACGCGCTTTATTCCCTTCTCGCGCCGGTTAGGCGAGTGACCGGCTATGACGTTGTAGTGCCACTGTCGCGGCTTGAGACGCAATACATGCCAAGCGTCGAGCGCATCGCCGACGCGGTGCGGAAAGTCATGGAGGCGTGATGAAGATTTTTCGACTCCCGGACCTCGGTGAAGGCTTACAGGAAGCCGAAGTCGTCGAATGGCGCGTGCAGGCCGGCCAGCAAGTGGCGATCGACGAGCCCCTGTTGGCGGTGGAGACCGCGAAGGCCGTGGTCGAGATTCCCTCGCCTCGCGCGGGACGCGTCGAGCGACTGTTCGCGAGAGTTGGCGAACTCGTCCACATTGGAGCGCCGCTCGCGGGGTTCGAAGGCGCGGGCGAGGAAGACGAGAGCGCGGGCTCCATCGTCGGCGCCGTCGCGACCGGAACGCAAGTGATGCGCGAGGCGCCAAGTTCGCTCGCACACGCGGGCGCCGTTATCCGCGCCATGCCCGCCGTCAGGGCGCTGGCGCGCAAGCTCGGGGTCGATCTGGCCATCGTCACGCCATCGGGCGCCGACGGCGTTATCACTCCGGCCGATGTGGAGCGTGTCGCGCGCATATTGAGCGAAGCCGGGCCGGCCGAGCCCTTGCGCGGGTTTCGTCGCGCGATGGCGCGGAACATGTCGCTTGCGCGATCGGAAGTCGCCGCCGCGACGATCATGGATGACGCCGATATCGGGAGCTGGTCCCAGAACGCGGACACGACGGTACGGCTAATTCAGGCTCTTGCCGCCGGTTGCCGCGCGGAGCCGTCGCTCAACGCCTGGTTCGAAAGCGAAACCATGGCGCGCCGGGTTTTAAGTAAGATCGATCTTGGCGTCGCGGTTGATTTGCCGGAAGGCTTGTTCGTGCCGGTGCTGCGCGATGTCGGCAATCGCGACGCCGTCGATTTGCGCGCCGGCCTCAACCGAATGCGCGCGGACATGGCGGCGCGTCGCATTCTTCCAGAAGAACTGCGAGGCGCGACGATCACGCTGTCGAATTTCGGCATGATCGCGGGCAAATACGCCGCGCCTGTCGTTGTGCCGCCCACGGTCGCCATTTTGGGCGCGGGTCGTATTCGGGCGGAAGTCGTGCCGTTCGATGGCGCGCCCGCCCTTCGTCGAATCCTTCCGTTGAGTCTAACCTTTGATCACCGGGTTGTGTCAGGCGGCGAGGCGGGGCGGTTTCTCGCCGCAGCGATGATGGAGTTGGCCAAGCCGGAATAACAACGCGCTACAACGCCGCCGCGACAACATCCCGCGAATTCATCGACGCTACGCGGTGGCTCCAGTCTCTATTCGTCGACAAAAAAAACGATCTTGCCTCGAACCAGGTCGCCGTCTGGAGACAAAATGCGATAGCGTAGGCGATAGCGACCCGGCGTCAGAACCGGCGCGTCCATAGCCATTTCGCGCGATGCTTTCGGTTGGTTCTTTGTCGCCAGCACCGAGCCGTCTTCGCTCTCCAGGTCGATCGTGGAATAATGAGCGTCAGCCCTCAAGGAGAAGCGTAGTTTGATTTTGTGCGGCGGCGTCTTGAGATGCACCTTCGCCGACGGAAAAGAGCTGACAAGATAGCCATGCGCCTGAACATCAGAGGAGATCGTGGCTAAAATCATGGCCGAACAAACGATGATGTGAAGGAGCTTCATTTCGAAATCTCCCCTTGGTTAGCGGCAAGCAGGCACCCGACCGCGTACGCTGAATTCGCCGCGCTCCACCCTTCATCGGACAACCACCCCTCCCCGCGTTGACTGGCGCGCGACACCAAACCTTTCCTTGCTCGAAAATAGGGTTTGACCTGCGTTCAGCAATAACTTCACGCTGAAAGTCTAGCCGCTTTTTCGCTTGTCCCGGTTCGGGGGCGCGGCGCTACAAAGCGCCGCGCCGAGCTCATGGTTGCGCTTAAACTAATCAATTTTCGAGCCGCGGTATTCTAAACGAACGACGAAACCCTACGTACGTGTTGTCCGGTCCGAGATGAGTTGAACGACGAGGGCTGAGGATGAAACTTACGATCGAAAGCCACGATGGGAAGACTGTTGTGATCGTGAAGGAGCAACGTCTCGACGCGCACAACTCCGGCGAATTGAAAGACCGCATTCTCAAGCTTTTTGAAGAAGGCGGGCGTGATTTCGTCGTGGACCTCGGCGACGTGCAATTTATCGACAGCTCCGGGTTGGGCGCGCTGCTATCTGGTCATAAAAACGCCCTTCACAGAGCCACCACCTTTGCGCTCGCCGGATTGCAGCCGCGAGTCAAGGCAATGTTCGAGCTGACGAGACTGCAACGCGTGTTCGACATATATCCCGGCCTACGCGAGGCTTTGGACGTTTAGCGCGGAGGTATGCATGTGCGGGGCGTCCGAGACCATCCTGAACATGGACATCGTGGTGCCAAATCAGACCCGATACCTGCGGTTGATCGGTAACATCGCCGAACAGATCGCAAGGGAGCTTGATGGGGATATAGGTGACAACGAAGCGCTGGCCTATCACCTCAATCTTGTGGTGACCGAAGCCGTGACGAACGCGATTCAATATGCATGTCCGCATGATGAGCAAAACAAAGTCAGGATATTTCTCGCCATCGAGAATAAGGATCTGTGCGTTCGCGTTTACGATTACGGTGAAGGTTTTGATATCACCGCCGTGCCAACACCCTCGATCGAGGAATTGAACGAGCGGGGGCGCGGCATATTTTTCATTCGTTCGCTGATGGATCAGGTGGAATATCGAAAGACGGAGTGCGGCAATGTGCTCGAAATGAAAAAGAGGCTTTCGTGACCATCGCCTTGAACCACGACCGCCAGGAATGCACTTCATCTATGCTGTCAGGCGATTCGGTTGGAGCAAGTGCCGATAGAACCATGCCTTGGAAAGCCACGCTTCGGACCTTGCTGGACCGCGCGATTCATCAACTGGGACGGCCGTCGCTGTCGCTATCGTATGAGGAGGGCTTTCCCCCAAGTTACCGAGCGATAGTCGCGCCGCGCCTTGCCGTGCGCGATGTTTTGCGTCTGGAGTCAGTCCATGCAAATGGGCGGGACGCGCTGGATTTGCGTCCTTCCAGGGCGGGCGGCGCCGAGCCAATCTATCGGCTTAAGCTTTATAGCGAGAAGCCTCATGATCTCGACGCGATCATACCCTTGTTGCGGAACATGGGCTTGCGCGTCGTCGACCAGAGCCAGTTCGTCGTCGCGATCGGTGAAGAACAATTTTTCATCCGCGACTTTTCGGTGCGACCGATCGACGAGAACGTTCGATACCTCGCGCTAAACAGGCGCGACCTTTTGGAGGCGTTGGAGGCTTTGCTTTCGAAGAACGTGGACGACGATGCATTGAATGGCCTCATATTGCCCACCGGGCTGGATTGGAAAAAGGTCGATTTGCTGCGCGCGTACTGTAACTACTATCTCCAAATCAACAGTCGGTTTGAGCGCCACCGGGTGCATCGGGCGCTTATCGCCAACGTCGAAGCCGCGCGGCTTTTGTATCGCTATTTCGAAACTCGATTTAATCCCGATGAGGGGCTCGAGGAAGCGGAGCCGCGCGAGTCCGAAGGACTCACTCGGCTTCGGACGGACCTGATATGCGCCTTGGAGCGGGTAACTGACATAGGCGAGGACAGAATTCTCCGCGATTTGTTCAACCTCATCGACGCCACCTTGCGCACCAACTTCTTCAACCGCTACAACCACGCGGAATTTATTGTCGCGTTGAAGATTAATAGCCTTGGCGTCATCAGCATGCCGAATCCAAAGCCTTTGGTGGAGATCTACGTTCATTCGCGATCAATGGAGGGAATTCATTTGCGCGGAGCGGTGATTGCGCGCGGCGGCATTCGCTGGTCGGAACGGCGAGACGATTTCAGAAGTGAAATTCTCGAATTGATGCGCACGCAAATGATGAAAAACGCTTTGATTGTTCCGCAGGGAGCCAAAGGCGGTTTCGTCCTAAAAACGATTGTTGGCGACGCCGGGCGACGCGCGGAATTGGCGCGGGACGCCTATTCGATGTTTATTCGCGGATTGCTGGATTTGACCGACAATGTGAATGGAGAAAAAAACAACCGTTTACCGGCGCTCGTGACCTATGACGACGTCGATCCCTATCTCGTCGTCGCCGCCGATAAGGGCACGGCCGGACTATCGGATCGCGCCAACGAGATTGCCCTGGAATATAACTTCTGGCTCGGCGACAGTTTCGCGACGGGAGGCTCGCATGGCTTCCACCACAAGCGTCTTGGCATCACGGCGCGCGGAGCTTTCGTTTGCGTCAGACAGCACTTCCGCGATTTGGGAATCAATATTGACATCGAGCCGTTCACCGTCGTGGGCGTTGGCGGGATGGCGGGCGACGTGTTCGGGAATGGCATGTTGCTGTCGAGCAATATACGGCTGCTCGCGGCGTTCGACGCCGAACATATTTTTCTCGATCCAACTCCGGATCGACAGACAGCTTTCGCCGAGCGAAAGCGCCTTTTCGGAACTCCTGGCGCGACTTGGGGTGATTATAGCCGCGCGCTCATTTCTTCGGGGGGCGGCGTATTTCGGCGCGCCGCGAAAGATATTCCCTTGAGCCCGGAAGTGCGGACATGGCTGGGCGCGCGCAGTCGACTGCTGGATGGAGAAGGTCTGATTCGTCTTCTGCTCTCCGCGCCGGTGGATCTATTGTGGATGGGCGGCATCGGCACTTATGTGAAGGCGAGTTCTGAGACCGACGAAACTGTCGCGGATCGGGCCAATGACGGCGCGCGCGTCGATGCGGCGCAGCTTAGAGCCAAAGTCGTCGGCGAGGGCGCCAATCTCGCCTTCACCCAACGGGCGCGGATTGAATATGCGCTGAATGGGGGGCGCATCAACACCGACGCGGTCGACAATTCCGCTGGCGTGGACCTCTCGGATCATGAAGTCAATCTCAAAATCCTTTTGTCGCCGTCGTCAAGCGTTGGTCGCGCCGGTGTCGGCGCCGATGAACGCAATCGTCTCCTTGTCGAAGTAAGCGATGATGTTTGTCAGCTGGTATTAGAGAATAATTATCATCAGAGCCTGTGTCTTTCCCTGGACAAGCGGCGTTGTCTCGTTGATGTCGGCCCGTTTATGGAGTTGGCCGATAAACTGGAGAACGCCGCGCTGCTTGATCGCGATGTCGAAGCCCTTCCGACGCGCAAGGAGGTCGCGGCTCGCGGCGGTCTTGGTCTTACGCGACCGGAACTCGCCGTTTTGATGGCCTATGCCAAATTGGCGCTGAAACGAGCGATGTTGCAGGCGCCGCGATTTGCCGAGGGAGAGTGGACCGAAAACTTTCTGTCGGGCTATTTCCCCGCGCTTGTGCGCGCGCGCTACGCGGATCGCGTGCGTGAGCATCTGCTGGGCCGGGAAGTCGCCGTCACCGCGATTTGCAATAAAGTCATCGATCAAGCCGGTGCGACCTTTCTTGTCGGGATCGAGGAATTCGATCCGATACGAGCGCGCGAGGCCGTCGGTCTCTATTTGTCCTTCGATCAGGTTTTGGAGGGCGACCGATGGCGCGAAGCTATTCGAGCGCTGGAAGGCAAGATGAGCGCCGACCGTCGATACGAGTTGCTTTTGCAACTTGAGGACGCCCTGGCGCTTTTGTGCCGCTGGGCCTGGGAGCATGGCCGCCGGCTGACGCCGAATCCGGAGATCATCGGAAAGTGGCGCGCGGATTTGCGCGAATATCTCGATTATCTCGGTGAAAGCCCGGAGTTCGCCTTGCTAAGCTCCGCGGCGCCGGAAGCGTCTCGCCTGCTGTTTTTGGATCGTTTGCGCGACTTTCCCATCGTGGTGGATTTAGCTAGCGAGTCGCGGTTGAGCCTTGGCGCCGTCGCCAAGCTGCTCGAGGATTTTTTGGCGCTGTTGGGACTGCGCGAGATGGCGGCGCTCGTCGCCAATGTCAAGACGCGCGATTCTTGGGAACGACGATTGCAGACCTCTCTCGACGATCAGTTCCGTTCCAACGCCGGTCGTTTGACCCGCATGGCGTTGCAGACAAAAGTTCGCGACCCGGCCGAGTTCATTCGCGAATTTTCTCTGGCTTCGCGACTTGCGAGGTTCCAGCGATTGCGCTCCGAACTGGCCGAGGCGCCTCCGCCCACGCTTACGCCGTTTGCCGCGCTCGCTGGCGAACTGGAGTCGCTGATAGACGCCTGCGGCGGAGCGAGCGGGGTTCATTGAATCGAGCTCCGTGGAGCTTCGACCGCCGTTCGCTATTCGGTCCTACTGGCGGCCTCCTTCGCCGACGCTAATTCTATGAGCCGAGGGGGGCGCGACATTGTGGTTGCCAGTTTTGCGAAAGAGGGAGCTGGTGGACAAAACGCCTCCACTGCGATCCGTTATTGATTGCTTTGAGGAAGGCGTTTGCCTGCTTGACGAAAGCGGCGCTCTTCGCTGCATGAACAGGGCCGCGGAGGAAGTGACGGGTTACAGGCAGGAGGAATTGCTTGGCCGCCCGCTTCCGCTTCGGTTCGGACCCGAACGAAGGTCGCGCGATCTGCCGTTTGGTTGGAAATGCATTAGTCTCCAAGTCGAGGATGGCGCGGGTTGCGCGGCGCGGCGCGGAGAGCGCGATAACGTCGGTCCCACGCTGCTCGAGTCGGGGGCGCGTGCGCGCGCTAAAAGCGCGGAGGTCAATCTCGCGGAGATCAAGGATAAACTTGACGTCATTTTCGATATGATCCCGGATGGCGTGATCCTGATCGATGAAGCGGGAAAAATCCAGTTGTTCAACTCCGGGGCCGAAGGTTTGTTCGGGTATGACCGGAATGAAGTGATTGACCGGAATGTCAAAATATTGATGCCGTCACCATATCGAGAGGCGCACGACGCCTATCTGTCGAACTATCGCGAGACTGGCGTAGCGAAAATCATCGGCGTCGGGCGGGAAGTGATGGCTCGTCGCAAGGATGGTTCCGTTTTCCCGATCTATCTGTCGATAGGCGAGCTGTGGTTGGAAGGAAGCCGTCGCTTTGTTGGCGTCACGCATGATTTGACCAAGCGCAAGCAGGCGGAGCAGAAACTTCAGACATTATCATTCGCGGTAGATCAAAGCCCCACCGCGGTCTTGATCGCCAACAAGGCCGGAGTGATCGAATACGTGAACGACAGCTTTATCCGCTTGACCGGTTACGAGGCCAGCGAAGTCGTCGGCCGTAATCCAAGCGTGCTGCGTTCCCATCATACCGCGCGCGATCAATACGAACGCTTATGGACGACGGTGCTGAGCGGGTGCGAATGGCGCGGCGAGATCGAGGACCGCAAGAAAAACGGTGACACCTATTGGGCGCAGGAAACCATCACGCCCTTGCGGGATGCACAAGGCGAGATCACCCACTATCTCGCGATCCAGCAGGACATCACCGAGCAAAAGCGCGACAAGGAGGCTCTAACCGAAAGCGAGGCTCGTTTTCGTCATGTCGCGGAAATGACCGGCGAATGGCTGTGGGAACAGGACTCCTCGGGCCGCTATGTCTATAGCAGCGGCGCGGTGCGCGACATTCTCGGCTTCGAGCCCGATGACATTATCGGAACGAATTATCGTGATTTGCAAATTGGGAACGGGGAATCCGCGCCCGAGAACACAAACAATTCGCCGGGCGAGACGTTGGATCATTTCGGCGCCTTTTCCAGACTTGTCAATAAATATCGCCGTAAGGACGGCGGCGAGGTCTACACCGAGTCGAGCGGCGCGCCGATCTTCGACGATCGGGGGAAGCTGGTGAAATGGCGGGGCGTCGATCACGACATCACCGCGCGCAAACGCTTCGAGGACGCTTTGCATCTGCGCGAGCGGGCCATCGAATCCGTTCATGTGGGTGTCGCGATCAGCGACGGGCAGGCGCCGGGCAATCCCAATATTTACGTCAATCCGGCGCTTTGCCGGATCACCGGGTACTCGCGCGAGGAATTGCTCGGCGTGAGCATGCGAATATTGCGCGGCCCGGAGACGGATCTATCGGCGTTGGAGCAGATTCGCGAAGCCATTGCCCGTGGTCAAGATTGCGAAGTGACTTTGAGGAATTACCGAAAAGGCGGGGCGCCTTTTTGGAACGAGCTGATGATTTCCCCGGTCATGGATGAAGCCAAAAGAATCACGCATTATATTGGCATACACACGGACGTGACCGAGCGGCGTAGGGCGGACGAAAGCCGGCACGAACTGGAGATCGCGAAACACATCCAGCTTTCGCTTTTGCCGGATGCGCCGCTGCGTTTGCCGCGCGCCGAGTTAGCGGGCGTTTGTGTTCCCGCCACTCACGTCGGCGGCGACTATTTCGATTTCTTCCAAAATGGCGACGCCGTCGACGTCGTCATCGCCGACGTGTCGGGACATAGCGTCGGCGCCGCGCTTATCATGACCGCGGTGCGCAGCACCCTTCGCGCGGAGACGCGCAGGACGGCGTCAACTCCCATGGGGCCAGCGCGTATATTGGGGGATCTAAGCGAGCTGCTGTTCGACGATTTGGACAAGGCGGAATTATTCATCACAATGATGTACATGAAATTCATTCCAGATACGCGCTTGCTGAAATACGCGAACGCGGGTCACAATTACGCGGTGCTGTTACGAGCGGGAAGCGCCGAGTGCGAGTTGTTGAATTCGGAAGGGTTGGTGCTGGGCGTTTGGCCAAAGGTGGAGTTCGAGGAGAAAAGCGTGGAGCTCTCAAGCGGCGACATCGTGTTGCTCTATACGGATGGCGTCACTGACGCGCGAAACGCGCGGGGCGACTTCTTCGGCCTCGACAGATTATGCGCCGAGTTTAGCACTTATCGAACGCTTGCGCCCGAGGCCCTGGTGAAGCGGTTGCTGGCGGAGGTGCGCGACTTTTGCGGCGAGCAGCCGGTGGATGACGATCTTGCAATCGTCGTGATGCAAACCCATTGAGGGCGGTTGGTGTGACGGACGGTTTTCATCATTTCAAAGCGTCTAATCGCACGAGGATATGCGATCGAGTGATATCCCGTTTGATCGCGAAGTGAAGGAGAAGCGCGTTATGTCGCTGACTCGTACAGGCATTTCCTCGGGTCGCCGAAGGGTAGGACTCGTTTTGAGCAGTGGCGTCGCCAGAGGTTGGGCGCACATTGGCGCGATTCGAGCCTTAACGCGGCTCGGCGTCGCCATCGATATCGTCGCGGGTTGTTCGGCGGGGGCGTTGGTCGGCGGATGCTGGCTCGCCCGACAACTCGACGCGCTCGAACAATGGGCGCTCGCTCTCAACAAGCGGAAGGTCATCAGTTATCTCGATCTGAATCTAGGTCGGGGCGGGGTGATCAAGGGCGCGAAGATTGTCGCGGAGTTGCGACGACTGCTTGGATCTTTGCGGATCGAAGAGCTTTCGATTCCCTTTGTCGCCGTCACGACCGATCTTGTCACCGGACACGAGATCTGGTTGCAAGCCGGCGATCTCGCCGAAGCGGTGCGCGCTTCTGCTTCGTTGCCGGGGCTTTTTCCGCCGATGGAGATTGAAAGGCGCTGGCTGGCCGACGGAGCGCTCGTCGATCCATTGCCGGTCTCGGCCTGTCGCGCGCTCGGCGCCGATTTGATCATCGCGATCAACCTCAACACCGACACGCTTGGCAAGGCGCGCCGCGCCGCGATGCCGGCGCCTGCCGCCCTGGGCTTCGATCCGGCCGTTTTGGATGCGCAGGCGCGCGTTTCCGAGGGCCCGCTTCCAGAGAGCTTGACGCGTGGGATGTTTGGTCAGGAAGGCGACAAGCCAAATATCTTTGGGGTCATGACCACGTCGCTGAGCATCATGCAGGATCGTCTGACGCGCTCGCGCTTGGCTGGCGATCCGCCCGATGTTCACATCACGCCCCGCGTCGGCCATATCGGCTTGCTTGAGTTCGAACGCGCGGAGGAGGCCATCCGCGAGGGAGAGATCGCCGTGGAACGCAAGCGGCCAGAACTTCGGGACGCTCTGGAGGTCATGGGTCTCGCCATCCATGGATGACCCGAGGCGCGACCCCGAAGAGGCCGGGAAACCGCCGGGCGAGTCACGCCGCGGCGCGCCGAGCAATCGTGGAAGGGGGCGGAGGAACCGTGGGATAGTCGATCCCGCCGTTCGGGGGCAGCTCGATCGGGGTCGCCGACGGGCGGTTAAGCCTTTCACAAGGCGCTAAACCGCGTTGATTTGACCTCGGACCCCTGAGGAAACCTCCGCGAGCCTTGACAAAAGGGCGCGCGCCCTTATTGTGCGCGCAAATTCGGACCTTGCCCGGCGTCGATCGCGGGGGCGAGGACGTATTCTCTTTTTCAGGATTGGACCGACCCGATGGCAAAGGCCGCCATGATCAAGATCAAGCTGTTGTCGACCGCCGACACCGGCTTTTTCTATGTCACCAAGAAGAATGCTCGCACCAAGACCGAGAAGTTCGTGTTCAAGAAATACGACCCGGTCGTCAAGAAGCATGTCGAGTTCAAGGAAACCAAGATTAAGTGAGGACTGGGCTTGGCGCTTCGCGCCGCCGCCCCGTTCCGCGGTCTTGCGCGCTCGTCATGACGATTTGAGTTCGTTGCGGCCATAACACGGACCCTTCAAGCAGAATATGGGCTGTAATCATGTTCCCGCGGGACATGATTACAGCCCAATCGTTTCGGTACGACAGTTCCGCCGTCCGGGGTGGATGCGCGCGTGAACGGGCGAGCGGATGCTCGCGGGATCCGCCGGGCCGGCGATAGTGGCGAAATGAGGAGGGATGGGATTCAGGCCTTCTAAAATGAAGGCGGCCGGTTAGCGAGGGCTTCAAGGAGGCCACTCCAACCCAACACTAACCGGCCAACCCCACGGACCCAGGAGATGCGGCGGACCTGAGCACTCCGTAGGGTATTCGAAGTTCTGCCGATACGCATCGAACCTACAACGGACGTTCGGGTCTTCTAAGTGCCCTTCGACGCCGCCAGACGCGCAACTCATTTGGCGGCCTGAGAATACATCCGCTGCACAGAAATGCAACTATCTGATATGAATTTCCACAGACCTCGCAAATCGAGGGCAATCTATCTCGTGGGAGCGCTGATCGGTTAGGTGGGAGGGCGGTGTTTTTAGCCTTGTCACGAAGGCCTTGGCGCAGCAAAAACGGCGTCCGGAACAACCGCGGCGCGGGGGGAAACGAATGAACACGCCCATAATGAAATTGACCCTGGCCCTGGCGGCCGCTGTCGCGCTGGCGTCCTGTGGCGGCACTCACGAGCCGGGTGACGCCGCCGGCGCGAAAGTGCTGCGCAACCTGTTCGAACACGCGGGTGTTCCGGCGCATATTGTCTCGTTCAAGAAGACCCAAGGGCGCGAGGCGCATATCGGCGCGCAGGACGTTTACGAATATTGGTACGAGTCCGAAATCCAGTTCCCCGAGGGCTACGAGGCGAAATGCGCCGATGAAAAAGACCGCGGCCCCTGCGCGCTGCTCGGCATCGCCGCGGATCAGACGTTCCAGAAAAACGAAATCCTGAAGAGCGAAGGCTCTCTCCACTTCTCCAAAACCGAGAAGGGCTGGGCGGCCGAGGACAAAAACAACTATTAGGCGCGGCTAAGGCTCTTTCTTGACGCGCTTTACGACCCCGAACTGGCTGCCGCTTGGCCGCTCGGAATTCCAACGCGGTGGGTGGCGAGGGTGGTGAATCCGATCGTTTTCATCCCCGCGCGGCTGGGATCGACGCGACTGCCGGGCAAGGCTCTCGCGGCCATCGCGGGAAAGCCGATGATTGCCCATGTGCTCGCGCGCGGGATGGAAGCCGCGATTGGCCCGGTTGTCGTCGCGACCGACGCCCGCGAGATCGTCGACGCGGTCGAGCGCGCGGGCGGGCGCGCCATTATGACCACGGGTTCGCACGCGTGCGGGCTTGATCGCATCGGCGAAGCGCTCGGCCTGATCGACGCCGAGCGAAAATACAACATCGTCGTCGATCTCCAGGGCGATCAGCCGTTCTTGCCCAAGGGAGCGATCAGCGCCGCGCTTGCGCTGCTCGGCGACGAACGCGTCGACATGGCGACCGTCGCGACACCCGCGCTCGCCGGCGAGGAGGACGATCCAAACGTCGTGAAACTGGTCGGGACGCAACTGTCGCCGAGCCGTCTCCGCGCGCTTTATTTTACTCGAGCGCGCGCGCCCTTTGGCGAGGGGCAGATCTATCATCATCTCGGCGTTTACGTCTTTCGCCGCGAGGCTTTCGAGCGATTCGTCGGGCTGCCCGTCTCGCCGCTGGAGAAACGCGAGCGGCTCGAACAGTTGCGCGCGCTCGAGGACGGCATGCGCATCGACGTCGCGCTGCTGGACAAAGCCGGGCCGTCAGTGGATACGGAGCGCGATCTCGACGCGGCGCGCCGGGCTGTCAACGATTTCAAGGGTGACTCGTGACCGACTTCATCGCCTATCAGGGAGAGCCCGGGGCCAATTCCGATATCGCCTGTCGGGACGCCTATCCGGGAATGACGCCACTGCCGTGCGCCAGTTTCGAGGACGCCTTCGCGGCGGTCACCGACGGCGCGGCGATGCTGGCGATGATCCCGATCGAGAATTCAATCGCGGGACGCGTCGCCGACATTCATCATTTCCTGCCCAATTCCGGGCTGCATATCGTGGGCGAATATTTTTTGCCGATCCATTTCCAATTGATGGCGCCGCGCGGCGCGGCGCGCGATGGGCTCAAGAGCGTCTACAGCCATGTGCACGCGCTCGGACAGTGCCGCAAGATCATCCACCAGCTGGGGCTGACCCCCTTCACGGCGGGCGACACGGCCGGCGCCGCGCGCGAGATCGCCGAATGGAACGATCCGTCCCGGGCGGCGCTGGCCCCAAAACTAGCCGCCGAGATTTACGGGCTCGACATACTGGCCGAGGACGTCGAGGACGAGGCGCATAACACCACGCGATTCGTCGTGCTCTCGAAGACCGCGCAATGGCCGCCCTTGGCCGAGGCGGAGACGATGACCACCTTCATCTTTCGCGTCCGCAACGTGCCCGCGGCGCTCTACAAGGCCCTCGGCGGCTTCGCCACCAATGGCGTCAATATGACCAAGCTGGAAAGCTATATGGTCGATGGCGAATTCGCTGCGACGCGCTTTCTCGCCGATGTGGAGGGCCGTCCCGATCAACCCGCGCTGGCGCGCGCGCTGGAGGAGTTGCGCTTCTTCTCGCGCGAGGTGGAAATTCTCGGCGTCTATCCCGCGAGCCCGTTTCGCAAAACCAACATCCGCGCGTTCGAGCGTGGGGATTGAGAGCCCCGCGAGAGGAGAAAGCCATGTCCGTCGCTTACGATCCGCAAAACATCTTCGCCAAAATCCTGCGGGGCGAGATTCCCGCGCATAAGGTTTACGAGGACGACGTTGCTCTCGCGATCATGGATATCATGCCGCGCGCCGAGGGGCACACGCTGGTGATCCCGAAGCAGCCGGCGCGCGGACTCATCGACATCGATCCGGAAAATCTGGCCCAACTGATCAAGCGCGTGCAGCACGTCGCCAAGGCGGTGAGGACAGCGTTCGGCGCCGACGGCCTGACCTTGCAGCAATTTAACGAGAGTGCCGGCGGGCAGGTGATATTTCACCTGCATTTCCATGTTCTGCCACGCTGGGACGGCGTGCCGCTGCGCCCGCCGGGCACAATGGGCGATAATGAAAAATTGAGGGCGCAGGCCGAGCAAATCAAAGCCGCGCTCGGCGTATTCGAGGGATGAAGGCCGCGCGATGCGCGCGCCCAGCCGGCCAGGAGTTTCAACATCCGGCGGAGCTCGCGCGAAATGCGGCGCGATCGAATACATAGCGCGCGCGAGATAAGCCCCAGAATTCAATCGCCGCGTAACGTCATGAAGTTGTTATGACCCACGTCATGCGAACGACGCAGAAGCGGCACAAAAGCGCAGCATCGTTCGGCTAGTGTTGCGTCATGACATTCATGACGAATCCTCTCGCGTCGTCGACGCGTCCCGTCCTCGGAACTCTTGCTCCGCGCGCGAGATTCTGGGCCTCCAAATTCGTCGCCGCCGATCTCGCGGCGGTTCGAAGGATCAGCGCCGCCGCGGAGCGCTCGCCCGCGGGTCGCATGTTCGCGGTGGCCGTTAGCAAGCTTGGCAATGGCTGGATTTATCCGATTCTCGCGGCGATCATTTTTGGCGCTTGGGGTTGGGACGACGGCAAGCGCATCATTCTGCTCGCGGCGGCGAACGCCGCGACGATGCATCTTCTATATCCGATCATCAAGCGCCGTTTTAAGCGCCCGCGTCCGTTCAAGGTCGACGCGCGCGTGCCGTCGCTGCTCAAAACGCTCGACGAACATTCCTTCCCGAGCGGTCACGCGATGACGCTGACCGGCGTGCTAGCGCCGGTGGTGGTGCTGTGGCCGGCCGCGGCGATTTCGGCCGTGGTCATGGCCTCCTGCATGGCCTGGTCGCGCATCGCGACGGGTCATCACTATCCCAGCGACGTGGCGGTGGGCGTAGCGCTCGGCGTCGGGCTCGGCTGGCCGCTCTCCGTGAATTTGCTCGCCTTTTTTTAGCGATCGAGCGGATTTTTAGCCTACACTCACCATCATTGAGCGCACATTTCCGTCGCGCGTCGGTCTCCCCCGGAGTCGGCCGCGCTTCCGGTTGTCTTCGCGCATGTCGACACGAACCAACCGATGATCGAGCGCAGGTCGCCAGGAAGAATTTTGGGCGATCGCGCAAAAATCACGCGCGTTAAGACATTCTTTGCTTGACGCGCCGCGCAGTCGCGACTAGAAAACGCCCACTCCGACAGGCCGTAGTTTCACGCCGTCGCCGACGACTCGTTCGCGACACTTCGAAACTAAACGCTGTCGCCTTGCCTGAGAACGACACGCCCTCTGGACCGCGAGGTCCTTTGGTCATCATTCCCCAGCTTCGCGGCTCGGGACAGGAAGGCACGATCCTGGAATTTCCGGGGTCCTCTGCGCTTGGAGCGCCTCGGCCGATGGGTCGAGCGCGCTCGGTCCGTTTGCGTCGCCTAAGCGGCGCTGGCGGGTTAACACGAATTCACCATTCGCTCGAAGCGAAGGAAAGCTTGATGCCGACGATCAGCCAGTTGATCCGCAAACCGCGGCAACCGAAGACATACCGCGAAAAGTCGCGCCATCTCGGCGCCTGTCCGCAGAAG
>JBAUVQ010000124.1:0-1932 GCA_049583305.1 Methylocystis sp.
CCTTTGTTCCGCCGCCGCCCGTGTTTCTGTTCGAGGGTTTTTACGCCGGCGGGCAGATTGGCTGGGCCGGCTTCGCCGACCGCGCGCAATCGCAATTCGCGCCCAACAACGCGGCGCTGAACCAGAACACGGGCCATGGCGGCAGTATGATCGGCGGCGTTCGCGCCGGCTATGACTGGCGTTATGGCCCGCTTGTCCTCGGCCTCGTCGGCGACATTTCCGGCGCCAACGCGACGAACAACGCCACCGACGCGTTCTTCGGCTATGGCGTCCAGAACGCGCTCGACGTTCAGGGCTCGTTTCGCGGACGCGTCGGCCTCAAATACCAGCGCGCGCTGTTTTACGTCACCGGCGGATTGAACGTCGCGCATTTGCGTCGCGATTATCAGGCGCCGCTGGGCTCGCAAACCCACCAGTTCGTTTCCATCAATCCGACGCTCGGCGCCGGCGTCGAATATGCGCTCGACCAGCATTGGCGCGTCGGACTCGAATATCGCGTCACCGCCGGCGGGTCGCGCGCGGAAGCCCCCAATTTCGCGGGGCCGGAGTTGCAAACGCGCCACCAGTGGGGCGAGAGCGCGGCGACCGCGACGTTGAGCTACGGGTTCGGGAAATAAGGAACGCCGCCACGTGATAGGATCGCAGGTGGTCCGACCGCCTCCCGTTCTCACATCCCTAGGGACGCCATGCGTCGAATTTTTCTCCTCGCGCTTCTCCTTCCGCTCGCCGCCTGCAACGGCGCGCCGATCTCGACGCAATGGAAGCTGCGCAATTTCAACCTCGCCACGGCGGATCTGGCGCAAACGCGCGTCGCGATGCGCGGCCCCGACTGGCTGACGCCGACCCCGGAAAACGCCATCGTCGACGTGCGCCACTGGCGCGACGGCGGCGACGAATCGCAGGCGCGCGACATCGTGCTGCATCTTCAACGCGCCGTGCATCCCGGCGACCGCGAGGCGCTGGCGGCCGTGGGCGGCGCGCCCTCCCCGACGATTGTCGAACTCGCGCCGAAAAGTCTCGACGTCGCGCGCGCCGCGCAGCAGGAGGCCGCGCGCCTGAAGGCCGAGGGCGCGAAGACGCGCGGCAAGCTGAGTTTCTCCGGCTCCTTCGCCTGCCGGCTGACGGATATTCCGTCCGGCCCCATCGCCATCGACATTTTCATCCACGCCGACGACGAGACCGGTTGGCTGCCGCTCTATGCCGATCACGACGCGCGCCAAGGCGAGCAGGATCAAGCCGTGTTGGACAAAGCGCTCCCGCCCTGTCCGAAGAAGGACGGGAAGAGGTGAGCGCGGGCTCGCCCTCGTGTCATGCGCCTGTTATGAATTTGCGGCTGATCTTGGCCAAGCTGGATCGCCCAAATGAGTTTCGATCGTCTCAAACCCGCTTTCGACGCCATTCCCGGCAGCGCCTTCGTGCTGCGCTTCGACGAGGAAGGGCGCGCGACGCCGGGCGACGCCGAGGACGTCGCCCATATTGGCGCGCCGGGAGAAGGCTTTGTCTGGCTGCATGTCGATCTGGGCGACCCCGACGCGCCCGCCCTGCTCAAGCGGCTGACCGTGCTGAACGACGACGCGCGCAAAACGCTGTCGGGACCGATCGACACCCAATTCATCGAGCACTCTGGCGACATCGTGCGCGGCGCCTTCATCGATCGCGAACGCGGCGTCGCCGGCAAATCGCCGGGGACGGATTATCTGCGCTTCGCCTTCGGCGAGCTGTTTCTGGTCAGCGCGCGCCAGCGCCAGCTCCACGCCGTGGAGTCGACGATAACGGCGCTCCGCGCCGGACGCCTCGCGAGTTCCCCGCTCGAACTGTTCGAAACCATCGTCGGTCATTTGTGCGACGAACTGGGCAGAATGATTTCCGAACTGACCTTCACGCTCGATCGCATCGAGGAACGCATCGTCACGGACGGCAGCGGCCTCGACG
>JBAUVQ010000125.1:0-16534 GCA_049583305.1 Methylocystis sp.
GCCCGAGGTTGGGGCTTCACCAGCCGACTGATCCAATTATGGTAGACGACAAGAAGCCCGTGAGCGTCAAGCCCAGCCAAATAAGCGACGAGGGCCGGATCGCCGCGATCATAGGGCAGATTTGTCAACACCCACTGGCGGACACTCTCTACCAAGCTCACAAGGGCCTCCCTATCTGATAAAAGGTATTATCAAATGGAAGCGGCGAGCGAGCAAGGTAATCGTTTGGTCTAAACTCTCCGCCCCGCGAAAAAAGCTTCCAGCCGCGCGCGTGTCGCCGGCGAGGCCAGGGCCTTGGCGAAGAGCTTCCCCTCTTCCTCGATGCGCGCCAAGGTCTCGGCAGGATCGCCGCGCAGCAGTCGGCGCGCCGCCGCCACGGCCTCGGCGGGTTTTTGCGCGAGGCGTTGGGCCGCGTCCGCGGCGGCGGCCAGCGGATCGTCGGTCACGGAGTTGACGAGGTTGAGCCGCAGCGCCTCGTCGGCGCCAAAACTCTCGCCGAGCAAAAGATATTGCGCGGCCTTGGCCTGGCCAAAGAGGCGCGGCGCGAGCAGGCTGACGCCGGCTTCCGGCACGAGTCCCAGATCGACGAAAGGCATTTTGAAGCGGGCGCTCGGGGCGGCGTGGACGAGATCGCAGTGAAACAGCATCGTCGTCCCGACGCCCACCGCGTCGCCCTGGACCGCAGCGACCATGGGTTTGGTGAAAGCCGCGAGTTTTTTGACGAAAGCCAGCGCCGGAAATTCCTCGCCGGGCCGCGGGCCGCCCTGAAAATCCCTAAGGTCGTTGCCGGCGGTGAAGGCCTCGCCGGCGCCGGCGAACAGAACCGCGTGGACGCTCGCATCGCCCTCGGCCTCGTTCAAGGCGGCGATCATCGCGAGATACATTTCGCGGTCGAGCGCGTTTTTCTTGTCCGGCCGGTTGAGGACGATCCGCTGGACGGCGCCGTCGCGAGCAACTATGATTTTGGCGTTCACGAGCGTCTCCTCGAAGCGATTTTGAGAGCATCCTGCGCGGGCGCGGCGGCCCCGTCAAATGGTCCGGCGTGGATGCGGGAAAATGCGTTCGCGGGCGCGCGCCTTGCGTATCCATGCGCGAAAATGCGCGCCTAGGCCTCGGGCTTTCATGTTCGCCTCATCTCTGCAAACCGCGCTTCGCCACGCCAGGACCGCCGGCGGGCGGCTGCTGGATCTCGTCTATCCGCCCGTGTGCCTCGGCTGTCGCGAGGCGGTCGGGGCGCATGGCGGGCTTTGCGTAACTTGCTGGAACAACATGGGCTTCATCGAGCGCCCCTATTGCGAGCGGCTGGGGACGCCGTTCGAGCGCGATTTTGAGGCGCCGGGCATGATCTCGCTGGAGGCCGCCGCGCATCCGCCGGTTTTCTCGCGCGCTCGCGCCGTGGCCCGCTATGACGGCGCGACCGCGCGGGGGTTGGCCAACCGACTGAAATATTACGACCGCATGGAGTTGGCGGAGCCCATGGGCCGCTGGATGGCCCGCGCCGGCGCCGAGCTGTTGCGGGAGGCCGATGTGCTGGTCCCGATCCCGCTGCACCGGCTGCGGCTGGCGTCGCGGCGCTTCAACCAATCGGCCGTGCTCGCGCGGGTGATCTCTCAGGAGAGCGCTGTTCCCATTGAGGCTTTTGCGCTGGAGCGCGTCAAGGCGACGACGCCGCAGGTGGGGCTGACGCGCCCGCAGCGCGCCGCCAATCTCGCCGGCGCCTTTCGCGTCGACAAGGCGAGGGCCGGGCGAATCGTCGGCGGCGGGGTCGTGCTGGTCGACGACGTGCTCACCACGGGCGCCACGGCCAACGCGGCCGCCCGGGCGCTTCTCAAAGCCGGCGCCGCCCGCGTCGATCTGCTGGTTTTCGCCCGGACCGTGACAGGCGCGTAATTTCCTGTATAGAGGCGCCTCGCACACGGAATCGCCATGACTCGCATCGCCCCTCGCATCGTCATTTACACGACCGCCACCTGTCCCTATTGCCTCGCGGCCAAAAGCCTGCTTGACAAGAAGCACGCGGCTTTCGAGGAGATCAAAGTCGATGGCGACCGCGCCGGCCGCGCCCGCATGAGCGAACTCGCGGGCGGACGCGCGACGGTTCCGCAGATTTTCATCGACGGGCGGCATATCGGCGGATGCGACGATCTTTACGCCCTGGACCGGAGGGGCGGGCTCGATTCCCTGCTGGCCGGCGGCGAGGCGCGAACATGATTCTATATTCGCTCGTTTGCGCCGAGGCGCATGAATTCGACGCCTGGTTTCGCGACAGCGCGACCTATGACGCGCAAGCTTCGAGCGGCGTCGTCGCCTGTCCCTACTGCCAGTCGACGAAGGTCGCCAAGGCGGTGGTGGCGCCGCATGTGGCGCGCAAATCCGCGTCGCGCGAGAGTGGGGAGACAAACGAGACGCGGCGCGGGGACGAGAGGCCGGACCCGGATCGCGGGGCGGCGACGTTGCTCGACGAGCGCCACGCGCAGCTGCGGGCGATGATCCGCGATTTGCGCGAGACCTTAAAGGCTTCGACCGAGGATGTCGGCGAGAGCTTCCCTTCGGAGGCGCGCAAAATTCAGGACGGCGACGCCGAACCGCGCCCCATTCGCGGCCGCGCCAGCCTCAAAGAGGCCAAATCCCTGCTCGAGGAGGGGATCGAGATCCTGCCGTTTCCGGGCCTGCCGGGCGAGGGGAATTAGCGGCGGAGGGCAGGGGCCGGCGCCCGCGCGCCCCGAAGCGATTCTGCGAAGTCTATCTTTCCCACGCCCTCGAAAGCGGCTTTCGCAATAACGAGCGCGGCGTCCTCGGCGCGAACCGCGACGCGCCAAAAACTAATACCTCGAGACGAAGAACACGCCGACAGCCATCAGGACGGCCCCAATCGCGCGCCACATATTCAGCCCGTGCGCCGGCGCGTTCAGAAGCCCGAAATGGTCGATGGCGAGCGAGGTCGCGAGGTTCGCGGTGATGATGAGCCCGTTGACCGTTCCGGCTCCGAGCTTGTCTATCAGGGCGAGGCCGGCGAACACCGCCACCGCGCCCGTGAGGCCGGCCAAGGGGGCCCACCAGGGCATGGCGGCGACGCCCTCAAGCGTCGGCAAGGGGCGCGGCCAGATCACGAAAAGCGCCGTGAAGAAGAAGAAATTCAGGGCGAAAAGCACGGAAAGCGCCAGCCACGGGTTGGACAAGGAGATGCGAAGCTGCGCGCTCATGACCGCCCCGAACGCCTGTAGCGCGCCAGCGACAAGAATGAACGGGATGAACCAGGTCGGGCTCATGGATGCCTCCGTCGTTCCGCGCGCCGTCACAGCCACCATGAACCGAACAGAATGGTGAAAAGCGTCAGCGGCGCGCCCACCTTGAAGTAGGTCCAGAAGTCGATATGAACGCCTTGCGCGCGTGCGCGCTGGGCGACGATGAGGTTCGCGACCGACCCGACGAGCGTCAAGTTGCCAGCGAGAGTCGAGGCCATGGCGACAATGAGCCAGGCCCTGCGCGGATCGGCCAGGCCGGCGACGAAAGGTTTTAGGATCAGAACCGCCGGCACGTTGCTAACTAGGTTCGACAGGCCGGCCGTCATCGTGGAGAGGACCGGCGGCGATCCGAGATTGAGCCGACCGAACCTTGCCACCAGGTCCGGCGTCAACACGGTCGTCTCCAACCCCGTGACGACGATGAAGAGGCCAACGAACATGAGCAGCAGCGGCCAGTCGATCTCGCGATAGACCTTGTCGGCTTTGACCCTTCGGGTCACCAGCAGCAGCGCGCCGCCGACGATCGCAACCTTGGCCACGGGTTGGCCGGCGAAGAACAGGACCATCATCCCGAGCGTCACCAACACCGCTTTCAGCGCCAGGGAACGGTGATAGCGGGTCGGGCGCGAGGCGATGACCGGGAGGCGCTCCCGGACGAAGAATTCGCGGCGATAGACCAAGGCGATCAGCGCCGCGGTGATGAGGAGGCCGACAACGGCCACGGGCCAGAGCGCGGCGGCGAAAGTCCCGTAGGGGATATGCGAAAACGACCCGATGATCATGTTCTGGGGATTGCCGGTGATCGTCGCGACGCTTCCCACGTTGGACGCCATCGCGACCGCCAGGAGGTAGGGAATCGGGTTTCGCCTTAACCGGGTGATCAGGTCGAGCACCAGCGGCGTCATGACAAGGCAGATCGCGTCATTGACGAGAAAAGCCGAAAAAAGGCCCGAGACCAAAACAATCGCGAATAGAAGCAGCAGCGGGTGACCGACGCGCGCCACCGCCCAATTGCTGACAAGCCGGAAAAAGCCCGACAGTCGCAAATTGGCGACGACGATCATCATGCCCAGCAGCAGCGTGATCGCGTCGAAATCGATCGAGCGGTAGGCGTCGTCGAGCGAGACCACCCCAAGCCCGACCATGAAGCTGGCGCCAAGCAAGGCCGCGCCAGCGCGGTCCAGTTGGTACCCCGGGAGCTTGCCGATCGCGATCACCACATAGGTGGCGACGAAGACGATGACCGCCATGGCGGTCCTGCCGCTTCCCAGGTCCGCGAACTTTAGAAGCGGCTCCGATTGAAGCGCCAACGTGGCGGCCTCCGCCATCACGACGAGGACCGCGGCGGACAGCAGCGATCCCGTGACGACAAGCGCCACGGCCAAGAGCGCGGCTTTGGAGCCGCCCGCGGCGCCTTCGCTCGCGTCGCCGCGCGACGGGGGATGCACGCTTGCGTCGTCCCGCGGAAGCTTGCTCGGTTTTATGTCCATTGGCCGGGGCTCTTTCGCGAACCGATTACGGCGTTGGTCATCGTCCGTTGCACGCCGAACCCGCGCGTCTCGGGCATCGCGAACAACAGCACCAAAAACGCCACGAGCGCGACGCCGGCGAGCGCGAGGAACGCCGCGTCATAGCCGGCGCCGACCACGATCAGCCCCGCGACCATGTTGCTCAACGAGGCGCCGATCCCCTGCGTTGTCGCGACCACGCCTTGGCTCACGTTATAGTGGCCCGTGCCGCGCATGAGGTCGGCCAGCACCAGCGGAACCAGAGCGCTCAATATGCCCGCGCCCACGCCGTCGAGCAGTTGGACGCCGATCAGCCACCAGCGGTCGTCCGAGAAGATGTAAAGAACTCCCCGGAGAGGCAGAATCCCGAAAGCCGCCAAGCACATCGGCTTGCGTCCCCACCCGTCGGCCTTGCGGCCGACAAGCAGCGCCTTTGGCGGCATGACCAGCTGCGCCGCCACGACGCAGGCGGACATTAACGCCGTCTCCTCGCCCTTGTTGGCCAAAGCCAGCTTCTGCCCGACCAGCGGCAACATCGCCGCGTTGGCGAAATGGAAGAAGGCGATGCGGAGAGCGAAAATCAGCAGCGGCTTGCAAGTGACAAGGACGCTCCAGCCGGACGGCTGGCCGGGATCGCCCTCGCGATCGAAACCGCGGGCTCGCGCATCGTCTATCGCGCCGGAGGGAATCGCCAGTACGGACCAGGTCGCCAACAGCGAGAAAAGCGGGACAAGGAAGAAGACGGCCGTTTGCGAAAAGGCCCAGCCGACGAAGCCGGCCGCGAGGGCGATCGAAACATTGCCGGCATGGTCGAAGGCGGCGTTCCTGCCGAGCCTGGAGGCGAGGCCATGCGATCCGAGGATGCCGAGCGTGATGGCGGCCACGGCTGGAGCAAACACGTCGCCCGCGACGCCCATAAGGGCTTGCGCCGTCAGCACGATCGGGAAGCTCGGCGCGAAAGCCACGGCCATGGCGCTGATGCTCAGCATGGCCGCGCCCCAGATGATGATCGCGCGTTTCCGATGGCTTTCGTCGATGAAAGCGCCGATCGGCGTCTGAAGCGCGAGGCCGACGACGCTCGCGACGGTCGCGACAACGCCGATCTCGGCTTGGTTCCAGTGCTGTTCGGTGAGCAGGAAAATGCCCACATACGGCCCAAGTCCGCCTCTCACATCCGCCAGGAAAAAGTTGAGCCAATCGAGCGGCGACCGGAATGGACTCAGGGGTATGAGCGGGATATGGCCCGAGGCGGGGGGCGGCGTCTCATTCCCTTTGGCTGCCATGGCGCCCTAACCCGTGCTCGAAAGCCGCCGCGACGCTCAATCATTGAAACGACAACGCGTCGCGCTTGCCGCGGGCCCTTCGCCGGGGGCGGGCCTCGCGGTTCTCACATATAGCGCTGGTCGCCAGATTGACGCGGACGTTCGCTCTTATCGGAACGCGGCCCCGCTCGCTCGCGGGGCGCCGCCCCTCAAGCCTCCACCCCCGCCAACCCAGGAATCGCCTCGCGCGCCAGCGCGACATAGCGCGCGTCTTTTTCGATGCCGATGCTGTCGTAGCCGATGGCGTTCGCCGCCGCGAGCGTGGAGCCCGAGCCGGCGAAGGGGTCGAGGATCACGCCCTTTCCCCGCGGCAGCGTCGCGCGGACGACGGCGCGCAAAAACGCCTGCGGTTTTAGCGACGGATGCGGCGCGATCTGCTTTTCCGCGCGGGGCGTCGGGCTCGATTTAATCACGTCGCCGAACGGGCGTTCGGGCGAGGGGCGGCGAAAACCGCCGGTGTTCCACTTGCGCAGCGTGTCCCGCGCGCGCCCGTCGAGCGGGTGACGCAGAACGAGCCACGGCTCGAACATGGATCGGGGCATGACGCTCACGTCCGGAAATTCGTCATGCGCGTTTTTGGGCCGGTCGCCGCCGCGCATGGTCATGACCAGGCGAACGAGATGGCCGCGCGGCTCCAGGCCCGCGGCGCTCATCGCGTTGGCGACGACGTGGACGAGAAGCGGATTGCTCGCGACGAGGATGTTCGCCCCCGGCGCGGTGACGCGCAACGCCAGCTTTCCAAACTCCAGGAAGAAGTCGTGCATCGCCTCGCGGTCGCCCTCGGTCAGCGTCGTGAAGCGGGGCAGGGGCGCGCGTCGATGGCCGTCGAACGACGGCGGGATGCGCCAGACGCCGCCGCGCCCGGCGCGCAGCTTCGCCTGCTCGATGTCGGTATATTCAACGAGGCCGTAGGGCGGGTCGGTGACCACGCCATGAATCGAATGCGGCTCGCGCGCGCGCATCCAGTCGAAGCAACTGGCGTGGATCAGCTTCGCGCGGCCGATCGCGTAGGCGATTTCGGGTTGGGCCGGGATGTCCTTGTTCACCCTGCGAAGCTTGTAACGTCCGCGCGCGGCGCGCTCGAACAGATCGGGCGTGTTGATGTTGAGATAGGAGCGAACGGACGAGGCCGGGACATCCCCGATGCGCGCGGCCACCGCCTCGCGAATCTCGGCGATCGAGGCGCTGTCGGCCGCCGCCAGGTAGCTCACGATGGAATCCCGAACAAGACCAGGCGGGGCGCGCTGAATCATGCGCGGGAGCATAGTCACCGCGACGTCTGGACGTCAACGGCTTTCGCGGCCTGGCCTCGCGCTTCGCGCTAATGAATCAGCACGGGGACGGTCGTTGTTCCCGCGATCGGGATGGTCAGCGGAGAACTCGCGATGTTCCAGTCGTCGGTGTCCACGATGATCGAGTTGACGACGATCGTCACCGCTTCGCTGGTGACGTTGGACATGTTGTTGAAGGTGATGTCGCGGCTTGGAAGATGGATGAGCCCGGAGAACGTGTGTCCGCCGGAACCGTCAATGGTGAAGGCGGATTCGCTCAGTCCCGGCGCCTCGTACATCAGTATGTTGGCATATGTCCCCGCGGCCGGCGCGGCGAGATTGGCGGTCACGCCGCCGTTGATCTGGAGGTAGGACTGGTCGGCGTAATAGAAAGTGACTCCGGCTGATCCGTCCATGACCCAGCCCGCGCCGATGTTAAAGCTGGCGCCGTTCAGCACATAGACGCCGGCGTCGAATTTTATCGTGCCGGCCGGCGCGTTGAAGTTGAAGCTGCCGCAATAGACGCCGGGTTGGAGCGTGGTGTCGCCGGTATAATTCTGGGCAGGCACGGCCTCCGGGCCCGAGCATGAGGTGCTTGGCGGCGCCGGCAGCCCGCTGGCGAAGGGGTCGCTCGCGACCGCGCAGCCAGTCGACAGAACGGACACGGGCCCGCCATTCTGAATCGTTTGCGTTCCCGCGAGGCAAATCTTGGTGACGTTGAATGTCGCGGCGGCGTTGAAGGTCGCCGCGGGATTGGCGGTGGAGGCCACGTCGATCTCGCAACTCGGCGCCTTGATCGAGACCGCTTGGTTGACGAGCAGACCGGGGCTGATCGTCGGGCTAAGCGCCAATACGCAGACATTTCCCGCGGACGAGGAGATGGTTTTGTTCTTCGCGGTCGCGGCGACGGCGATCGGGATCGAGTCAATCCGCGCCAACTGCATCACGGTGGTCGAGACATCGGCGGTCGCCGTGACCAGGAAATCTCCCGATGGTTCGGTCTCGACGATCGTCGGATTGAGCGTGGTCGCGAGCGATCCGAGGTTGGCGCGCGCGATGTTTCGCGCCAGCGTTTGCCGCTCGGCTTGAGTGAGCGCGGGGTGGCTCGCCGCCTGGATGGCGCCGGCGTCGACGGCGTCCTGAAGCCTGGAGCGCATCGACGTCGCGCGTCCGTAATCGATCGCGGCGCCGAGGAGGAGCATCACGGGCAAGATCGCGAGCGCGAAGATCACGGCGGTTACGCCGGAATTCGCGCGACGGAATTTCCCGACGCGGGCCGCGAGCGTCGGGAGGGGATTTTTGTTTCGTCCTTGAACCATCATCGGCGAACCATCATCGACGCCTGTCCTCGGGCGGCATGCCTCAACGCCCCGCGCTTCTCCGGGATAACGCGCGAAAGTTGGCGCAAATAAGCTAATGAACCATATGTATTTTTCACGAAAATTTAAACCGAAATCTCCGCGTTTCGGGCGATGGTCGGGGCGCCCGTCGCATAATGTCGTCATGGCGCCCGCCGCTTCGACGCAGTAGTTTATTAGGGATACCCTTTAAGAATAAGCCATTGTTTGTGTTTAACTTCCCGCGGCGGGGTGCGAATATTGTTGCGGCCGCTCGAAATATCCGATCTTCCGCGAGATCGGGATTTTCGACCGACATCCTCGGCCTCGCGCGCGGTCGAGAAGAATCGGCGGAAAACGGGAACATTCGATGAGAACACTATGGCGTGGTCTGGCGACCTCCCAGATTACGAACTCCAGACCGCATTACTTCATGTGGGTCGATTTTCTTCGCGGACTGGCCGCTTTCGCGGTCTTGGTCTCGCATTATCAGCATTTCTATTTCGCGAGCGCGGATGAACCAAACTTGGCGGACCCTTCGGTCGAGCCATTTTATCGGCAGCTGCACGCGCTCTATATGCATGGCGCGGCGTCGGTCGAGCTTTTTTGGGTGATTTCCGGCTTTGTCTTCGCCAGCATTTACGCCGAGACGGCCGCTCCGGTGAAAGCCGCGGATTTCGCCGTGAATCGGTTCGCGAGGCTTTATCCGCTGCACTTCGTCACCTTGATCGTCATCGCCGCGCTGCAATTTGTTTCGAACTCGAAATTCGGGCATTATCAGATATATCCGTATAATGACGTTTATCATTTCATCCTGAATCTCGGCTTCGCGTCGAGCTGGGGGCTCGAGCAGGGATTTTCCTATAACGGCCCGATCTGGTCGGTGTCGGTCGAGGTGCTGATCTACGCCGCGTTCTTCGTCTCGATTCCCTACATTTCGCGCCGCCCGATGCTGACGCCGGTCGTCGCCCTGTTTTTCTCGCTTCTTCTCGCCTCGGGCATTCCGGGTAAGCACGTGTGGCAATGCGGAGCCTGCTTCTTCCTCGGGTGTTTCGCGTTCAAAATGTGGAAGACGCTCGATTCCAGCGGCGCTCGGCCGCCGCTTCTCGCGGGGGGCGTCGGCGCGCTGTTGGCCGTGCTGGCGCATTTCCTCACGGCTCACATGACCGCCGAACATTCCGCGCAGATCACCAAGCTGATCGCGTTCCCATCGCTGGTTCTCATCGCGGCTTCGTTCGATCGGCTGGATGTCTTCGGGCTGGGGTCCAAGGTCCGTGTCGTCGGAGATCTGACCTACAGCACCTATTTGTTGCATATACCCGTGCAGATTTCGACGCTCATCATTCTCGAAAGCCTTGGCGTCGACCGCGCCGTCGTATCTTCCGTTTGGTTTTTCGCGGGATTTCTGATCGTCGTCTTCGTGATATCGCATTTTTCCTTCAAATACCTCGAAACGCCATCGAGAGTGGCTATTCGAGACTATATGCTCAAAAGAAAATCCGGCGGACAGGATCGGTTGCTCCTGCGCGGGGGGAGCAAGGCCGCGTGAGAGCGCTGAAGGCGTTCCGTTAACCCGCCGCGGATATTCTATCCAGCGCGCGGAACCGGCGCCCGGGCCGGAGAAACCATGGCTGCATCGATTTCTCGCGACATGACCACGATCGGCGTCACCGTTTCCTCGCCCATCTACGCGATCAATTCGCGGGGAGCGCTTTTCCTCGCGATTCTGGCGATTACCTGGATGACCTTGACGCCTTTCCAGGATCTTGGCGCTCACGAGACGATGGAGCTTAGCGAGGGCAATGACGCGTGGAATTACGCGCTCTATGCCGTCTTCGCGATCGCGGCCGGAACCTTGGTGTGGCGGACGGATCTGCTTGCCCTGAAGAGTTTGGTGACGCCGCCCTATCTCGTCCTGGCGGGCTGGATCGCGCTCTGTTGCGTCACGTCGCAGGACCCCGTGACCTCGATCAAACGCGCGGGCATGTTGTGCTTCGTGCTGGTCTGCGGCGCGTCGCTCTTCTTGCTTCCGCGCGGCCGCGGCGAGTTGCTTTACCTGTTGAGCCTGATCGCGCTTTTGATCATTGGCCTCTCCTACTTCGGCATCGTGTTCATGCCTCAATATTCGATCCATCAGGCGACCGACCTTGGGGAGCCGGAACTCGCGGGCCTGTGGCGCGGCGTGCTGGGCCACAAGAACATGGCGAGCGCGATCTTTTCCATCCTCGCCTTCATCGGTCTGCTCGTTCGGTCCGAACGGCCCATCGAGGGCTGGAGCATTTTTATTCTGTCGATCGTGTTCGTGCTCAATTCGGGCGGAAAGAGCTCGACGACGATTCTGCTGCTCACGATTTCGACCGCCTACGTGGCGCTTTACATCCGCAACGCCACGCTCTGGTCGTCGCTTCTGCTCGCGCCGCTGCTGCTGCTCAATCTACTCGGCGTGGGTTCCGTGCTGTGGCCGGGGATGGCGTCGGTGACGGCGGCCTTGCCGCTCGACACTTCCTTCACGGGGCGCACGGACATCTGGTCCTTCGCCATACCCCAGGCGGGGCAGGCTCTGATTCTCGGGCATGGATTCTTGAGCTTCTGGAATACGGAGGCGCTCCGTTATGGCATGGAGCAGTCGACCATGTGGGTCGGAAACGCCGCGCACGCCCACAATGGTTATCTCGACACGGTTCTCTCGATGGGCTTGCCGGGCCTCGCGCTCACGGTCGCGGCGCTGGTTGTCAAGCCGATGCGGGATATCCGGCGTGCGCTGACGCTCGGCGAGGAGCCCGCGCTCGCCGCTTTTTTCATGCAAATCTGGATGTTCTGTCTTTATTTCAGTTCGTTCGAAAGTTTCTTTTTCGACCGCGCGCAACCGATGTGGCTCGCGCTGCTGTTCGCGATATTTGGCGCGCATTACATATCGAGGTTCAAGGTCGCCCGATGACGCGATGGCGCCGCGGGTGGGTCGCGGCGCGTACTATTCCCCTTCGCCAAAACGATCGGCGACCAGGGCCGTCAACGCGTCCATAGCCTCGCGCGCATCGGGGCCGGAGGCGGTGACGAGGATGGTCGTGCCCCGGGCCGCGCCCAGCGTCAATATGCCCATGATCGAACTGCCGCCCACGGTCTCGCCGTCCTTGGTGACGGTGATGGCGGCGTCGAAGCGATCGCAGCACTGCACGAATTTCGCCGTCGCCCGCGCGTGCAGGCCTCTCATATTAATGATTGGCAACTCGCTCGAAAGCTCTAGCCTGGCCAGAGCCAAGTTGGATTCCCTCTCGGTCACTTCGCGGGCTCGACGGTTTGCGGTTTGACGACGGCGCATTTGGGGTTGAGGATTCGGCTGGCGACATGCACATATTTGCGGCCGGCGTCCTGCGCCTGCAAGACGGCTTGCTCCAGCGTCTGGCAATCGCGCACGGAAGCCAGCTTGATGAGCATGGGCAGGTTCACGCCCGCCAACACTTCGACATTGCCGCCGTTCATGACGGAAATCGCCAGATTCGAGGGCGTGCCGCCGAACATGTCGGTGAGCAGCACCACGCCATCGCCGCTGTCCGATTGCTTAACCGCCTCGAGGATGTCGAGACGCCGCCGCTCCATGTCATCCTCGGGCCCGATGGAAATCGAGGCGAGCTGCTTTTGCGGGCCAACCACGTGCTCCAGCGCGGCTCGGAACTCCGTCGCGAGATGCCCGTGGGTCACTAGGACCATTCCGATCATGCGACGCTACCACCCATGATGACGTCTCGCGAGGCGACCCGAGGAAACATTTCATGATTCTCCGAGACCGACCCAACCCCACTTGCCCGAAGGCTCAAGAGCCAAGGACGGTCCAGCATTATATAGCGACCTCGGGCGGGTTATACATGAGCGCCGTCATTCTGTCGCGGGCGCTTTTCGAACGGCCATTTTGTGCGATGCGGCGAAATTGGCAAGCAAAAAGCGCGGGACGCCTCTAATTTACTGTAAGTCCATGCAAAACAAGAATATTTTTTCGACCGCGGCTGGGTCGCGCAGTTCGGCGAAGCAGCGCGGCAGCGACAAACCGCGCAATTGCGTCATGGCGTCGCATTGGAATGGATAGCGCGGAGACGCCTCGCCCGGCGGCGCGAGATCGACGACGCGGCGAATCACGCCAGCCGGCTCGAACGGCATGGACACGAGGCCCAGCCCCCGCAATTCCATTCGTCCGGCTGCCAGCGGATGCGGGCGCGCGATCAGGCGGCCATTGCAATTGACGAGCATCACCCGGTCGTCGCCGATCAGCCGCGCGAACATGCCGCGCATCGCCGCCCGCGCGATCAGCGCGCTGGTCAGCGTGCTCTTGCCGGCGCCCGAGACGCCGCGCAACAACACTCCCGTTTCGCCGAGCAGCAGCGCGTTGGCGTGTTCGGGCTGGGCGCCGTCTTCAGGGGCGTTCATTGGTCCGCTGGAAGCCATATGACGAATCGCGCTCCCAGGATGGCGTCTCCCGGCGCCTCCGGTCCGTCGGGCGGCTCGTCCGTGCCCTCGGGCTCCAGCACGGTTCGGTTCAGGGCGCGGATACGGCCGCCGTGGGCCTCCACGATCTGCCGGGAAATCGAGAGGCCGAGGCCGGAGTTTTGCCCAAAACCTTGCTCGGGCCGGTCGGTGTAGAAACGCTCGAACACGCGCTCGAAGGCGCCCTGGGGAATGCCGGGGCCGTCGTCGTCGACGATGATTTCATATCCGTCGCGCTCGCGGCCGGAGAAGCCGACGCCGGTTTCGGGCCTGAGCAGCACGCGGACCACGCCGCCCGGCTTCGAAAAAGAGCGCGCGTTGACGATGAGATTGTCGAACACCTGGGCGAGGCGCGAATCATGGCCCAGCACGCGCCAGCCGCCGCGCGCCGCCGCGCTGTCGGCATCCTGTTTCGTCAGCGCGACCGTCACATGGTCGCCAGTGTCCACGCCGCGCGACATGCCGACGACCGTCTCCAGCACCGACGCCAAATTCACCGCCGCCATGTCGGCGCGCGCCAACTCCGCGTCGAGCCGGGACGCGTCGGAAATATCGCTGATCAGCCGGTCGAGCCGGCCGACGTCGTGCTTGATGATTTCCAGCAGCCGCTCGCGAGAGGCCTCGGTCTTGGCGATCGGCAGGGTTTCGACGGCGCTGCGCAGCGAGGTCAGCGGGTTCTTCAGTTCATGCGCGACATCGGCGGCGAAATGCTCGATCGCCTCAATGCGGTTGTAGAGCGCCTTGGTCATGTCGCGCAACGCGCCGGAAAGATGGCCGATTTCGTCCTGCCGGTCGGTGAAGTCGGGAATCTCCTGGCGCGACTTGACGCCGCGCCGCACGCGCTCGGCGGCTTCGGCGAGGCGGCGCATCGGTTCGGCGATGGCGCCGGCGAACAGCAGCGACAGCAGCAGCATCACGCCAGCCGAAACCAAGAAGATGCGGATGATCGCCCAGCGTTCGGTGGCGATGACGACGTCGATGTCGCCGCCCAGCGTCGACAGCAACAGGGCGCCGCGCACGGAGCGGAAACGCTGCACGGGAACCGCGACCGAAATGATCGTCTCGCCCTTGGCGTTGGCGCGCACGACCCAGCGCGGATTGCCGCCCAGCGCGTTCGCGACTTCGGGGTAGGCCTTGCCGTTGGCCGTGCCGATGTCCTCATAGAGCGGCAATCCCGGGCGGCTCCAACGCCGCAGCGTGCTGATGAATTCTTCGTAGGGCGTTTGCGCGTCGCCGCTGATTTGCGCGCCCGACGAGGCGCCCGGCGGCAGATCGAAGCGCAGAATGTTGGAGCGGCCGGAAACCGAGCGGGAATCCAGGAGCAGTTCGCCGTCCCGGTCATAAATGCGCGCCCGGGTGCGGGTCGGCGACACTAACCGCCGCAGCAGCGGGCCGACGCGCTCGGGATTGAGCGAAAACTCCAGCGCCGGCTGGCTCCCGTCCGCGATGTTGTAGCTCTCGCCCGGCGCGAGTTTCAGCAGTTTTTCCGGGTCGATCGTGATGGCGTCGGTGTCCACGGTCGCGGAAGCCGCGACCGCCGCCGCGATGATCTCGCCCTGCGTTTGAAGGCTCGCGACCCGGGCTTCGATCAATCCTTCGCGAAACTGATTGAGGTAGAGAAATCCCGCCAGCAGCGCGACCAGCCCGCCGAGGTTGAGCACGACGATACGGCGGGTCAGCGACGACGAGAGCCGCGCTTGCGCCGCGCGCGCCAGCCGCAGCAACCGCACGGAAGCGACACGCCCGACACGGACTTGCCCCGCCCGGCCTTGCCGCGACGAGGACCGCGCTTCCGCCTGTTCCCGCGCTTCGACGCTCATCGCCCGTCCACGCCTCTGTTCCACGGGCGCGGCCCTAGCCTTCCTTGAAGCGATAGCCCACGCCATACAGTGTTTCGATCATCTCGAAATCGTCGTCGACCATTTTGAACTTCTTGCGCAGCCGCTTGATGTGGCTGTCGATGGTGCGGTCGTCGACATAGACCTGATCGTCGTAAGCCGCGTCCATCAGCGCGTTGCGGCTTTTCACGACGCCCGGGCGCTGCGCCAGCGCCTGAAGGATCAGGAATTCGGTCACCGTCAGCACGACCGGATCTCCCCGCCATGTGCAGGCGTGGCGTTCCGGGTCCATGGTCAACGCGCCGCGCTCCAGAACCTTGGCCTCGGATTCCTTTTGCGTCGCCGCCTCCTTGGGGTTGGAGCGGCGCAGGATCGCCTTGACCCGCTCGACCAGGAGGCGCTGCGAGAACGGCTTATGTATAAAGTCGTCCGCGCCCATCTTGAGGCCGAACAATTCGTCGATCTCCTCGTCTTTCGAGGTGAGGAAGATCACCGGCAGATCGGATTTCTGTCGCAGCCGGCGGAGCAACTCCATGCCGTCCATGCGCGGCATCTTAATGTCGAAAATGGCGAGATCCGGAGGATTGGCCCGCAGCCCGTCGAGCGCGGCGGCTCCGTCCGTGTAGGTCTGGACGCGATAGCCTTCCCCTTCCAGGGCGATCGAGACGGATGTGAGAATGTTGCGATCGTCGTCGACGAGAGCGATGGTCGGCATTATCAACCTTTGCTGTTGCGGCCAGGATATTTCGATTCGATCCTGGCCTTGGCGACATGAACCGAAACTGAAGGTTCGTTTCACGCGCGAACGCCGTTACTAAGGAAGCGACACATATCGATGAGGGGCGCTGTCTCGCGCGCCCAAAAAACCCGGCCCGCCCGACGTCGGCCAAAAGAGCACTGGCCAAAAGAGCGTCGCCGCGAAATCACGGGCTTCAAACGCCCGGTTCGGTTCCGCGCCGCGAATGTCGCGACACAGTCGCCTCGCCACCCGCTTTACCCCTTATATACGCATATTCGCCACAAAGCACGCATTCCCGGCGCCCGCCGCGCCGCCGCCGCGAGAAGAGGGTTTTCGATGACGACGCCAGCCGACGCCGCGCCCGCTCCGCCTCTCGGCCCCGGTCCGGGCCAGGACCCCGACTTCGATCCCGCCGGTCTCGCCAAGCGGTTGCTGCGCCAAATCCGCGCCGCGACGCTCGCCACCCTGACGCCGGACGGCGCGCCCTTCGCCACGCTCACGACGATCGCCACGGATTATGACGGAAGCCCCGTGTTGCTGATGTCGAGGCTGGCCGCGCACACCCGCAATCTCGAGCGCGATCCGCGGCTGTCGCTGCTGCTGGCGCAAGGCGGGAGCGGCGATCCGATGGCGCATCCGCGCCTGACGCTGTTGGCGACCGCCGCGCGGACGGCCGATCCGGCGCCGCGCGCGCGCTATCTGCGCCGCAATCCCAAGGCGGCGCTTTACGCCGACTTTCCCGACTTTTCCTTCTGGCGGGCGGACATCGTCGCCGTGCACCTCAACGGCGGCTTCGCC
>JBAUVQ010000126.1:0-2029 GCA_049583305.1 Methylocystis sp.
GCGCCGGCGAAGGTCTCCTGGTCGGCAGCGCGATCGGCGCCGGCAACGGCCGCGCGGCGGGCGCCGAGGTTCAGGGCCGCTACGACCGGGTCTATTCGCAGTGCATGGCGGCCAAGGGCAACGACGTGGGCGGCTACGGCGGCGGTCCCGGCTATGGTCCCGGCCCCGGCCCCGGTCCGGGTTATGGCCCGGGTCCCGGCTATGGCCCCGGTCCTGGCTACGGCCCTGGCCCCGCCCCGGCGGCCTATGGCTACGGCCCTGGCCCCGGCCCCTTCTAAGCGCGCGGTTTTCTCCATTCCCGACACATTTAAATGGCTCGCGCCCCCGCGCGGGCCATTTTCGCGCGGCGCGACCTAATTACCCGGGGGCGTCATCGTTCTGTCCCGATGCCCGCGCTAGCTAGAGCTTCTTTAACAAGGATGTTCCCATGACCGACGCCAGCAAAGTCACGTTGCACCACGCCCCCCACACCCGTTCCCAGGGCGTGCAAATCCTGTTGGAGGAGCTTGGCGCTCCCTATGATCTGCATGTGCTGAATCTCAAGCTCGAAGACCAGCGCAAGCCCGCTTATCTCGCGATCAATCCGCTCGGCAAGGTTCCGGCGATCGAGCACGCCGGCGCGGTCGTGACCGAGCAGGTGGCGATCTATATTTATCTCGCCGACGCCTTTCCGGCGGCGGGCCTCGCGCCGGCGATCGGCGAACCGCTGCGCGGGCCTTATTTGCGCTGGCTGGCGTTTTACGGCTCGGCCTTCGAGCCGGCGGTGGTCGACCGCGCGCGAAAGGTCGAGCCGGGCATGCGCGGCATGAGCCCGTACGGCGAGTTCGACACCGCCTTGGCGGTGGTTCGCGACCAGATCGCCAAGGGGCCCTATCTCTTCGGCGAGCGCTTCACCGCCGCCGATGTTTTGTGGGGCACGGCGCTGTGGTGGCAGACGAATTTCGGCATCGTGCCGCTGTCGGACGACATCGCCGCCTATATCGAGCGCGTGACGACGCGGCCCGCCGCCAAGAAAGTCGGCCGCCAAAACCACGAGCTGGCCGCGGCGCAGGAAGCCGCGCAAGGCTAGAGTGCATCCGTTTCAAGTTGAAACGGAAGCGCTCTAAACTCCTTGTTTTATCGTGTTTTCTTCACGCGAACCGGTTCCCGCTTCGCTCGAAAACACTCTAAAAAGCGGAAAACATCCACGGTTAATCGCGTGTTTACTCTTAATTTCCTAGGCTCGTTCATAGTTGTCGGGCGGGGCGCCTTTCGAGGGAAAGGGCCTCGCCCCAACAGCGACAGCGAGCCTAGCGAGAACCATGACGCGCCGCCAAACTTTCGGCTCCTCTTCCGATGTCGTTCGCCATTTCGCGCGACGGCGGGCCGCGGAAGCGACTGGATTGTTCACGCTCGCCGCTTGCGCGGCCGTGACCCTGGCCCTGTTCACCTGGTCCGCGCGCGATCCGTCGTTCAACCAGGCGACCGACGCGCGGGTGCATAATCTGCTCGGCGTGCCCGGCGCGGTCGTCGCCGATCTGTTCATGCAGACGATCGGCGTCGCCACCTGCGCCGCGCTGCTGCCGATCGCGGCGCTGGCGCTTCGCCTGCTCTCTCACCGCGCGATCGAACGCGCGCGCCTGCGCGTTCTGCTCTGGCTGTTCGGCGTTCTCTGCGCGTCGGTGGCGGCCTCGCTGCTTCCCGTCACCGATCGCTGGCCGTTGCCGACCGGGCTCGGCGGCGTCGTCGGCGACGCGATTCTGTCGCTGCCGCGGCACGCCGTCGGCGGCAATCGGCTCATATTGGCGCTGATCGGCGTGTCCGCGATCGGCGGCGCCATTCTCGGGCTCACCGGGGCGGCCGGCTATGGATTCGAAACCGAGGCCGACATTCGCGAGGAATCGCGGCGGTGGGGATCGCGCGACGCCATGGCCGCGAATGACGACGACGAGGACGACGCCGACGCGGCCGGCGAGCCGGGCGCCGCGCTGGTGTCGCTGGGCGCGCTGCTGCATCTCGGCCTGACCGTCAAAAGCTTCCTGCGCCGCGG
>JBAUVQ010000127.1:0-42715 GCA_049583305.1 Methylocystis sp.
TGACCGAAAAGCCTGTCGACCCCCGCTCCATCAAGCGCTCGTTCCGCGACCTGTTGGACGCGGAAGTTGCCGATATCGAGAAAGCCCCTGCCCTCGCTAAGGTTGGCTATGCGGGCGGTTTCGGATGGGACGAGTTGCTGCGCTCCAAACGCGTTCTCATCGTGTCTGAAGCGGGCTCGGGCAAAACGTACGAGTGCCAATCGCAACAGGGCAAACTATGGAAGATCGGCGAGCCGGCATTTTTCCTGGACCTCGCTACACTGGCGGGCAGTACAGTCCACGATATGCTTGGCGCGGACGAAGAAAAACGGTTCGATGCGTGGCTGCGTTCTCAATCTGAAATCGCCACGTTCTTTTTGGATTCCATTGACGAACTGAAGCTAACTCTCGGCAAGTTTGATCAGGCATTGAAGCGGCTCAACAAGGCGCTCGCGGGTCAACTTGGTAGGGCTCGAATCATTATTACGACCCGCCCCGTTCCGATTGATCAAGAGCTGATCCTCAGACATCTGCCGATTCCGGTTTCTGAAGAATCGGAGCCCACGGCGGAAGCCTTCGCCGACATGGTGATGGATAGAAGCAAGAAAAAGCCTGCCGATGACGCGGAGCCCAAGGTATGGCGTAATGTCGGCCTTATGCCGCTGTCACCGGAGCAGATGCGTGAGTTTGCAGTGCTCCAAGGCGTTTCGGACCCCGAGGCGCTTCTGGCCGATATTTGCCACCGCGACGCGGAAGAATTCGCTGAGCGGCCGCAGGATTTGGTCGAATTGTGTTCTGATTGGCGCGAGCATCACCGCATACGTTCACATCGCGACCAAATCGAAACCAATATTGGAACGAAATTAAAGCCAAGCGTTGAGCGCAGGGAAAGAGCTGAGCTTTCGCAAGAGACCGCAAGCGACGGCGCCAGTCGATTGGCGCTAGCCGCCATGCTGACCCGAAAGCTCACACTGCGGCATAGTGCCGATTTCGATATCGTTCATGCTAGCAAGGCAGCGCTGGACGTGTCCAAAATTTTGCAAGATTGGAGTGCCGAGGCACGGGCCACGTTGCTGGAGCGCCCACTCTTGGGCTTCGCAAGTTACGGCCGCGTCCGCTTCCATCATCGGTCAGTGGTGGAATATCTAGCTGCGAAACGGCTCGATGCGCTGCTCGCCTGTGGTGTCTCGATCAAGTCGGTCAAACGACTCTTGTTTGCAGAGACGGCACAAGGCGTACGAACGCTTAGGCCGTCGATGCGCCCGATTGCGGCTTGGCTGGCCCTTTCGCGCGATACGATTTTTGATGATCTTGTTGACCTCGATCCCGCCGCTGTTCTGGACCACGGCGATCCACAGTCGTTGCGCCCAGCGCAACGCATAAGGGCGCTGGAAGCGTATGTGGAGCGTTACGGTCGTGGCGGTTGGCGCGGCCTTAGCACGCCGGGCATTCAAGTGCATCGCTTTGCATCTCAGGAACTCACTGGCTGCGTGACTCGGCTGTGGAATCGAGGGATCGAGAACCCGGAAGTCCGCATTCTTTTACTTCAATCGGTGGCCGCTGGAAAACTTGGCGAATGCGCCGACATTGCCTACGGGTCCGCCATGGATGGAGCCGGAACGGTTCGCGAGCGAAGCCTGGGGATCGAGGCTATGTTACAGTTGAATGACCCCCGCCTTGAAGCGCTCTCGGTCTCGGTCGAAACCGATCCCGCCCGTTGGCCTGACGCGATGACGCGCCACGCGGTACTTGACCTTTTTCCTACCCATATGCCGGTCGCTCGTCTGTCTCGGATTGTTCAGCGCGTGAAAGAAGAGCTGCGTAGCGTCGGCCAACTGAATTACTGGCTACCGCATAAAATCGAGACGGGTAACTTTTCGCCAAGGTATCTCGATGAGCTACGCCAAGCTTTGACGAATTTGGTCACCGACGGCATAGCTTGGAAACACGATGAATTCCCGCACCTTCGGACTAAACGGCCCGACTTGAAGGCAGCACTCCTTGCGGCATGCCGCCGGCAGGCGGCGGAAGGCATCAGGACCGACGGTTGGATCGAGTCGAGTCTTCTCTCTGTTCATCTCTCGAAAAAGGATTACCGCGAAAAAGTCGCTTTGGCAGAGCTACGCCGAGCGCTCGCAGAGCTATCCGCCGACGCACGTGAGACCGCCTTCTGGAAGGAAGATGCCTTTCTGGCGCATCTGCATCAGTCCGGGGACGCGTGGCAGCGGGTCTTCGACCGTTCACAATACGGCGGCATCCAGCTTAGCGATGAGATGGATGGCATGTGGGTTCGAAAGCGGCTGTCTGATCCGAAAGAGCCATTGGAACATCGGGAGATGATGCTTTGGAGCGAAATGTGCCTGCTCAACCGGGACGGGACCGACAATCGAGAGCTGCTTGAACGTCTCAAGTCGTTTGTCTCGGATGCACCAGCTCTCACGACAATCATCGATAACCGCTTGAAGCCACCGGAACGCAACGCCGAATTGCGTCGGTTAGAGGTGGCAGACGCGAAGCGCACCAGGCACGCCGAGCGACGCACGGCGAAGGCCCATGCAAGTTGGGTGATGTTTTGGCGCGAGATCGTGCGAGACCCGGATGCTGCTTTTGCCCCGGATCGCGCCGATAACACGGCTTGGAATCTATGGCTGGCGGTTGACCGCTCGGGCCGTGAAAGCAGGGCCTCGGGATGGACCCGGCGGTTCATCGAGGAGCAGTTTAGCAAGCCTGTCGCCGATCGGCTTCGTGTTACCATGATGGCTGTGTGGCGCAAGGATAGACCTACGCTCCGTAGTGAACGCCCCGACCGTGAGAAGGATACGTTTCTCGTCAGATGGCAGTTTGGCCTCGCTGGGATCGCCGCGGAAGCCGAAGATGCGAACTGGGCAAAGCGCTTGACGGAGCAGGAAGCTGAGCTGGCCTGTCGATACGCGCCAATGGAGCTTAACGGCTTTCCGTCGTGGCTCGAAAGCCTTGCCGTCGAGTATCCGACAGTCGTTGATCGCGTCCTTGGTGAAGAACTGAGTTTTTCGCTCCGCGAGTTGACGGAAGCAAGCGCGTATTCGATCTTCTTGCAGAACATAAGTCACGCATCCGCGCTCATCGCGGCGCTTTTCGTTCCTCGTATTCATGTTTGGCTGTCAGAGGTTGCACCAGTTGATGCCACTCCCAAAAACCCTCCATCCAAACAGAACCTCCGCCAAGCAATCGATATCCTCGTCAAGAGCGGCAATGACAATGAGCGTCGCTTTATAGAAGAGAGCGCGCGGCGACATCTCGCGGATAGCCTTGCTGTCCCCTTTGCAAACGTATGGTTACGTGCTCTCCTTCATCTCAACGCGGTCGCGGGAGTTGAGGCGCTTGAGAACGGCCTCACGGGGTGCGCGCCGTCGAAGACAGGCGTGGGCGTTCGGTTGTTCGCTGGGGTATTTAACCAAGACTATGGTGGCATCGGCTTCGATCTCCGCGCGCCCGAATTTACGCCGCCGCTTCTGCTTCGACTTCTTCGGCTGGTCTACCAGCACGTCCGGATCGAGGACGACTCTTACCACGAAGGCTCCTATTCACCGGACACTCGGGACAATGCAGAGAAAAGCCGGAACGCGGTGCTTTCCGCCCTACTCTCTTCAACAGGCCCCGAGGGCTGGTCTGCTAAGCTCGAAATGGCGGCCGATCCCTTATTTGACCACATCAAGGATCGGGTCATCGCGATCGCCGAGGAAAAGGCCGCCGAGGAGGCGGATAATGTGGCGCTTACTGAGGCCGAGTTTGCCATTCTGGACAAAACGGGAGAGTCTCCGCCCAAGACGTGCGAAGCGATGTTTGCGCTCATGCGCGACCGCCTCGACGATATCGATGATCTCTTGCTACAAGATATCTCACCACGGGAGCTATGGGCCAGCATCTCTGATGAACATGTTATGCGGCGAGAATTGGCTCGCGCGCTCCGTGATGCAGCCAACCAGAGCTACACTATCGACCAAGAATCCGTGACTGCGGATGAAAAGGAGACCGACATTCGATTCAGATCGACCGGCTCCACCCCGCAAGGAACCATTGAGCTTAAGCTTGGCGACGAACGGTCGGGGACCGATCTTTTCAATACGATCCATGATCAATTGTTGACAAAATATATGGCGGCGGAGGAATGCCGTGCAGGATGTCTCCTTGTCACAATCGCAAGGGACCGAAAATGGGAACATCCCGAGACGGGCAAAAAAATAGATTTCCATGAATTAATAATCGGACTGAACGAAAAAGCTGAGTGGCTCTCAAAAGAGCTTGGCGGCTCGGCAAAACTTATGGCGAAGGGCCTCGACCTTCGGCCGCGTCTCAGGACGGAGAGGAGGGGTAACACTTAAACTGCGCCAGACGCGATGAAGACGTAATCAGCCGGCGGCCTCCGAGCAGACGCTACATGCGTCCGCTGTTGGCGCTTGAGCAACAAGCAGCCTCCGCCGCGAAACCGTCTGGCGGCGTCAGTTTTTTGGCCTATCGCGTCGATTGTCGAAATTCGTGACTTTCGCGAATCGGGGTCGTCGCGTTCCATAATCACCGCTTCCGCGAATCAAAAGGCATGAGCGCTTGCAAGACTCGCGGCGGCGTCAACGGCGACGAGTCGACACACGGGCGTCTCCAACTTCGTGTTTCCGCGCTGTGCTGCCATAGGGGATTTTTTGCGAACTTCGGCGGAATTTCACGCCCGCCGCCCGCCGGACTGAAGAGGTGCTTGCAAATTTGCAGTTTCATCCGGGCGCTTTGCGCCGATGACCAAGCGCGGTTCGCGGCGACGCGCGGCCGTCATTTGGCATCTCGATGGTCGTAGCCGCTAACCTCAATGCTTGCCTCTATCCGACCCGCCGCCTTATGTCCCCTCCGAAAATTACATACCTATTTGATTTCATTGGTTCAGTTGCGGGAGTCGAGCCCGCGACCTACTGATTGCGAATCAGCAGAACCACCTGTTGCGCTACACCTCGGCGCGGAAGCCTCGCGCTTCAGACTGTTGGGCTTGCGACGACTGCCGAGGCGACCGAATTAAATTAGATTGGCGCGAGCCGTCTGCGACGATGCTCGTAAGTCCTGACGGAGTCCGCCGAAAGCGCGCCTGCGCTCAAGTGGTGATCATTGCCCCGTGGCTCGATGGCAATTGTAGCCAGGGGGGCGTTTTTGCGTTCGGCAGAATCTGCGTCACGCGGGTTTGTCATACGGTTTCCGGCTGATTACTTCGGCTTGGCGGTTTTTGGCCACCAATGGAATCCGGCCCTGCCTCTGATGGCTTCGCGTTGGTTGGCGAGAGCGGCGCATCTTTTTCCGATGATGTCGTCGAGTTCGTCGATCGTCGCGACGTGTTTGTTGACGATGGGTTCGTCGACCAGCGCCCACAGCGTTTCGGCCGGTTGCAGCTCGGGCGTGTAGGGCGGCAGAAAGATCAGACGTACGCCCTCGGGCACGCTCAAGCCCGCTTCGCCATGCCAGCCGGCGTTGTCGAGAACGAGCACGACGGTTCGGTCGACGCCGGCGCCGGCCTCGCGCGCGAAGGTTTCGAGCAGCGCGGCGAAGAACGGCTTCGACACGCCGTCGCGCACATACCAAAAGGTCTCGCCGCTCGCTGGCGAGACGAAAGCCGTCACGTAAAGCCAATCGAAGCGATGATGGCCTGGCGCGATCGGTCGTTCGCCGATGGGAGCCCAGACGCGGCGCGTTACAGGCTTCAGGCCGAGCCGGTGTTCGTCGCTGGCGAAGACTTCGACCGGCCGCTCGGGATGCTTTTGCGCTTCTTCGGCGACGGCGTCTTCGAGGCTTTTTTAAAAACCGCCGTCTCTTCCGGCGTGGCCGACTTGGGATTTTTCGGACGCGGCGTCTGGATCGACATGCCGCAGGCTTTCAGCGCCTCCCAGCCGCGTTGAACGCCGACCTTCTCCAGCCCCAATTCGCGCGCGATGAACGCCGCGACCTTGGCGCTCGTCCACAAACCGCCGTCGCTAGGGGGCTCTTTCAAGCGGACCCGCAGCTTCGCGAGAATCTCCGGGGTGAGCACCCGCGCCGTCGAACCATTGCGCCGGCGCAGATCTCCCAGCGAATCCGGGCCTTCAGCATTGTAGCGAACGACGAGCTGTTCGATCCAGCGCTGACCGAACGAGGTCAGCTCGGCGACCTCGCCGACGCCATGCCCCTTGGCGAGAAGCCAGATCGTCTGAAAATGTCGAGCCTCCATGACATCGGCGCTCGAAACATACCGATCACGCAACGCCTCGACGCTCAAATGCGCAGCTATCGTCGTCATGGCTCGCCCCTTCGCGATTCATGACGACGGAACTTAACTGCTTCGAGTCCAGGAAGGAATCCCGCCACGAACCAGTCAGCCGGAAACCGTATCAGCGAGACACGAGGCCGGCCAAACCACGCTTCGTGGTAGCTATGTGGTAGCTTGAAGTCCGGGAAGATGTGCGGATGTTCGATAACCTATTGAATTAATGGTGCTGCGAGGGGGGATTGAACCCACGACCTCTCCCTTACCAAGGGAGTGCTCTACCACTGAGCTACCGCAGCGCTGAACTCGCGGCCTTGTGCCACAGCCGACCGCGGGTGGCAAGCCGCTTTGGACTCGCGCGGAGTGTAAACGTCAACGATATTGACATGCGCCGCCGCCCTCACTAGACGAAACAAGCTCAACCGCGATTCCAGCGAGGTGTCGCCGGTGGGGGATAGTTCAACGGTAGAACTGCGGACTCTGACTCCGTCAATCTTGGTTCGAATCCAGGTCCCCCAGCCAGACTAGTTATTGATATCAATGTATTTTCCTGGTTTTCGTTTGCGCGGAAATTCACCCGGCATGTCCGCCGGTTGCCGGCCTTCCGTCAGAGTGGCCCCTTGCCAGAGGCCCAAAACCGCGACCCAAGGCGCTTGGAGGCCCAAGCGTTTCTCCCGGCCGCTTTGGACCCGTCAGATGTCGCGCGTCATAATGGGCGATGGCCCGGCGTCAGGACGGCGCAAATCCGAGGAGCCGCCGGTGTGCTCCCGCCAATCGTGCGGCGGCATCTTGCTTGCCTATGCATCGACGCGCCAGTGAGGACGAGGCGCGAATCGCGGACGATTTATTATTCGCTTGTGAGCGGCGAGGTCGCGCGCGTCTCCGAACCGACCACGAAATGTCTTGCGGCCCAAATGCCGAAAACGAGAGCTCTCGCAAGTCCACGCCAAAGGCGGCGCTTAGGGAAGCGGCGAAATAAAGTGTGACGCGTCGATCGGCGCCTAAACATAATCCCTGGCTGACCGCTGTTAACCTGCTGATGTCACATTTAAACCCCAACAGAGATAAGAAATCCCACGCTGGCGCCGATCCGTGGACAATCGCTTTGCGTTTGTGAACGGTGAATAAAGACGCCGTCGGCATGAAGTTTGAACCATTCCCGAGTGAGGCTCGTCGTTGTTTCATTTTGTTACAGCGACGAAATCCCATTCGTCCGCGCTGGAGTTGCTTGCGACTGGCGTGTTTTTTGGAGTGGTGGTCATGAGCAGCGAACGGCGACAAACAAATGTGGAGAGCGATCTTTCAATCGAGGCTTTTCTCGATCGGGAATCCATTCGGGAATCATATGAAAAGGTCATCGACGACATTTGCGAATTGAATTGGAAGGGCCTCTCCCGCGACGACATCATCAATACGGCGTGGACCTATTACTATTTTTCCGTTCAGTTCCGCGAAAACGTCGTTATCGCTCGCCGCCTTTATCCTAATGATTTGGACCTTGCCGAACTGGACCGCGGCGAGCGGGACACCGATAATCTTTCACCGTGCGCCGGCGTCGTGGCTATCGGAGAACGCGTGGACCATGACGAATTCATGCGCCGAGCGCTCGGGCTCACGCCGATCGACGAGATCCGGGAAAGACGCCTTAAGGGCATTGGAGAAGCGTATCTGAAAAAGGTTCGCACTGTCGACGACATCACCAGAGCCCTGAGTCTCGCGAGCTATGAGGGGGGCGGACTGGAAAGAGTGTTTCGCGCCATCTTGCAAGGCGAGCATTGGGACGTTCCATCACTGCGCGCCTTCAGGCATTTTCTGGAAGGCCACATCGAACTGGACAGCGATCCGGATCACGGTCACGGCTCGCTATGCGGGCGCCTCGCGCCGAACGACCGGGTCTGCGATCTTTGGCTTGCCTTCAAGGAAAGCCTGATCGCTGGCGCGCCCGGACTGACGAGGGCCGACGCGGGCCAAGCGGTCGCGGGATAGGTTCGTAGCCGGAGCGTAAGTGGACCCCGCGCGCGCGGCGGTGCGGACAGCAACGCCTTCAGCGGGCGACGACTCGGCGCGGGGGCCCACAAGTAGGAACGCTCGTTTACTTTATATTTACAACGCGGCTAGACGGAACCTTATGTCCGTTATTACTATTCGGCGGAGAATATGCGCTTACATGAAAATTGAGGCGAAACATATAGTAATAAAAATACTAAAAAACGACATTTTGCTTCGAGAATGCGCCCGCCGGCGTACGCCAAATCTCGTAACCGCCGCGGGTAAACTGCATTCAATACGCCACCTTGGGTCGATGCCACGGAAGCAACATGAACGAAAAGCTGAAAACAATCGTATTCGTACAAACGCAGGCGGAAAACGCGGGCGCGCAGGAGATCTCTCGCCAGCTCGCCAACGGCGTGAAGGCGAAGGGATGGGGCGCGCGGCAGATTTTCCTCTTTCGCCGCACGGATTCGTTCGATCACGAGGAGGACACGTTTTTTTGCGCGAATGAGCGTCCATCCTCGATCTACGGCCTCTTAAGCCTGATGTTTCGACTTTTCTTCGACCTGCGGCGGGTGGAGCCGGACGCGATCGTGACGTTCCAGCATTTCGGCAATCTCATCGCGGCGCCGATCGCGCGGTTGGCGGGCGTGAGATTGATCGTCGCCAATCAAGTGTCCGCGCCGCGCACCGTCGCGCCGGCTGTCCGCTTCGTCGACAAGGTGATCGGCTGCTTCGGGGCCTATGATCACATCGTCGTGAATTCGGCTGTGACCGAAACCGATTACGAGAGATATCCGTCTGCTTATAGCTGCCGGTTGGTGCGCATAGACCACGGTTTTCTAGATAAGTCGGCGACGTTAGAAAAGAGCGCCGCGAGACGGGCGCTAGGCCTGCCGGAGGCTGTCGAACTGCTCGGGTGCGCCGCGCGGCTCCATCCATTGAAACAGCTGGACCTGGCAATTCGCGTCTTGACGGTGAACAGTAAGCAACATCTGGCGCTCGCCGGCCAAGGCCAGGACCGCGCGCGCCTCGAAACGATGGCGCGCGAGCTAGGCGTCGCGGAGCGCGTCCATTTTTGCGACGAGCTTGGCGGCGAGGCGATGGGGGCGTTTCTCGCCGCGATCGATTGTTTCGTGTTTCCGAGCGCCGCCGAAACATTCGGCCTCGCGCCCGTCGAAGCCGCGCAGGCCGGCGTCCCCGTCGTCGCCAACGACCTTGACGCGCTGAGAGACACGTTGGCGGTTGAAAGCGAGCCCTGCGCCCTCTTTGTGGACGCAAGCGATACCCAATCCTTCGCCGCGGCCGTTCGCCGTGTTTTCGACGACGACACGTTGACCAGCGCATTGTCGGCGAGAGGACTCCGGTTGGTCGATCGTTTCCCGCTCGATAAGATGGTGGGCGCCTATCTAAACCTCATCGAGGCGAAGCCGGCATGACCAGCGTCCGCATCGAAATCGTTGTCGATCGACGCGGTTCGAGGCGTTGGCACGAACGACTTCGCGATCGGCTCGCGCGTCTCTTGCCGGGATCGGCGATCCAGTTTCGTCTGGTGGACGGCGCCGATTCCTTTCCGACGGCGATCACGCAGTTGCTCGCGCTCGAACGACTGCTGTTGCGCCGTTCTCGTCCAACGCTCAGCGACGGCGCCGGACTCGCCAAAACGGAAGCGACCCCTGATTTCGAGCCCTCGATCATCATCGATTGCGCCGGCCGCGAACAAATTCCAGATCACCCGAGCGGCGCGCTGCTGCTCCGACCCCTTTACGACGGACACGCGGGCGAACTCGCGGCCGCGGCCTCGCTGCTCGCTGGCGTCTGTCCATCCATCGCGCTGGAGAACGTCGACGATGGGACCGTCGTGGCCACGGGTCTACCGTCCTTGGAGGCCGCCGACGGATTGATCGGCGGTTTGGAGGCCGTCGTTTCCCGCGTCATAACGCTGATTGAAAAGACGCTGCTGTCGCCGCCCGGACCGTCGGAGGCGCGCAAACCCGCCAAGGTCGCCCCGACTCCGCGCCCGCTCGCATTCCTGCTGCGCAACATGGCTTTTCATTGCGCGCGCGAAATTTATCACCTCTGCTGCTACTCGCCGCACTGGCGCGTCGGGTGGCGTTTCACGGACGGCCCGGGCGTGCTCGAAACCGGAGGGCTTTCCGGTGTTCCGTGGCGGGCGCTGACCAATCTCGGCGACGCCTACGCGGCGGACCCTTTTCCAATCGAATGGCGAGGCAAGACCTGTATTTTCTTCGAACAGTTCGATCACCGCGTCGGCAAGGGAAGAATCTTCGCGCGGGAATTCGAATCCGACCAGCCGGTTGGCGCGCCGTTTCTTGTGCTCGAAGAGCCGTGGCACCTCTCCTATCCCTTCCTCATCGCGCATCGGCAAGAGCTGTATTTGATACCGGAAGCGTCACTGTCGGGCGCTGTCTCGCTTTATCGCTGCGTCGAATTCCCGCGCAAGTGGGAAATCGAAACGCAATTGCTGACGAAGATCGAAGCCGCGGACGCGACGATTTTCAGACATGCCAACCGATATTGGATGACCTCTGTGATCCGCGACGGCATCGGAGGCTACTCCGACACGCTCGCGATTCATCATGCGCCCGATCTGTTCGGGCCCTGGGAGGAGCATGCGCAACGTCCGGTGCTGGTCGACTCCCGGCTTGCGCGGCCGGCCGGCGCCGTCGTCGAGCGTGACGGCGCGCTCTGGCGGCCGATTCAGGATTGTTCGACCGGCTACGGGAAAAAACTCGCGCTCGCCCGCATCGACCTCCTCGATCCGGAGAACTTCAGCCAAACCATGACCCGCGTGATTCCGCCCGGCCCGTTATGGCCGGGGAATCGGCTGCATACGCTCAATCGCTGGGGCCGACTCGAATGCATCGACGGCGCGGTCTTCACGCCCAAAAATCGGATGCTGCGGCGGCTAACGAGCCGCTCCCTCGATCGTTGAACTTCGCGCGACGCCGATAGCGCTTTGCGTCAAAGCTCCTGTTTCAGGGGCTGACAGCGCGGATCGCTGGACGCCAGCGCGACACGATGTTGACGATCGATGGATCGACTCCGCAGACGGCGCGGCACATGATCGTCAGGCCGACGGCGAGCGGCGCGTTGATGAGCGCGAAGCCGCAGGCCGCGCCGAGAGCGCCGTATTTCGCGGCGAGCGTCGCGGTCAGCGCGAGTCTCATGGCGGTCGCGACGGAGATGACGCGCGCGTAGAGCTTTTCATGGCCGGTGGTGAGGAGGACTCCCGACGCGGAGCCGGACAGGGAAACGGCGAAGCACGCCAAGCTCAGCACGACCAACGTGGGATAGTCCGAGACGTAACGTTCACCAAAAATCGACAGGATCTGCCGTCCAAAAACGAGAATCGCGAGAAGGGCCGGCAACAGGAACGCCAGCGCCGTCGTCGCGATGGACCGCATGATCTCCTGTAATCTTTGGATGTCGCCGGAAAAATAGAGATTGGCGCAGTGCGTGATCAGATAGGTGTTTAGGCCGGTCATGACCATCGGGAAAATGTTGGCGATGCGCGCGGTGACGAAATAGCCGCCGGCCGCGGCGGGCGTCGCGAAATAACCAATCAGCATGACGTCCGCATATTGGCTGGCCGCCTCGACCATCGCCGACAACCACATGGAGCGCGAACGCGCGAACCACGCCGCCCGATGCACTTCACGTCTTTCGGCGAAGGGCATATCCGTGAAATGGCGTCTGACGGCGAGCGATTGAAAGAGGATGGACAGCATCATTCCGGCGGCGCCGGCGCAAAAGAACTCCGTCGGCGTCAAGCCTCGATGGAAGACCGCCCAAACCACGGCGAACAACAAGATGAATCGCCAGGTCAGCTCGCGGTTGGTCTCGGACACGACGAAGCCGGCGATGACGCGGCTCGAATGCGACGAGTAATGCAACATCGTCTGAACAAAGAGGAACGCGGCGCCGGAATAAAGAGTGGCGGGGGCGATTTTTACGGTGGTCAACGGCGCGAAGGCGAGCAGAGCGACAACGAAAACGGCGCCGGAGGCGACCGTGGTCCTCCAGCCGAAACGATAGGCGCCCCGCGCGATCCCGTGTTCGCCGCGCCCGCTATACTCGCCCCAGGATCTGGCGATCAATGTTTCCTGGCCGAACACGGCCGCGACGGCCAGGAAGCTCATGGCGTTGAACCAGATGGCCAGTTGTCCGAATTCATCGGTGGTCATGGCGCGCGCCGCCAGCGTGAAAATGGCGATGGTCAACAGGGCGCCCATGCCCTTGATGCATAGCGCGAGGATGGCCGCCGCCCGTGTTTTCCGAGCCCGGATGAACGCTATCAACAAATCCACGGAACCGGTCATCTCCATGGGCCTAACCGCGGCGAGCGCGCGTTCTCGATCCCTTTTGTTCGAATAGCCCGTCGAAAGCCGTTACGCCACAAGAGCCGTTTAGCGTGGTTATCTGATCAACTCCGCGCGGAACGACGGCGGTCGGTCCAATCCTCCGTCGCCCTGGGGTTCGTCCCGACCGGCCGACGGCTCGGCGGACGCGATCCGGCGAATCATATAGCTTATCGGCCGTCGCGCCGATCTCGGCGCGCAGCCGATCGTCGACGATAAAATGAGCGCGACATGTCCGGAAGGCTTGCGAGAGGTCGGTCTAAATTTTTGGGCCGCGATCAGGCATCCGACCTCTCAAATCCCAATCGCTGGACGACGCCCGTAACCAAAAGCGCGCTTATTCTGGTGACGTTTTTATCCAGCGGCAATTTTCACGAAAAAATCATTCCCGATTCCGAAAACTCCAATCTTCAACAGTACCTCGTAATCGCCATGTGGCTCGCTATCGCCGGCGTCAGCTATTTCCGTGCAACGGTGTTGCGGATCGCGCCGACGGCCGGATTCTATTTGAGCCTCGCTCCATACGCGCTCGCCGTCGTCTCCACATCCTGGTCGGAAAATCCCGCCGCGAGCATGTCCAAGGGAGCGGCCTTGGTCATCGTGACGTTCAGCGCTTATCGACTGGTCAGAACGATGGCCATGGACGACATCGTCGAATGCGTGATCCATGGGCTGTTTTTGCTCAATGCGCTCTCGATCGTCCTGTCGCTGTTCGTTCCAGACATCGGCATTCTCACGGATTGGCAACACGCGGGCCAGTGGAACGGGATTTTCGGCTCGAAGCAAACACTCGGCATTTGCGGCGCGCTTCTGTTGTTTTTTTCGTCTTATCGCCTCATCGATCCGCCACGGAAGCCGTATCATTACCTGGCGGCGGCGTCGGCGTTCGCCTGCGTGGTCGGTTCCGGCTCGCGCGGCGGCGGCGCGCTCGCCGCGGTGGCGGTGTCCTGTATCTATCTGACCGGGGTTTCGGCGCGTTTCGCGAAGATTCTCGCCTTTGGCCCCTTCGCCCTGGGCCTGATCGCAAGCGCGCTCATTGTGTATTTCCTGCAAACCGGCAATAAATATTTGTATGTTTTTGGGACGGAAGTTGATTTCACCGAACGCACCTTCATTTGGCAGCACGCGCTGAGTTACTTCAAAAGCGCGCCCTTGCTCGGTTATGGCCTCAACGGATTTTGGACTCTGAAGGGCGTTGAAGATACGTTTAGAGCGCAATACGGATGGTTTCTAGACAATTACCATGATGGATATATTGGCGTTCTGATGGAAACTGGAGTCATCGGCTTAAGTATTTTTATTTCTGGATATTTAATTTACGGATTCAGAATATTGACCCGAATTCGCGAGGCCGGCTCGCTAAACCGGGATGTCGGGCTCACGCTTGTCTACACCTGTCTGATTTGCTTTATTGATCTGACTGAAACATTTTTTCTGCGATCCACCAATATTGTCTCGACAATGCTGGTCATGAGCATCTTCATCTGTTTCGCGCGCCGCTCTCGTCTCGTGATCCCGAACCCGGCGCCATCGAAGCGGCTACCCCGGTCGCCAGCGGCAAGTCGAGCCAGGACATGATACTCCGCACATTTTCCGCCAGCCGGTTCGGCTTCGTCCTGCTGGGCGCGCTTCTCGCCGCGTCGCCAGCTTTGTCCGAGGAAACCGTGCCCGAAACGGCTTTCGAGGCGCTCCGGCGGATGGGGCGCGGCGTCAATATTTTGGGCTATGACGGCGTGTGGAAGGGCGAGATCGACGCTCCGTTCCGGACAAGCGACTTCGAACTCATTCGCCGCGCGGGTTTCGACCATGTGCGCATCAATTTTTTCGGGCTCAAATTCATGGACGCCCAGGACCGGATCGACCTCGCGGTTTTGGATCGTCTCGATAGCGTTATCGACCGAGCGACAAACGCGGGATTGACGCCCGTTCTCGACCAGCACGACAATCGGCTTTGCCAGGAGAGCCCCGCGAAATGCGCGGTCCCGCTCGCGGCCTTTTGGCGCCAGATTTCCGCGCGCTACGCCGGGACGCGCCCGCGCCTGATCTTCGAGATTCTCAACGAACCGGGGGGCGCCATGTCGCCCGCCCTCTGGAACGCGACGTTGCGCGCGGCGCTCGACGCCATCCGCGCGAGCGATCCGACGCGGGTCGTCGTCGTCGCCGCGCTGAACGCCGGCGACGCCCGAGACATCGAAAAACTGGAAACGCCGTCCGCCGATCGCAATCTCATCGTGACGGTGCATTATTACGAGCCGATGGCGTTCACGCATCAGGGCGCGCCGTGGGAGAAGGTTTTCGCGGCGACGCGCGATGTGACATGGGGTTCGCCGGCGGACCGGGCCAAGGTCGTCGCCGACCTCACCGTGGCGCGGGACTGGGCGTTAGACCACGATCGCCCCGTCTATCTCGGCGAATTTGGCGTGTACGACAAGGCGCCGGCGGCGTCCCGGGCGGCGTGGATCGGGCATGTCGCCCGGACCGCGGATCGCTTCGGGTGGTCGTGGGCCTACTGGCAATTCGATCACGACTTCGCTTTGTTCGAGTCCGCCAAACGCCGCTGGAATCGATCGCTGCTTGACGCGCTGATCGGTGGGCGGGGCGACCCTCGCGAATAAATCGTAACTCAGGGTTAATTCTTTCGATATTTTATGAGCGCGGTCGCCTTGGCCGCCCATCGCCAATTCGCGTCCTTTGACTCGCGCCGGAAAGTCGTCAGGAACATGGTCCGCCCCTATTCCCAACAGGCTCCGGGCGCGATCGGCGATGCTGTTGGGGCCACGATGGATGATTGGGAGCCTCCACCGCCCACGCTTGGGGTCGCGCTCTCCGGCGCGCTGCTGTTCCTCAGACGCAATCTCCCGCGAATCTGCCTCGCCAGCGCCCTCGTCGGGGCGGCGGTCTTCGGGGCCTCTTTGCTGATCTTCAACAAATATTCGGCGACCGCGATGATCGTCGTCGATCCGCGCGCGACCAGCATCAGCCAGACGGGGGGCGTTCTCGCCAATACCGGCTTGGACAACAGCGCCATCGAAAGCATTCCGCCGATCGCCAAATCGGAGGGATTCCTCGGCGCGCTCGTCGATCAATTGCACTTCGTTCACGATGCGGAATTCGCTGGACGCGGCGAAACCGACGCGCTGATACGCGCCGCGACCATCGAGAAACTCGACGCCCGCCTAAACGTCGCGCGGCGGGGGACGACCTATGTCATCGACATAACCGCGACCTCCACTTCGGCCGAGAAAAGCGCCACGATCGCCAACGCCGCCGCGCGGATGATTATCGATGAACAAAGCGGCCTGCGCTCCGGCGCCAGCGAAAAAGCCGCGGCGGCCATAGGGGCGCGCCTCGCCGATCTGCGCGCGCGAGTCGACCGCGCCGAGAAGGCGGCGGCCGATCTTAAGGCGAGTTTGAAGGTGACCGACGCGGGGCAGGGGTCCACCTTGCTCGAGCGCCGTGTGTACGAATTAAACCAGCAACAGGTTCTGGCCAGCGCCAAAACGGCTGAAGCGCGCGCGCGATTCGAACAATTACGCAAGGCCGAAAGCGGCGCCGGCGCCAATCTGTCGCCGACGTTCCAGTCCAGCGTCCTCGTCGCGCTACGCGCCGAACTCGCCCGCCTGACGCGACAAGCCGCGGATCAAGCCACGGTTCTGGGCGACCGACATCCCGAGGTCGCGAGCTTGCGCGCGCAAATCGCCGATGCGCGGCGCCAAATCACAGCGGAACTCGCGCGCATGTCGGCGACCGCGCGAACCGAATATCTCGAAGCGAGGCAGCGCGAGGCGTCGCTCGCCCGCGAACTGAAGGAGGCGCAGGACGACAGCGCCAAACTCGGCCCCCAACTGGTCAAGCTTGGCGGCCTCGAACATGACGCGAAAACCGAACGCGCCGTTTACGAGCAATTATTGACGCGGCAGAAGGAATTGGCGGAAACTAGGAATCTCGATCCCCACGACATTCGCTCCGTCTCGACGGCGCTGCCGCCAGCGAAAACAAAGCCGGGCAAACTCATTCTCGCGGGCGGCGCGGCGGGACTCGGCCTTCTGGCCGGCCTAGCATATGCGCTTGCGCGCGAAGCCATGCGCCGGACGCTACAAACCACGCGGCAGGCGGAGCGGGCCTTCGGCGTCGAGGTGGCGGGCCTGGTGCCATTTGCGCGCGCGCCGACGGGACCGCGCGAGTCAAGACCGCGACGCCCAGATCTGACGCCGTGGCTCGCGGAACTCTGTTCCTCCTCGGCGCTCGACGGTGATGGCGACGGCGGCCGCGTGATTCTCGTCGCCTCGGCCTGTCGCGGCGAAGGGCGCTCGACCGTCGCGCGCAACATCGCCGCTTTCCTCGCGCGCGGCGGCGCCCGCGTGCTTCTGGTCGAAGCCGGTCGCGCGCCCTATTCGGACAAGCCTCCGCGCTTTGGGCTGGTCGACGTGTTGGCGCGCGGAGCGGACCTCCCGAGCGCCTTCGTCGAGCGCGTGGCGGGTGGTTATACGTTCCTGCCTTTCGGCGGACGCACCGTGAACAAAAGCGCGTCCACCAGCGCGTTGATGAGCGGCGTGACCTTGCGCGCGGCGTTGCGGCTTTGCCGCCGCTGGTTCGACATCGTGGTTATCGACGGCCCTCCGGTTCTTGACTCCGGCCAAGCGAGGCTTCTTGCCCGGCAAGCCGATCTGACGGCCTTCGTGGTCGAATGGGACAAAACGAGTCCCGCGAATGTGAAAGACGCGCTCAATCGCCTGGACGCCGAGGACGTGATGTTCGTCCTGAACAAAATCGACCTTCAGCGCTATCGCCTGTTCGATCCGGCCCAGTCGGGCCGCCTCGCCGCGAAAGTCGAAGCCTTGAGCCGCGCGGCCTAGAATTTTGAACGCCGAAGAGGACGCGCGGGCAATCCGCCCGCATCCCGCCGTTCATTGTCGTCCCAATTTCGATCGGTCATGCGATCGGCGCCGCAAAATAGCGCGTTTCGCGCTGGCACGGTTCTTTCAAGGCGTCATTCAATGCGCCGCATCGTCCCGAGACGGCGCGGCCGCCACGGTCGCGCGCGGCGCTCCCACCGAACGACAGGGGACGTCATGGGCGCCACAACCCGCACCCAGAACCAATTGGCCAATATCGGCCGTGCTCGGATCGCGTCGCGGCGCAGCGGACAAATCATGACGACGAGTCTATAAACTTATAGACGCGGTGTCGGCCCTACAGTTGTCCGAGATTCGACAGCTTTCTATTTCCATGGAGTTTGCTCGAAACCTCGGGCGGCGGAAGGTGAGTGAAAATGAAAAGCCGCGAGGCCGCTCGCATCAGGTGCAGGCCGATCGACGAAGCGGATATTCCGGCGCTGACCGATCTGCTCGCGCGGGGTTTTCCGGATCGCTCGAAGGGCTATTGGACGCAGGCGCTGGAAAGTCTGGCGCGCCGCGATGCGCCGCGCGCCTATCCGCGATTCGGCTATATTCTGGAGGACGGAAATCGGGCGGTCGGTGTCATTCTAATGATCTTCACGAGTCAGGGCGGCGCCGGCGGGGCGCAAACGCGCTGTAACATTTCGAGCTGGTATGTCGATCCGCTTTATCAGGGCTATGCGGCCCTATTGATCGCGGCCGCCGTTCGTTCGAAGGACGTAACCTACATCAATATCTCGCCGGCGACGCACACTCGGCCGGTGATCGAGGCTCAGGGGTTTCGTCGCTATTGCAATGGTCAGATGCTCTGTGTCCCGGCGCTGAGTCGTCCGACGCCGAAAGCGCTGGCGCGGCGTTTTTGTGCTGGGCGGAATTATGGACCTTCGCTCGCCAACGAAGAACGGGATGTTCTGTTGGCGCATGAGAACTACGGCTGTCTGTCCTTTGTCGTGCAGGAGAACGGCCGCGCACATCCTTTCGTGTTTTTGCCGCGCCGCGTATTGCGCGGGACGTTTCCGGCGCTGCAACTCGTCTACTGCCGGCAGATCGAGGATTTCGTTCGCGTTGCCGGCGTGTTGGGTCGCGCGGTTGCGAAGTTGGGCCATTTCTCGGTTCTGGTCGACGCCAACGAGCGTCTCCCGGGTCTGGTCGGCGTCTATCGGCCCAATTGCGGCCCCAAATATTTCAAGGGGCCGGAGCGTCCACGCATCGGCGATCTCGCCTTTTGCGAGTCGATTCTGTTTGGTCCTTGAGTCCGACGCCTCGGACGCCGTCGAACCGGAGTGATCGTCAGTGTCGCCTGCCGCGCGCGTGGGCGCTTATCGTCTTCAACTCGGCCGCGTGTCGATGCGCGCAGGCGGCCGCGGCCGGCTTTCCGCATAGACGAACGAGCGCCTTCTCGCATTCTGGCGTGGGGTCGTTGCCGCACACGCTCTCGCGCACGACGTCATGCCAGTTGTCGATCATCATCTGCTTTCCGCTCGCCGCGTCGCAGTCCTGATCCGCGCCGTCCAAAACGGTCGCGTATCCTTTTCCCTTGCGTATGAACGCGACCGTCGCGGAGCCCGCGCCTCCGGACGGAGGCTTGATACGGACGACGAGGCGATCATCGCCGTTCTCGATCACATCGGCTCCGGTTAACGAGGCCGAGGTCATTTTGGCGGCGCCTTGCTCGTCGGACCACAGCAGGCGCCCTTCGGGCGAAAAGAAAAAGAAATCCATGCCGCAGCCTAAACTCTGTCCTCGCAGGCTCGACAGCATATCGGCGGACGCCGCGACGGGCGCGAGCCACGACGCCGCGAAAACAAGGAGGACGCGCTTCACGAGATTCATTTTGGACCGAGTCCTACCGAGATGTTTCGCGCCGAAGACGACGAATTGACATTCGCCGGATCGCGCCGTCGGCGGCGCGTAAGACATGCAGTGGTTTCGGCTTTCTGACAAGGCGAGCTTGTGTGCGCGAGCCGCCGCGGGCGCCGACAAACCAACGCGCGCGACAGGGTTAGCCAGGGCGGATTTATGGAGTTGGCGATCGTCTGTTGTTAATTAGACGACACGCGTCACAAAGTGTGTCAATTTTATCGCAATGTTCAATATTGTCGCGCGCCTGTTTAGGCAACAAGCATGTTGCATCGAATTTTTGCTGTGTGTCAATTTAGCCACAGTCGTTATAAAATCGTTACCGCCCACAATTAGGCGCTCGACAAGCCTGCCATGGCATTCATATATAATACAATTATATCGAGTATCGCCATGTGTGCCCACGGGAGACAGTGATAAGTCGAGAGATGGCGTGGGAGCGCGGTGGCGGCGTTCTTTCTTTATATCGCCGAATTATATCGCGGCGCTTAGCCGCTTCGGGAGATGTGCCGATGGCGCGCAAAACCATGAACCGCTCTTTCCCCAGCCGCCGCTCGGTGTTGCTCGGCGCCTTGGCCGCGTCCGGCGTTCTGGCGCGCCCGGCTCTCGCGCAAACCGCCACGCTGCGGGTGGTGACCAGTTTCCCCGAAGAGCTGACGACCCGCTACGAGCAGGAGTTCGAAAAGACCCACCCCGGCGCGCACGTTCAATTCGTCTGGAAGCAGTCGCGCGACGCGCTCGAGATGCTTTCGCTGGCCGATCAGGGCGGCGCCGATGTTTATTGGGCGCCGTCGCTCGGCAATTTTCCGCTGCTGCGCGATCGTGGAGCGTTGCGCGCCTTCGCGGTCGATCGCGCGGTCCTGCCGGGCAAGCTCGGCGCGCAGCGGCTTTCGGATGCTTCGGGATATTTCGAGGCCTATGACATCGCGGGCTATGGCGTCGCGATCAACCCGGCTCTTTTAGCCGAGCGTGGGCTCAAACCGCCGCGAGCCTGGCGCGATCTCGCGGCGCCCGCCTATGCGGGCCAGATCGTCATGCCGCTCGCCAGCAAGGTTGGGTTTTCACCCGCGCTCTACGACATCATCCTGCAATCGGAAGGCTGGGAGGCGGGCTGGGCGCTGCTGTCCGAAATCGCCGGCAATTCCGAACTTCTCGCGCAGGGCGGCGGGCCCGTCGGCGCCGTCAAGGAGGGCCGCGCCCCGCTTGGCCTCACGATCGATTTTTTGGCTCTGCAGGCGCGGGCCAATGGGTTGCCAGTCGATTTCGTCTATCCGGAGCGCACCGCTTTCCTGCCGGGCCACGTCGCCATTCTCGCGAAGACGCAACAGTACGATCTCGCCAAGGCGTTCGTCGATTTCACGTTGTCGAAGGCCGGCCAGCGCCTGATGATGGAGGCCGACAGTTCGCGCCACCCCGCGCGTCCCGACGCTTACGAAGGCAAGCCGGCGGCCAGCGTTGACCCCTTCGCGCTGCCGCATAGCGCGTCTTTCGATTATGACGCGGAGATCGGACGCCGCCGGCCCGGCCTCGTCGTGGCGCTGTTCGATGTGGCGCTGAACGAGCGTCATGCGAAATCCGCCGCGTTGTGGCGGGCGATCCACGCGGCCGAGGCGAAAAAACCGCTCGGCGCCGAAGCCGACGCGGCGCTCAAGGAGGCGCGCCGTTTCGTCGGCCTTGTTCCTGTTTCCGCGAGCGACGCCGCCGACCCGGCTTTCCTCGAGCGTTTCGCCAAACGGGACGCGATCAATTCGGCGCTGACGCAAAAATGGCGCGCCGAACTCGACGCGGCGCAATTGCAAGCGCAACAGGCGCTGGCCGCCATTGGCGTCGCGCCGTGAGACCCGCGCTCGCGCTTATCTCCTTTCTCGTTCTCACCGGCGCGGCGCCATTCGAAAACGGCGCGCTCGACGGCGAGGCTTTTAGCCGGCCGATGCCGGGCCTCACCGCCGCCCAATCCCGGAGTTTTCACGCGGGAAGCGGGCTGTTTCGCCAAGCCTGGGTGATCGGCCCTTCGCTGGATCATCCCGATGTCGTCGGGCTGGGGCCGCTTTATAACCGTCTCTCCTGCATCGCCTGCCATGTCAAAAACGGGCGCGGCGCGGCGCCCGACGACGAGGGCGGCGTCGCCCGCGCGATGGTGTTGCGTCTCTCCAAGCCCGGCGCCGACGCGCATGGCGGTCCTCTATCGCATCCGGTCTATGGCGCGCAGCTAAACCCGGAGGGCGTTCCCGGCGTGCCGGGCGAAGGCCGCGCGATTGTTCGCTACGAGCTTTTCGAGACCAAGCTCGTCGATGGGACGGCGGTGGCCATGCGCCGCCCGCGCCTCGCGTTGGAAGACCTCGCTTATGGCGCGATCGGCGCGGACACGCTGACCTCCCCGCGCAACGCGCCGCCGGTGTTCGGGCTCGGCTTGCTGGAGGCCGTCCCGGGATCCGAAATCCTCGCGCTGGCCGCGAAAAACGGCGGCAGGGCCAACTATGTTTTCGACATCGAATCCGGCGCGACCAAGCTCGGGCGCTTTGGGCTCAAGGCCAATCAGCCCAGCCTGAAACAACAAATCGCCAACGCCTTCGCCGAGGACATCGGCATAAGCTCCAGCCTGTTTCCCAGCGAAAACTGCACATCAGCGGAAATCGCCTGCATCGAGGCGGCGAAGGCCGCTCCCCCGGCGGAACTGACGGCCGCGCAACTCGCCGAAATGCTGGATTATATTCGCGCGCTGGCCCCTCCGGCCCGGCGCGACGCGGACGACGCGCGCGTAAGACAGGGCGAAGCGCTGTTTGAGGCGAGCGGCTGCGCGGCGTGCCATCGGGAGACGCTGTCGCTCGGCCCGTTCGCGCTGCTCCCCGTGCTCGAGGGCGCGCGAATCCATCCCTACACGGATCTGCTGCTGCACGACATGGGCGAGGATCTCGCCGACGGCCGCGCGGATTATCTCGCCGGCCCGCGCGACTGGCGCACGCCTCCGCTGTGGGGGCTCGGTCTCGCCGGCAGGTTCGGCGACGCCGCCAATTTTCTGCATGACGGCCGCGCGCGAAATCTCGCCGAGGCGATCCTTTGGCATGGCGGCGAAGCGCGCGCGGCGGCGGACGCCTTTCGCAAACTCGCGCGCCCCGAGCGCGACGCGCTGCTCGCCTTTCTCAACTCGCTCTAATCAAGAAAATCGTGGAGACCGCTGATGAAAAAACTCTATGCCTCGACCATCCTCGCCGGCGGTCTCACACTCTCCGTCGGCGCCCTCGCGCAGGAGGCGCTGCCCGCGATTGACGTGGGCGCGCCGCAGCCCTTTGGCCTTGGTCAATCCGCCGTTGGCGAACAGAAGGGTGCCGTCGCGCCGCGTCCGCCAGAGGACAAAAACGCCGACAATGGCCCGCTGCCGCGCCAAAATCAGGACGATTACGCCGGCACGACGATCAGCAACCGGCAAATGGAGACCTTCGCCAGGGACTCGCTGGACACCGCCGTCAATCTCGCGCCGGGCGTCAACAGCGAGTTGATCGGCGGCCCGCGCAACGAGCAGAACATCTATGTTCGCGGTTTCGACCGCTGGCAGGTCCCGATGACCGTCGACGGCGTCAGAGTCTACCTTCCGGCGGACAATCGGCTCGACTACGCCCGCTTCATGACGCCCGACATCGCCGAAGTGCAGATTTCCAAGGGTTACGCCTCCGTGCTCGACGGACCGGGCGGCATGGGCGGCGAAATCAATCTCGTGTCGCGCAAACCTACACGCGCGGTCGAGAGCGAAATCCGCGTGGGCTCGGAAATGGGCCGCGATGGAACCTACGAAGGCCTCAAGACCTATGGCTATCTCGGCACGAAGCAGGACAATTATTACGCGCAGGTCAGCGGAACCTGGCGCGATCTGAAAGGTTGGATGCTGCCGGGCAGTTTCGTTTCGACGCCCGATCAAGGCTGGGGCTTTCGCGATCAGTCCGGGACATACGACTGGAGCGCCAACGCCAAGGTCGGTTACACGCCCAACGCGACCGACGAATATTCGCTGAGCTTCATCCATCAGGAGGGCAAGAAGAATTCGCCCTATAGCGTCAGCGACCCGATCACCAGCATCAACTACTGGGAGTGGCCCTACTGGAACATGCAGAGCCTGTATTTCCTATCCAACACCAAACTCGGCGACAGTTCCTACGTGAAGACCAGGGCCTATTGGAACAAGCTCGAGAACGAGATCATATCCTTCAGCAACCCGTTGATGACCCTGCAAAACACGCCAGCCGCCTTCAACAGCGTCTATAATGATTACGCGCTCGGCGCCGCGGTCGAGGCCGGAACCGTCATCGCCGGCGTCGATACGGTCAAGGTGAGCCTAGAATATCGTCTCGACAGCCACGGCGCCTGGCAACAGGACTACGGCATCAAGGGCTATAAGGGTTGCGTCCCCAACGTCGTTTGCTGGACGCAACCGACCATCACCTCGCTCGAGGACACCTATTCGGCGGCGTTCGAGAACACCTACCGGCCGACGCCGCAAATCGATCTCGTGCAAGGTTTCAGCTACGACTGGCGGCATCTGCGCCAGGCTGAGGATTACAATACCTCGCCCACGCCGGCCGAACCCTTCGGCGTCGTCCATTACCCCCTGAGCGACGCGAGCGCGCCGAACTTCCAGGGCGCGGCGATCTACCGTTACACCAAAACGGAAACGGTCTACGCCAACGCCTCCGACCGCGAACGCTTTCCGACGCTGTTCGAGCGCTTCAGCACGCAATTCGGCGGCGCCGAGAACAATCCCGCGCTCACGCCCGAGCGCGCGATCAACTTCGATATCGGCTGGTCAAGCGAATTCGCGCCGCGCAGCAAGGTCACGTTCGATGTGTATTACGACGTGATCCGCAATCTCATCCAGCAAGTGCCGGTTCCCGCCTATGGCCCGACCGTGACGCAGTATCAAAATGTCGGCGACGGGCGCTTTTTCGGCGGCGAGGCGACGGTCGACTACACGGTGCGCGACGATTTCTCGCTCGGCGGCAATCTCTCCATCGAACATCGCCGTGTCTACGCACCCTATATTCTCAACTTCCAGCCGATCGGCGTGCCCGACTTGAAGATGAATCTTTTCGCCGGCTATCGCCCGCTTCCGGGGCTTACGCTGACGCCGAGCCTGCAAATCGACGGCAGTCGCTGGAGCGCCACGGACCTCGCCCCGATCATTTATTACCGCACGGGCGCCTTCATGGTCGTCAACATGAACGCCGAATATCAGGCGACGAAGAACATCAAATTCTCGGCGGGCGTACGCAACATTTTCGACACGGCCTATACGCTGACCTATGGCTTTCCCGAGCCGGGTAGGAGCTTCTACCTGGGCGTGAAGGCGACGTTCTGACGTTTCGCGCGTCGAGGCCGTCAAGCGCGGATGCGCGCGCCTGAGGGATCGTAAAATGCCGTTAAGTGCGCGTTTGCGCGCGCGCGTTCGCCCGCCACGTCGAGTTCGTAGGCTCCGCCGAGCGCGAAATCGCGGGTGACGCCGCGCGGATCGCGAACATAGCCGTAGCCGACGGGCTTGCCGATCGAATAGCCAAAACCGCCGCTCGTGAGCCAACCAACGCGCTCGCCGTCCCGGTAGATCGTCTCGCGACCGAGCAGCGTGACTTCGGGGTTTTCGACCGCGAAACCGACCAGCAGACGCGGCGAAGGCGCCGCCGCCGCCTTTTCGAGCGCCTCTCGGCCTTGAAAGGGCAGGCCGGATTTCATCTTCACCGCCCAGCCGAGTCCGGCCATCGGTGGCGTGTGATCCGGCCCAATGTCGGCGCCCCAGGCGCGATAGCCCTTCTCCAGACGCAGCGATTCAATCGCGCGATAGCCGGCGTTGGCGAGGCCGAACGGCGCGCCGGCCTCGATCAGCCGGTCGTAAACGCCAACCGCGAATTCGACGGGAATGTGCAGCTCCCAGCCGAGCTCGCCGACATAGGTGACGCGGATCGCCAGCACCGGCGCGCCGGCGAACCTGATTTCGCGCGCCGTCATGAACGGAAAAGCCTCGTTCGAAAGATCGTCGTCGCAGCAGGATTGCAGGATGTCGCGCGCGCGCGGCCCCATCAGCGCGAGCACGCAATGGGCCGAGGTGACATCGACCAGCGTCGCGTCCATTTTCTCGGGGATCGATCGCCTTATCCAGTCGAAATCGCGCGTCGCGAAACCCGTGCCGGTGACGATGTAGAAGCGGTCGCGTCCGAGCCGAGTCACCGTCAGATCGCATTCAATTCCGCCCTTGCGGTTCAGCATTTGCGTGTAGATCACGCCGCCTAAGGGCTTCGCCACATTATTGGCGGCGATCCACGACAGCGCGCTCTCCGCGTCGCGCCCGACCAGCATCGCCTTGGCGAAGCTCGTTTGATCGAACAGCGCCGCGGCGGTCCGGCAGGCGCGATGCTCGCGCCCGACCGCCTCGAACCAGCCCGGCCGCGTGAAGGAATAGCGATCCTCGGGCCACTCTCCCGCATCGGTATCGGCGAACCAGTTGGGTCGCTCGAAGCCCATTTTCTCGCCAAAGCAAGCGCCCTTGGCCTTCAACCGCTCATACAGCGGCGAGCGGCGCAGCGGCCGCCCGGAAAGATATTCTTCCGCCGGCCAGGCGATGGAATAGTGGCGCGAATAGGCCTCCAGCGTGCGCGTTCGCACCCAATTGGAGTCCTTGTGAGCCGCGCCGAAGCGGCGAATGTCCACCGGCCATAGGTCATAGGGCGGCTCGCCATCGGCGACCCATTCGGCGAGCGCCATGCCGGCGCCGCCCGCCGAGGCGATGCCGAAGGCGTTGAAGCCCGCGCCGACGAAGAAATTACGTACCTCCGGCGCCTCGCCGATCATCCAGTTGCCATCGGGCGTAAAGCTCTCCAACCCGTTGATCATCTGCTTGATCCCGGCCGAGGCCAGCGCCGGCACGCGGCCCAGCGCCAGATTCATGATCGGCTCGAAATGATCCCAATCGTCGGACAGAAGGCGAAACGCGAAATCCTCGGGAACGTGGGTCGCGCTCCAGGGAATCGGGTCCGGCTCGTAGCCGCCCATGACGAGACCGCCGACCTCCTCCTTGTAATAGGTGAGCCGGTCGGGATCGCGCAGCGTCGGCAGATCGGCGGTCACGCCATCGAGGCGCTCAGTCACGAGATATTGATGATGCACCGGCGCGAGCGGAACCGTGACGCCGGCGCGCGCTGCGAGACGCTGGGTCCACAGCCCGCAACACAGCACTACTTTCTCGCAGGCGATGGTTCCCTTATCCGTGACGACGCCCTTCACGCGCTCGTCCTCGACGAGGACTTCGGACACCGCGACGTTTTCGATGAAACGCGCGCCGGCGAGCCGCGCGCCCTTGGCGAGCGCCTGCGTAATGTCCGACGGATTGGCCTGTCCGTCGGTCGGCAGGAACGCGGCGCCGACGACATCGTCGACATTCATCAGCGGCCACAGCGCTTGCGCCTCCTTGGGGCCGAGCAGTTGCATATCGAGCCCGAAACTGCGCGCGGTCGTCGCCTGTCGCTTGACCTCGATCCAGCGATCCGCGTTGCAGGCGAGGCGCAGCCCGCCGTTGCGCTTCCAGCCGGTCGCATATCCGGTTTCCGCTTCCAGCTTCTCGTAAAGCTCGACGGAATAGCCGAGCAGGCGCGTGATGTTCGCGCTGGTGCGCAATTGGCCGACGAGTCCGGCGGCGTGCCAGGTCGAACCGGAGGTCAGTTGATGCCGCTCCAGCAGCAGCACCTCGACGCCGCGCTTGGCGAGGTGATAGGCGACCGAGCAGCCAATGATGCCGCCGCCGACAACAATGACTTGCGCGCTGTTCGGCGAATCGGTCATATCCGCTCCATCCCCTTGAATGTCGTCCAAGCGGCGTCGAAGCGCCGCAGATTTTCGTCCGTGTAGGCGACATAGTCGAAGTCGATTGTCGAGTGGTGTTCCGACACCAGGCTCCACATCGCCTCGCGCAGCAGCGAAGCGCAGAGCATGGCGCGAAATTTTCGGCGGCGCTCGTCCGTGACAGGCGCTTCGAAATAAGCCGACAGCATCGCGTCATCGTCGCCTTCGTCGAACCCATTATTCGAGGAAAGGCCGCCGAGATCGAACAGGGGCGTGTTCCAGCCGGCGTAATCCCAGTCGACGAGCCAGAGGCGCTTGCCGTCGTCGATGAAATTGGCGGCGAGCAGATCATTGTGCGCGAAGACGACATCGATCGGCCCCACCGCGCGCTCCAACGTCTCGGCGGCCGCGAGAAAGCCCGGCAGTCGCGCGGTCATGCGGCTTTGGTCCGCGACCAGCCTATGCGCGTAATCGCGGATAATGTGGAAGACGTTAAAGGCCAGCGTCGGACCGCGCAGATGTTTGGTGATCTCGCGGTGCGCGCGCTTGACCAGAGCGACGCAGCGGTCGCGGTCGGCGCGCGCGTCCTTCGGGGCGTAGCTGCGTCCGGCAATAAAATCGAGAACCAAAACAGAAGGGGCGGCGTAAATAACTTTAGGCGAAATTCCGGCCTCGCCCGCCGCTCGCGTCGCCGCGAGTTCGTTGAAGCGCATGACGCCATGGACGGGAATGTCGCCGCCAAAGCGCACGACGGCGCGGCGCTCGGCGTCGGTCACGAGATAATTCTTATTGGTGATGCCGCCGAGCAAGGGCTGGATGTCGATCCGGCCATTCCAGACCGGAAGAGCGCGTATCACGGTCTCGGGATCGGATGCGTTCGACGCCATGCCGACTCAGCCTTTTCGGAGGGACGAAGCGAAGACTATAGCGGCGCGGGAGGATGCGCTAGGGTTGGGTTGGGAGCGACGCACGTAAAGATATGCGCCAAAGTGGCCGCCTAAACAACGCTGGGCAAATCGCGCCTTCCATCGACGACGCGGACGATCTCGACCCAATCGACGAGGCCTTCGTCCGTGTCGGGATGGGTTTCGAAGAGAATGAGATACGGCCCCTCGACCAAGACCCACGCTCGGGGCTGAAGATCGGGGCGGCGCGGCCCGATGCGGGGGTGACGGGCCAAGGCTTCGGCCTTGGCTTCGATCCCGTCGTATAGCCGTTCCGCGGCCGCTGGATTTTCGAGGCCGATGACGACGTAAATTTCGAGCAGATCGCGCCGAGCTTGCGGACTCCAGATGAGCCTAACAACCATTAGTTGGCGCTTTTTGGGACTCCGCCAGGCGCCGTCGCGCCTCCCGCCTTAGCTCGCCAAAATCAAGCGGCTCCGGCGGGCCACTGGCCTTGCCCTCGTCCCAGAGTTGTCGAAGCCGCTTCACCTCTTCCTGGCGCAGTTCGCGTTTATACTGCCAGTCGCGCACGGCTTCGCGCACGATTTCGCTAGTTGTCGCGTATTCTCCGGCTTCGACGGCGGCTTTGAGAGCGGCGAGTTGTCCGCCGGTCAGGGCGACGCTGACTTTCTGAATATCGGCCATGGCGCGTCTCCAATCGTTTATCGGACCCATTCTTGCTACCAAGTAGCAAGAAAGTCCATCGAAAACGCCTTTATTCCATCCTCGCTGGTCGCGTTCCCACGCGCGGCGGCAAAATTCCTTGGCTGGCCTCACGCGGCGCCATAGCTTTATCTCGCCGCGCTTTCCGCGCCGCCACAGGCCATGCCCATGTATGTGACAGCCATTCGCGGAACCCGCTACGCCTTTCCGGACCTGAAATCCCTGATGGCGAAAGCCACGCCCTTGCGTTCCGGCGACTGTCTCGCGGGCGTCGCGGCCGAGAGCGCGGCCGAGCGTGTCGCCGCGCAAATCGCGCTCGCGGATTTGCCGTTGAAAACCTTTTTGCGAGACCTGCTCATTCCCTATGAGGGCGACGAGGTGACGCGGGCGATCCTCGACACGCACGACGCAAAGGCCTTCGCGGCGGTCGCCAGCCTCACGGTCGGCGAATTTCGCGACTGGCTGCTCTCGGACGCGGCGACGGGCGCGACCTTGGAGGCGCTCGCCCTCGGACTCACGCCGGAAATGGTCGCCGCGGTCGCCAAGATTTCGCGTAATCAGGACCTTATCGTCATCGCCGCGAAGCGCCGCGTCGTCACGCGCTTTCGCGACACGTTGGGGCTGGCCGGCACGCTGTCCTCGCGTATTCAGCCCAACCATCCGACCGACGATCCCCAGGGCGTTCTGGCCAGCGCGATCGACGGACTCATGCTCGGCAATGGCGATGCGGTTATCGGCATTAACCCCGCGTCCGACAGTCCCGAGCGATGCCACGAACTCCTGCTTCTCATCGACGAATTGCGGGAGACGCTGGACATACCCACGCAATCCTGCGTGCTGGCTCATGTGACGACGACGCTTGCCCTTATCAATCGCGCCGCACCTGTGGATCTGGTATTTCAGTCCATCGCCGGAACGCAAAGCGCCAATCGAAGCTTTGGCGTCGATCTCGCGCTGCTGCGCGAGGCCGATGACGCGGCGCGTTCCCTGCGGCGCGGAACCATCGGCGACAATGTGATGTATTTCGAAACCGGGCAGGGCAGCGCGCTGTCGGCGGGCGCGCATCACGGCTGCGATCAACAGACGCTGGAGGCGAGAGCTTACGGTGTCGCGCGGCTGTTCAAGCCGCTGCTGGTCAACACCGTCGTCGGTTTTATCGGCCCCGAATATCTCTTCGACGGCAAGCAGATTACGCGCGCCGGCCTGGAGGATCACTTTTGCGGCAAGCTGCTCGGCCTGCCGATGGGCTGCGACGCCTGCTACACCAATCACGCCGAGGCCGATCAGAACGACATCGACGATCTGCTGACTCTGCTCGCCGTCGCCGGCGTGAATTATGTCATGGGCGTTCCTGGCGCGGACGACATCATGCTCAACTATCAGAGCACGTCCTATCACGACGTGCTCGCGGTTCGCCGGATGCTGGGACTGGCGCCGGCGCCGGAATTCGCGCAATGGCTGGAAAAGACGGGCGCGATGGACGCGCGCGGTTCGTTAAAAACCCAGGCGCTGCCCGCGGCCGTCCTGCCGCTGCTCGCGAAGGCGTGAACGATGAGCGAAGATCTCCCCGAAGCCCGAGGAAAACTGGCGGCCCTGCGCACGGCGACGCCGGCGCGGATTTTCCTGCCGCGCGCCGGCCTGGCCTTGACGACGCAAGCCAATCTGCAATTTCAGCTTGATCACGCCGAAGCCCGCGACGCCGTGCACGAGCGGCTCGATGTCGAAGCGCTGATCGCGGCGCTGCGCGCACGCGGGCTGGAGACCCTTCACCTCGCCACCGCCGCCGCGGATCGCCGCGCCTATCTGCTTCGTCCCGATCTCGGCCGCGCGCTCGACGAAGTTTCTCGCGCGCGTCTGGCCAACGCGGCGGGCGAATATGACATCGCCTTCATCATCGCCGACGGCCTTTCCGCGCGCGCCATCTCCTCCCACGCGCTCGCGCTGCTGGACGAGGCGCTACCGGCGTTTCGAGGCGCCTCGTGGAAGGTCGCGCCTATTGTCGTGGTCGAGCAGGGCCGCGTCGCGATCGGCGACGAGATCGGCGAAATTCTCGGGGCCGCGCTCGTCGCCGTGCTGATCGGCGAACGTCCTGGACTTTCGTCTCCCGACAGTCTCGGCGTCTATCTCACTTTTGCTCCCCGCGTCGGCCGAACCGACGCCGAGCGCAATTGCCTGTCCAATATTCGCGCGGGGGGAATGTCCTATTCGGAGGGCGCGCGAAGACTATTCCATCTCTGCGGCGAGGCGCGTCGAAGGCGGTTTACGGGCGTCGGATTGAAAGACGACACCCCGTTTCCGACGCGCGATGACGGGACGCCGCGACTGGGCGGCTGAAGCCGTCGCGCTATAGACCGCGCACCCAGGCTGGCCTCAGCGGGGCCTCTTGCGGCGCGGCGATGGCGGTGCGCAATTCTTGCAGCAGCCGCGGCTTGTCCGCGCCCAACGTTCCCTTCAGGATCAGCCAGTTCGACGCGTGATCGCTGCGAAAGACGGTCCGTTTCAACTCAAATCCCGAAACGAAGAGCTCCATTTCCCGCATCAAGTCCGGCACGGCGAGCGGTTCCCAGTCGGGAAAATTACCGCGCAACCGCTCCTCGCCTTGTGGGAAGCTCACGACGAGCGTGGAAAGAAATTCGGGCTGCGCGGCGTTCATGAGCGCCGCCGAGTTCAGCGCGTGCTGGCGCGACAAATCCTGGCCGCCGAGGCCATTGAGGATCATCACCGAGCGTTTGATCCCCGCCTCTTGCAACTTTTCGAGCGCCTCCCGCGTCGTCGCGAAAGTTTCGCCCTTGTTGACCCGCGCCAGCACCTCGTCGTCGCCGGATTCCGCTCCCACATAGACGAGCGACAAGCCGAGCGCCGCCAGTTCCAAAAGCTCGGCGACGGACTTCTTGCGGGTGTTGCGCGGCAGGCAATAGCTCGACACGCGCCTCACACCCGGCAGATCGCGGCGAATGGCCTCGAGCACGGCCATGAGGCGACGGGTGGAAAGCGTCATCGCATCGCCATCGCTCAGGAAAACCCGCTTGACCCTGTCGCCGAATTCTTCGCCGCAGCGCCGGATGCTCTCGAACACTTCCTCCTCGCCGCGGGGACGGAAACGCTTTTGCGGGGCGGTATACATTTCGCAGAATGTGCACTGGTTCCAGGAACAGCCGTCGGTCACCGGCAGGATCAGCGAATTCGCTTCGCTTGGCGGGCGGTAGACGGGTTCAACATAGCGGATGGGAACGATGGTCATGCTCGGGCGACAGTCTTGTTAGAGCGGGCGAGGGGACGAGGACGGAGTTTAACGCAACGGAAACGATAACCGAAATCTCTTGCCGCCAACTCCAAAGGAGGCACTCGGGCGCCAGATCGTTGAGGGGGCCGCGGCCCTCGGTGAAATTAATCGAACCTCGACGCTCGCCTCGCTGGTTTGCACGTCCATCCGCTCTCGCCGCGTTGAACGACAGCGGTAAAGGCCTATTTGCTGGCGCGGCAAACCGTGGGAGCAACGCAATGAAAGTCGATCGTCCTCGCTCGCTCTGGCCGACCGCGGCCGTCGCCGCCGCCGTGGCGCTGTTTTCGCTTTATGACCCGGGCACCCGGCATGCTTTTGGAATCGAGGCTTGCACGCATTGCGCCGCCGCGACCCGCGTCGAAATTCGCGAGTGGCCGACGCCGACGCGCGGAACGCATCCTCACGATCCGCTGGCGACGTCCGATGGAGCGATTTGGTACACCGGCCAGAAGGCCAATCTCCTCGGGCGGCTCGATCCCGCCACCGGAAAAGTGCGAGAATTTCCTCTAAAGGAGGCCGATTCGGGCCCACATGGTCTCGTCGCGGACAAGGCCGGAGCCATCTGGTTCACGGCGCAAGCGAAGGGTTACATCGGCAAGCTCGATCCTGCGAGCGGCGAGGCGCGGGCTTATTATCCGAAAGTCGCGCGGCCCATCGATCCTCATACGCCGATCTTCGACAAGAACGGCGTGCTGTGGTTCACCGCGCAACGCGCCAATCTGATCGGACGGCTCGATCCTTCGACCGGCGAGATCGTCTTGATCTCCCCGCCGACGAAGGACTCGGCGCCTTATGGCCTCGTGCTTGGCGCGGATAACGCGCTCTATGTCGCTGAATTCGGCGCCAACAGGATCGCGCAAATTAATCCGGCCACGTTGGGCATAAAGGAGTTCACGCTGCCCGACGAAGACGCGCGGCCGCGCCGCATCGCCGCGACGGGCGACGGCTTCATGTGGTACACGGATTTTACCCGCGGCCGGCTCGGGCGGCTCAATCCCCGCGATGGCGCGGTCGTCGACTGGCCCTCGCCCGGCGGCGCGCAATCCGGCCCCTATGCGATCGCCGTGCTTGGCGATGACATTTGGTATGTGGAGACCGGCGCCGAGCAAAACATGCTCACCCGCTTCGATCCGAAGACCAAGAGCTTCGAGCGATGGCCGATCCCGTCGGGCGGCGGCGTCGTGCGCAACATGGTCGCGACTCCCGCCGGGGGCTTGGCGCTCGCCTGCAGCGGCGTCGACAAAATCGCGTTGGTGACGATTTTTCCCGCGGGGAAGTGACGGGTCCGCCCGCGCGACGCTCGCGCCGCCTCCGATGGCTGCGTTTACTCAAAATATACGGGTGGCGTGTCCTTTGATTTCGACGAAGCGCAATCAAGCCGCGCGGGCGCGGCGCATTGGCGGGATTTGCATGAACGATACATCTTCGCGTCTCGCCCTAAGAATTCGCGGCCTCGCTAAATCCTTCGAGCGTCCGGCCGTGGACGGGCTCGATCTGTGTGTTCCCGCCGGTGAATTCTATACGTTGCTCGGACCCAATGGCGCGGGCAAGACAACCACCATGCGCATGGTCGCCGGCCTCCTTCCGCCCGACCGCGGAGCGATCTCCATCTTTGGCGTCGACGCGCTGGCCGATCCCATCGGCGCCAAGCGCATCATGGCCTGGGTTTCGGACGAGCCGATGCTTTACGATCAGCTGACGCCGATTGAATATCTCGAATTTGTCGCGGGACTGTGGGGCGTCGAGGCGAAGCTTGCCGAGGCGCGCGCACGTGATTTGCTCTCCTGGCTCGGCCTTGCTCTTCACGCCGATGAACGTTGCGGCGGATTTTCCAAGGGCATGCGCCAAAAGCTGGCGCTCGCCGGCGCGCTCGTGCACGAACCAAGGCTGATCATCTTGGACGAACCCTTCACCGGCCTTGACGCCGGTTCGTCGCGCATCGTCAAGGACGTGCTGCGCGAGCGCGTCCGCGCCGGCTGCTCGGTGATCATGACGACCCATATTCTGGAGGTCGCCGAGCGCATGGCCGATCGCATCGGCGTCATGGCCAATGGCCGGCTCATCGCCGATGGCAAGCTGGATGAGCTGCGGCTGCGCGCCGGCTCCGGCGACGCGAGCCTCGAGGACACATTCCTGACGCTGGTCGCGCAAGACCGGGTCGCCGCATGAGCGCGCCCGGCTCGATCCGTTGGTTCGCGGCGCATGAAGCGCGGCTCGCATGGCGCGACTGGAGTTGGCTGATGACCCGCGGGGGTCGTCGGCGCGGCGGCGCGGCGGCGTTCGGCTTTCTCGCGTTCACGTTGTTCCTGCATGGTCTCGCCTATTTGTTTTTGTCGCGTTCGACGAGGCTGAGCGGCTCGGGCGACGCCAGGGAACTCGTCGTCATCACGGCCATGATGGCGCTGACCTTCTCGGCCATGCTGTCGCAGGCGATGGAATCGGTGACGCGCGGCTTTTACGCGCGGGGCGATCTCGAACTGATCCTGACCTCCCCCGCGACGACGGCGCGCCTGTTCGCCGTGCGCATCGCCGCGATATCGGCGACGATTCTGGCCATGTCGCTGTTCTTCGCCGCGCCCTTCATCAACATGCAGGCCTGGCTCGGCGGGGCGCGCTGGCTGTGCGCCTATCCGGTCGTGATCGCGCTGTCGATGTTCGCGGTCGCCGTCGCGATTCTGGTCGTCGGCGCGATGTTCGGCGTCATCGGCGCGAAGCGCACGCGCTCCATCTCGCAGATGGTCGCGGCGGTGATCGGCGCGGCCTTCGCGATCGGGTTGCAGTTCGCCGCGATCGTCTCGTTCGGCACGATGGCGGTTCCCCGTTTCGCGGTGCTGGAGAGGCTGGCCGTCGATCCGGGCAACGCGATTTTATGGCCGGCCCGCGCCGTTTCCGGCGAGCCGGCGGCGTTGGCTTTTCTCGTCGGTCTCGGCGTGGTCGCGCTGGGCGTGGTGATCGGCGTTTTCGCGCCGCGCTTTGGCCCGTTCGCGCTGGCCGCAGGCGGCGTGTCTCATGGCGTCACCAAAAAGAGCCGGGGAGCGACGCGCTTTCGCGCCTCCTCGCCCGCGCAGGCGCTGCGCCGGAAGGAGTGGTCCCTGCTGGTTCGCGATCCCTGGCTGATGTCGCAGACGCTGATGCAGCTGCTTTATCTGTTGCCCGCCGCCTTCCTGCTTTGGCGCAGTTTTTTCAGCGAGGGCGGCGTGGCGACATTCCTGTCGCCGATACTCATCATGGCCGCCGGACAGCTTGGCGGCGGCCTCGCCTGGCTCGCGGTGTCCGGCGAGGACGCGCCGGAACTCATCGCCACGGCGCCGGTTCCAAGCAACAATGTTTTGCGCGCCAAGACCGAGGCGGTGCTGATCGGGGTCGCCATTGTCTTCGTCCCACTGGTGTTGATGCTCGCGGCCGTCTCGCCTTTCGCCGCCCTGGTTTCGCTGGTCGGCGTCACGGTCGCGGCGGGTTCGGCCACCGCGATTCAATATTGGTTTCGCGCCCAGGCCAAACGCAGTCTCTTTCGACGACGCCAAACCTCGTCACGCGTCGCGACATTCGCGGAGGCGTTGTCCTCGAACGGATGGGCCGGCGCGGGCGCTCTGGCCGCCACGGGAACATGGCTCTCGGTGATCCCCGGCGTTTTTGTTGTCGCGATGCTGGCGGGCGTGTGGTGGATCAGCCCGGCCAGAGTTTCGGCGTCCGGCCGCGGGGAGATGTCTTTCTGAACGCGATTACGCTGGGCTTTGGGGCGCTGTTGGTTCGCATGCTTGAAGAAGGAGTTCCGCCGCGATCTTTCGGCGGGGAGGCGGCTCATCTGAATCCAGTTGGGTTGTTCGCCGATTTTCCTCTCGGCGGCGGTTCTTGCGCGCGAATGCAGTCGGCATGGGCGTGAGAGGCGCGTTTGTCGCGCCGGCATCGCCAATCCGGTTGAGACGTCGTCTGGCATCCCGCCACGGTCGCCCATAGCGTCGCCATAATCGCGATTTGCCAGGCGCGGGGACGACAGCGCGATGTCGTCATTGTTCTCCCCTCGAAGCCGCCAGCGTGGACATCGGGAGTTTATCTCGGGCGCTTTCGTGGCGAGTCAATGAATGCCCATGCGCCGCGGGTCAGGGTCTCAGCGCCTTGACCTGATGGGCCTTGCACGCGGCGCTGAACGCGTCGAAGTGGCCATAGGCCTCTTCGCTGTCGCCGTAGCCGATGCAGGCGAAGCGATAAATCAGCTCGCCGACGAAGCCCGGCGCGAAATAGCCGGAGTGAACGTCCGGGCTTCCCCGGAAGACATAGAGGCACAGCAGTCGCAGGTGGCCCAGCATCGAAAGATCGCAGCGCTCGCCGGTCTTGACCGCCGTCACCACGCCGTCTCCGTTTTCGATACTGTCGGTGCAATCGAAATAGGTCAGTCGTCGCGCGAAGTTGTGCTGGGTTTGCGTGGCGTCGAGCGCCGCGTAAAGCTGCGACAGCGTTTGCGAGCCGACTCGCAGATTGTCGAGGCTGACGCCCTTGGTGATTCCCCAATCCGTCAAAACGCCGACATTTCCGAGACGGAGGCCGAACTTGCGTTGCAACGTCGGCAGGGAGAAGAAATTCGCGGTCGTGGAAATGTCGAGCAGAACCTCGTCGCCTTCATTGCTGAAAAGATGCGCTTCTTGAAACCGGATCAGCGAGGAGCGCAGCGCGTTGGCCCGCCCTGACAGCAGCACTTCCGCCGGAATGTCGGGCGACACCAGCACAAGCCGGCGAAGCAGGAACGCGTTGCCGATTTGCGAGCGCTCCAAGTCGTCGGCGGCTGTTCCCAGGACGGCTTCTCCGGCGTTCATGGCTTTCATCGCCGTGATCGCGGCGGGCGAGAAGACGTCGGTGAGGATACGCACGACATTGGTCACGACGTAGCCGCCCATGCTGTGACCGATGAAGGACAGATCCGCTCGAACCGGCGGCTTGCCGAGCTTGGCCTGCTGTTTCGGCAGCGCTTCGTCGAGAAGGCGGATGATGTCGACAAGATCGGGCACGCCATAGGTGGCCGCGCGGTAGCCGTCGCGGAAATAGACGATGAGGCGCAGCAAGAACAGCGTGATGGGGATGATGGCCATCAGCGCCGTGGCGCCGGTGATCAGCATTCGGACGATGCGCGCGACTTCGCAGAGTTCGAGCACGAAATTCACGAAATAAACCGAGGCCAGCGCCGCGGCGAGAACGCCGAGCAGAAACACCGGCGCCGCGCTAACGCCGCTCCAAAACGGCGTCATCATCCGTTCCGACGGCCAGCGATAGCCCATGCAGACGACGCCGCGGCCACGAAGCGACGCGTCGCCGTTCACCGCCTTGAACGACTGTGCGTAGGTGTTCAGCACGGCTGGTCGCGGGCTGTTGAAGCCGTGAACGGTGATAACGAGCTTGGGCTGGTCCTGCAGCGCCAGCGTTTCCGCGATGCGATCTATCGCTTTGCGCGGATCGCCGAGATCGGCGCAATCGGGCGGCGTGGGCGGCGGCGCGACCGCGCCGTCGAAATTGTCGGGCGCGGTGCTTTCAACAAAAAACGCCGGAATCGCCGGCGTCGGTCCATTGGTCCCAACTTCGTAGGCGGTGAAAAAATGAGTCGCCGACATAAGCGGCCTCCCTTGAACAAGCGATAAACAAACCGGCGTTGGATGTGTCCGCGCCCCGAAGCGGAGAATGGCGCGTTTTGGCGTCGGCGACAAGGTCTAACGCGCCGCTACGCTTGTGGTTTTCAGCGCGGGACAGGCGCGGGCGCGCGAACGGTTTGACAGTTCGGACGCTTGCGAGCATTTTCCCCCGCGCCGAGGACGTCGTCCCGCCAACCCCGAGATTTTCCGAATGATTCCGTGGCTCTTGCTCGACACCGCGCGAATCCCGGGCGGCGGCGAGCTGCGTCTCAAGCGGCGAGGCGGCGAGTTTTCGATCATGCTCGGCGACAACGAGTTGATGAACAGCCGTCTCGGCGGTTCGGAGGAGGCGCTGGCGACGCTTTGCCGCGCGCGGCTCGGCGAGCGCCCGGACGCGAGGATTTTGATTGGCGGGCTCGGCATGGGCTTCACGCTGCGCGCCGCGCTTGGCGTGTTTGGCGCGGGGGCGCGGATCGACGTGGCGGAGCTTGTTCCGGCGGTGGTCGCCTGGGCGCGCGGCCCGATGGCCGAGCTGTTCGGCGCGAGTCTGGGCGACGCTCGCGTGAAGATCGTGGAGGACGACGTAGCGCGCGTCATTCGCGCGGGGCGTGGCGTCTACGACGCGATTCTGCTCGATGTCGACAACGGCCCGGACGGCCTCGTTCGCGCGGCCAACGACGGGCTTTACGACATGAAGGGTCTTCGCGCGGCTTACGCGGCGCTGCGCCCTCGCAGCGCTCTGGCCGTTTGGTCCAGCGGCCCCGATCGCGCTTTCACGTCGCGGCTCGGCAAGGTGGGATTCGCCGTCGAAGAGGTCAAGGCGCGGGCGAAGGGCTCGGGCGGCGCGCGGCATGTCATCTGGATCGCCAGTCGCGGCGATTAGCGCGCCTCGCGCGATGTGCGAAGGCGCACGGTATTCGCGCGATTTATGGCGTTAAATCTTACTCATGCCCTGGGACATACCGAACGGGCGCGAGCAAGGGAGCCACCTATGTCCGCCATCCTGAGTCTTCTCGGCCTCGACAGCTACGAGAATCTCGTGAATTTGCTGAACACGCTGCCGCATCAGTTTTGAGGCTTTTCCCGGCGCAAAACGCAAGCGGGGCGCATCGGACTCGTCGATACGCCCCGCTTCTCGCACTCCCCGCCACCCCCGCGCAAAACCTCGCGATTGGCATCTAGCCTCGCGAAGCCGAGCCCGTCGTTAACGGTGTGGGTTCACATGGCGCTGTTCGCCGCTGGAGCCCCAGCAGTGCAACTTGCCATTCTCGTCCATCACCCACTGGCACGCCACATTGGTTATGCCGTAGGCGAAACTCTGGCTCGGAGGAAATAGGTGATGTTGACCGTAGGCTCCCGCCTGCGCGAAGCCGGAGACCATCATCGGCGCGCTCAGCGCGACCGCCGCCATGATGGCTTTGATGTAGCGTTGGGTCATCGGGACCTCCGCGTTCACTAAACGCTTGCTCCTCCCCAGTCCGCTCCGGGAAATAGTATCTTCTCCCGTGCTTTCAAGCGAGCGCGCTCGCCCTGCATCAACGCGCGAACGCGTATTTGCCGCGTTTTAAGTTCCGGGTTGCTCCACCGCGAAGTCCAGCGTCGCGCCGCCCGCCGTGGGCGCCGTTCCCGCCGCGCGGGCGTCGGCGAGCCGGTCGAGACGGATCAGCGCTAGGCCCCTGTCGCCGCTATGCGAGCCGGCGACGCCAAGCTCGATCTCGCCGGCCATCACCTTGGTCCCCGGCGCCGGGGCCTCGCCGGCGACTTGGTACGGCGTCACGCGCTTTCGCGCGAGATTGCGATGCTTCGTGCGCGAGACGACTTCCTGACCGACGTAGCAACCCTTCGTGAAATCCACGCCCGCGAGCAAGTCCATGTTCGCCTCGTGCGGAAAGGCGTCGCCATAGGCGAAATCGACCCCGCCCAGCGGAACGCCGGCGGCGATCCGCGCCGCTTCGTAATCGTCGACCGAGCCTTTCGCATTCATCGCTCCGCGCGGCGCGATCGATCGCCAGCCGAGCGCGCTTGAACGCGGATCGCGCGCCAGCGCGGTCGCTAGCGCCGCTGGTCGCGCGTCTCCCAAAAACGCGAAGACCGCGAGTTCATCGCTTCTCGACGCGAAACTCACCGCCGCGCGAAGCTTGTACATGCCGAGGCGCCGCAGGAGATCCGTCTCCAGCGCGCGCGGGCAATCGAGCAGATAACGGCGCCCCTCGCCCTCGCCCTCGGCGAAGACCAGGAAATCGACGAGCATCTTGCCCTGCGGCGTCAGCAGCGCGCAATATCGCGCTTGCCCGGGCGCGAGTTTTTGTATGTCGTTGGTGACGAGATTGTGCAAGAACCCGGTCGCGTCGGCGCCGGCGATTTCGACGACGCCGCGATCCTCAAGTATGATGGCCTCTGACATTGTGCCTTTTACTCCAATCGTGTCACCACGGCGCGCCGGATTGTTGTAACAGGGGCGCTGGCGCGATGATGACGGCCGCGGGGTAGGGGGCTCGCGGCTTACCCGATTATCGCCTCATCGCTCCACGACGCGATAGACATCGTTTTCCTCAACGACACTGCAAGCAAGGCGCCACGAATGGCCAGGACTTTCGATACGGTTCTCCTAAACGGCGCGCTGGTCAATCACGACGGCGAGAGCCGCCGCGACATCGGCGTGACCGGCGGCAAAATCAGCGAGATCGGCGACCTCTCCCGCGCGGACGCGGGCGAGCGGATCGATTGCGCGGGGCTGCACATTCTGCCGGGCGTCATCGACACGCAAGTGCATTTTCGCGAGCCCGGCGCGACGCATAAGGAGGATCTGGAGACCGGCTCGCGCGCGGCCGTGCTTGGCGGCGTCACCGGCGTGTTCGAAATGCCCAACACCAAGCCGCTGACCACGACCAGCGCCGACATCGCCGATAAGGTCGCGCGCGCGACGGGGCGGGCGCACTGCGATTTCGCCTTTTGGGTCGGCGGCACGCACGACAACGCGAAAGACATCCCCGAATTGGAGCGCCAGCCGGGCGCGGCCGGCATAAAGGTGTTCATGGGCTCCTCGACCGGCTCGCTGCTGGTCGAGGACGATGAAGGGATCGCGGCGATTTTGGCGCGCGCGCGCCGCCGCGCCGCCTTCCACAGCGAGGACGAGGCGCGCCTTAAGGAGCGCGAGCTCTTGCGCGTCCCCGGCGATCCGTCGTCGCATCCGGTCTGGCGCGACGAGCTCACCGCGCTGCGCGCCACGCAACGGCTGCTGCGCGTCGCCCGCGAGCAACGCGCGATCATCCACGTGCTGCATGTTTCGACGCGAGAGGAGATCGCGCTTCTCGCCGAGCACAAGGACATAGCCAGCGTCGAGGTCACGCCGCACCATCTCACCATGACCGACGCCGACTACTTGCGCATCGGAACGCTGGCGCAGATGAATCCGCCGGTGCGGGGCGAGGCCCATCGCGACGGGATTTGGCATGGGGTGGGGCAGGGGATCGTCGATATCTTGGGCTCGGATCACGCGCCGCATACGCTGGAGGAAAAGGCCAGGCCCTATCCCCAAAGCCCCTCCGGCATGACCGGCGTGCAGACGCTGGTTCCGCTGATGCTTGATCATGTGAACGCGGGTCGGCTCAGCCTCGCGCGCCTCATTGATCTCACCAGCGCTGGGCCGGCGCGGCTGTTCGGGATCGCCGCCAAGGGCCGCGTCGCGGTCGGCTACGACGCCGATCTCACCGTCGTCGACATGAAGCGCCGCGAGACGATCCGTAACGCCTGGATCGCCTCGCGCTGCGGCTGGACCCCCTATGACGGACGCGAAGTTCTGGGCTGGCCGGTGGGAACCTTCGTGCGCGGCGCCAAGGTGATGTGGGAGGGCGAGTTGGTCGCGCCGTCGACCGGCGCGGCGATACGTTTTCATCAGGCGCTGTGAGAGAGTCAAAAAGGATCATCATAGCGCCAATCGAAAGGGCTTTGACATGACTGCGTTTCACCTGCGCGCCGCGACGGCGGCGGGCCTCCTGATTTTCGCGCACTCCCACGCGGAAGCCGCCGCCTTCAAGGCCGCGTACGCCGCCTGCTCGGACAAGGCGCTGTTCAAGAAGGCGCTGACAATCCCCGGCGACAAGGACGGCAGGAAGGCCGGCGAATATCTGAAGGGCCGCGTCGCGGCCAACGAATGCCTCCAGTTCAACCGGGGACAGCAGGTCACGGTCGACGAGCGCGACGGAAATCTCTGGTGCGTGCGACGCGCCGGCGACCTCGATTGCTACTGGACCATCGACAAGGTGGTCGATCTCAATCCGCCGATAACCTCGACCGGCGGCGGGGGAGGCGGGCAGGGTGGCGGAAAGCGGGGGCGGCATTAGACCGGATTCCTAAAAACGTGGATCGACTCTTTCGGCACCCGCTCTAACTTTTTGGCTTCGAGCGATTCCTTCCCGATCACATGATTTCATCCGATCGGGAAGCGCGCCGGGGCTCTAACGGTTGCGGAGCGAGAGGATGAACACTCGAGATCTCACCATCACCATTTCCGTGGATCAATCTCCCGAAGAAGTCTACGACGCCATCAACAACGTTCGTGGCTGGTGGTCAGGGGAGATCGACGGCGACACCGACAAGCTCGGCGCCGAGTTTACCTATCGCTACAAGGACGTGCACCGCAGCACCCAAAGGATCACCCAACTGGACCCGGGCAAGAAAGTCGCGTGGCGCGTCCTGGACTCTGAACTTAACTTCGTCACGGACAAGACTGAATGGAACGGCACGGACATTGTCTTTGATATAACCCGAAAGGACGGCAAGACCGAACTCCGCTTCACGCATGTCGGTCTGGTTCCGACCTTCGAATGCTACGGCGGATGTTCGGGCGCATGGGGCTTTTATATCAACGACAGTTTGCGCGGGCTGATCGCGACCGGCAAAGGGCGGCCCAACCAAACGGAAATTTGAATTGAAGCTCCGATCGTCTCAAGATCATCGGGGGTTAAGGCGCCCGCGGGCGCGGATCGCCCGCCCGCCGCGTCGCCACGCCGAGGCTTAGCGCGAGCG
>JBAUVQ010000128.1:0-39129 GCA_049583305.1 Methylocystis sp.
CTCGGCCTCGCGCCGCAACTGCCGGGCGCCGCGGAAACGGATTTGCTCGCGCGTCAGCTGTGGTGGACCGGAACCGCCGCCGCCACCGGCGTGGGACTTTTCGCGCTGCTGCGGCGAGATGAATTTATCGCCAAGGTTTTCGGCGCCGCGCTGCTGGTGACCCCGCATATCCTGGGCGCGCCGCAAGCCGCGACGCCGGAAAGCACGGTTCCGGCGGAGCTCGCCGCGCGCTTCGCCGCCTCGTCGCTGACGACGCAGGCGATCATGTGGGCGCTTGCCGGCGCGCTTGTCGGCGTCCTCTGGCGCCAATTCGCGGCCCGCGACGCGCTGAAGGCCACAAGATGAAGGCCATGAGATGACCAGGAAAATCCCCGCCACCATCGTCACCGGCTTTCTCGGCGCCGGCAAAACCACGCTGATCCGCCACCTGCTGGAGACGACGCGGGACCGACGCCTCGCGCTGGTGATCAACGAGTTTGGCGATGTCGGCGTCGATGGCGAGATTTTGCGCGCGTGCGGCGTCGCCAACTGCCCCGACGAAAACATCGTCGAACTCGCCAATGGATGCCTCTGCTGCACGGTCGCCGAGGATTTCGCGCCGGCGATCGAAGGGCTTCTGGCGCATGAAAAGCGCCCCGACCACATCATCATCGAAACCTCGGGGCTGGCCCTGCCGAAACCGCTCGTCAAGGCGTTCGACTGGCCGTCGATCCGTTCGCGCCTCACCGTCGACGGCGTCGTCGCCGTGGTTGACGGGCGCGCGGTGGCGGAGGGGCGCTTCGCCGACGATCTCGACGCGATCGCGCGCGAGCGGGCGCAAGACGCGACCATCGACCACGACAATCCGCTCGAGGAAGTGTTCGAGGACCAACTCGCCTGCGCCGATCTCGTCATCCTCAACAAGACCGATTTGCTAAGCGCGGCGGAAGAGGCGAGCGTGCTCGCTGCGCTGACCGCCGGCGCGCCGCGCGCCACGAAGATTCTTCGCGCGCGCCAGGGCGCCGTCGACGCGCGCGTCTTGCTTGGCCTCGCCGCGGCCGCCGAGGACGATCTCGCCAACCGACCCTCGCATCACGATGGCGCGGGCGATCACGACCATGACGATTTCGACAGTTTCGTCATCGAGATCGCGGCAGCGACGGACCCGGCGGCGCTTGTCGCGACGCTCTCCGAGATCGCGGCGGCGCACGATGTCTTGCGCATAAAGGGCTTCGTCGAAATCACGGGCAAGCCGATGCGGCTCCTCGTGCAAGGCGTCGGCGCGCGTTTCCAGCATCACTTCGACCGCGCCTGGACACCGAACGAGGCGCGCGCGAGCCGTCTCGTGGTGATCGGCCAAAAAGGCCTCGATCGCGGGCGCATCGCCCGAAAACTCGCGTCGTCCTAGCGCCATGCATCTCCTCGCGCGCGATCTTCACGGACTCGACGACGCGGACGCGGCGGTCGATCTCGATCAAACGCCTGCGGAAATCGTCTTTCTGTCTTTCTCGGACTCCGAGCTTGGCCTGCTGGCGCAAGTTCACGACGCGGACGCGGGTTTGCGTCCCAGCCTGCGCTGCGCTTCGCTCGCGCGGCTGAAGCATCCCTATTCCGTCGACCTCTATCTCGACAAGGTGGCGCGCCACGCGCGCCTCGTCGTGGTCAGGCTTCTTGGCGGCAAGGACTATTGGTCATACGGCGTCGAACAACTGGGGGCCTTGTCGCGCGCGCAAGGCTTTGCTCTCGCCATCGTTCCCGGCGACAATCTGGACGATCCGCGTCTGCGTGAAGCCTCGACGCTGCCGCCGCGTGAGTGCGCGCGCATATGGTCGTTCTTCCAGGACGGCGGCGCGGAGAACATGCGCGCCTTTCTCGGCTTCGCTGGCGGCCTTGTCGGCAAGCCCGCGCCGTGGCGCGACAGCGCGCGGGTCGAAAGCGCCGGCTATTGCGACGCGGCGCGAAGGATCGCGAACGCCGACGCGAGACGCGCGCTGCTGGTGTTTTACCGCTCCGTTTTTCTTTCCGACGACTACGCGCCAATCGTCGCGTTGGCCGACGCCCTTTCCGCGCGTGGTCTCGCGGTGGAGGCGGTGTTCGTCGCGAGCCTCAAGGAAAGCGTCAGCGAGGAATTTTTGCGCGAAACGATTGGCGCGTTTCGACCCGACGTCATCGTGAACACGACGGCCTTTTCGGCGCGCGGCGCGAAGGGCGGCGTGCTCGACCTCGCTGACGCGCCGGTATTGCAAGCGGCGCTCGCCACGTCGACGCGCGAAGCCTGGGCGGCGTCGAAGCGCGGGGCCAACGGCGCCGATCTCGCGATGAACATTGTTTTGCCCGAGGTCGACGGCCGCATCTTCACACGCGCGATCTCCTTCAAGGCGCCGGCGGACACGCTTCTAGCGAGCCAATTCGCGCAAACGCGCCATGCGCCGGAACCTTCGCGCATCGCATTCGTCGCGGAACTCGCCGCCAATTGGGCGGGGTTGCGCCGCAAGGCGAACCGGGCAAAAAGCCTCGCGTTGATTTTATCCGATTATCCCGCGCGACGCGGGCGCGGCGGCTACGCGATCGGGCTCGACACGCAAGCCAGCGTGGAGGCGATTGTCGGAGCCTTGCGCGAGGCCGGCTACGACATCGGCGAAATGGCGCCGCCAAGCGATCTGATGCGCGCGCTTGAAGACGGTCGTCACCTCGCGCGGCTGCCGCTGGACGATTATCGTCGCCTGTTCGAAGGATTGCCGCGGGAGTTCACGAATTCCGTGCGCGACGCATGGGGCGAACCCGAGCGCGACTTGGCGTGTCGCGACGGCGCCTTTCACTTCTCCTGCGTCGAGACCGGCAAGCTCGTCATCGCGCTCCAGCCCGATCGCGGCGCGAAGGCCGAGCGGCGCGAGACCTATCACGACGCGGACGCGCCGCCGCGCCACTTCTACGTCGCCTTTTATCTCTGGCTGCGCGAAGAGCGCGCCATCGACGCGCTAATTCATCTCGGCACGCATGGCACGCTCGAATGGCTGCCGGGGAAATCGGCGATGCTCGGCGAGGACTGCGCGCCGGAGGCGCTGCTTGGCCCCACGCCGCTGATCTATCCCTTCATCGTCAACGATCCCGGCGAGGCGGCGCAAGCCAAGCGACGCGCCTGCGCGGTCACGATCGGCCATCTGACGCCGCCGCTGGAGCAAGCGCAACTGTATGACGACGCCGCGCGCATCGAACAAATGCTCGACGAATACGCCAACGCGGCGACGCTAGATCCGCGCCGCGCGAAGCTCATCGCCGGCGCCATCCTTGAGGAGGCCGAACGTTCCGGCCTTGGCGCGGAATGTGGGGTGACGCGCGGCGCCGACGCGGCCGACGTGTTGACGAGGCTCGACGCGTGGCTGTGCGACATGAAGGAAATGCGCATTGGCGACGGGCTGCATGTTTTCGGCCGCGCGCGCGATGACGACGCCATGCGCGCGGCTTGCGCCAAGGCGGAGATGTCCGCGTTGCTGCGCGCGCTGAGCGGCCGCTTTATCGAGCCCGGTCCCGCTGGCGCGCCATCGCGCGGGCGTGTCGACGTGCTGCCGACAGGACGCAATCTCTTTTGCATCGATCCGCGCCATGTGCCGACGCGCGTCGCGTGCGACATCGGTCGACGCGCGGCTCACGAGGTGATAACGCGCCACGCGCGGGAACATGGCGACTGGCCGCGCGCGATCATGCTGGACCTTTGGGGCAGCGCGACGATCCGCACCGGCGGCGAGGATTTCGCGCAAGCGCTGGCGTTGCTGGGCGTCATCCCGCTATGGGACAACGCCACCGCGCGGGTTATCGGTTTCGAGATCGAGCCGATGGCCAAGCGCGACTTTCCGCGCGTCGACGTGACGCTGCATATTTCTGGACTCTTCCGAGACATGTTTCCGGGTCTGATCGCGCTGTTTCACGACGCCGTGAACGCCGTCGCGGCGCTGGAAGAACAGGCGGACGCCAATCCGCTGACACGGTTTCGGAGCGACCCACTCGACCGAATTTTCGGCGCCGCGCAAGGCGTATACGGACTCGGCCTTGGCGAAGCGATTTCGCGCGGCTCCTGGACCAAGCGCGAGGAACTGGGCGCGGCGTTTCTCGACGCGGGCGGCCATGCCTATGACCGCGCGGGCGAGAGCGCGCCGGCGCGCGACAAATTCGCGGCGCGCGTCGCTGGCGCCGACGCGCTCGTGCACGCGCAAGACATGGCCGAGGTCGATGTGCTCGCGGGCCCAGCCTTCGCCGAATTCGAAGGCGGCTTCGCCGCCGCCAATCGCGCTCTCGGCGGCGCGGCGGCGCTGGTGCATCTCGACGCGACGCGGCCCGAGAAATTGCGCGCCCGCTCCTTGCGAGAGGAAGTCGCGCGCGTCTTGCGCGCCCGCGTCGCCAATCCCCGCTGGCTCGAAGGTCAGATGCGTCACGGCCATCGCGGCGCGGGCGAGATCGCCGAGGCGATCGACAATCTCTTCGCCTTCGCCGCGCTCGGCGATCTCGTCAGCGACGCGCAATTCGACCTCGCCTTCGCCGCGACCATTGGCGACGAATGCGTGCGAGAATTCATCCTGACGGAAAATCCGCGCGCGCATGAGGCGATCAGGCGGGCCTTCAACGAGGCGCTGGCGCGCGGTCTGTGGCGCAGCCGACGCAACAGCGTGCATGTTCTGAGCGAGGTCGCCGATGCAAAGCGCGCCTGAAATCAAGGGCTGGTGTCCCGGCGCGCTGACGCCGATGGAAAGTGGCGACGGCCTGTTGATGCGCGCCAAGGTCGTCGGGTCGAAACTGAGCCTGACGCAAGCGAAGGAAATCGCCGCTATCGCGACCGCGTGCGGCAATAGTCGGATCGACCTCTCGCAACGCGCGCAACTTCAGATTCGAGGCGTGACCGAGAATACTCTCGCGACGGCGCAAGCGCGCCTCAAGTCCATCGGTCTGCTCGCGCCTGACGCTTCCACGGAAAGCAGGCTCAATATCGTCGCCTCTCCGCTCGCAGGCGCGGCTTCTTTCGACGCCAATGAAGTCGCGGCGCGACTCGCCCAAGCCATCTCGCAGGACGCGGGCTTAAACGCGCTGCCCGGGAAATTCCTCTTTCTCGTCGACGACGGTTCGGCGCCCGGACTTCGCGATGTCCAGGCGGATATTCGACTCGAGGCGTGGGGCGCGCAATTCGCCGTCGTGCTGGATGGCGCGCGCGACCGAGCCGTCATTGGGACTCCAGACACGGCAATTGATTCCGCCGTCGCTCTGGCGCGCGCTTTTCTCGAATTGCGCGCGGGACGAGCGTTCGAATTGAGGCGGATGCGCGCGTTCGTCGCCGCGATGGGCGTGGACCCCTTGTCGCGCGCCTGTGGACTGAAGTTCGAATCATACGCCTCGACCTGCCGCCAAGGCGCGCTGCCCGATTTGCTCGGCGCGCGAAGAATTGGGGACAATTACGTCGCCGGCTTCGCCGCGCCATTCGGCCGATTTTTCGCGCGAGACTTCACGGAGCTTGTCGAGTTGGCTTCGCAAGCGGATGTGAAGGAATTCCGGTTGACGCCCTGGCGCGCGCTTCTGGCGCCGACACGATCTCTCGAACAAGCGGAGCGCACGGTCGAGGCGGCGCGGACAACTGGTTTCATAGTCAATGCCGACGACGCGCGTCTCGCGATCGCCGCCTGTCCCGGCGCGCCGGAATGTTCGCAGGCCAAGGGGCCGACGCGGATTGGACTCCACGCCATCGCCGATGTCGCCAAGGCATATTCGTCTAACGGAATCGGCGTGCATGTCTCGGGATGCGCGAAGGGCTGCGCCAAGCCCTCCGCGACGCCGCTGACGCTCGTCGCCAATGGCGGGTTGTTCGACGTCATCCCCAACGGCGCGGCGAGCGACGCGCCGGCCGCGACGGGTTTGACGCTCGCCGAAATCGCTGATCTGGTCGCGCGCAATGGATTGACGGAGGCGTCATGTCCGAGAGGATAGATTATATTCGCGACGGCGCCGCGATCTATGCGCGCTCCTTCGCGACCATTCGCGCCGAGGCGCGACTTTCGCGCTTTTCGCCTGCGGAGGAGCGTGTCGCCGTGCGCATTATCCACGCTTGCGGCATGGTCGACGTCGCGGACGATATCATCTTTTCGCCCGGAGCGGCCGAGGCGGCCAGCGCGGCGTTGCGGCGCGGCGCGCCGGTTCTGTGCGACGCCAACATGGTGGCGCACGGCGTCACGCGCCCGCGATTGCCGGCGAACAACGAAGTGATCTGCGCGCTCGCCGACCCGCGCGTCGCGAGCCTCGCGAATGAGATCGGCAATACGCGCAGCGCGGCGGCGCTGGAGCTTTGGGGCGAGCGACTGAACGGCGCCGTCGTGGCCATTGGCAACGCGCCGACCGCGCTGTTCCGATTGATCGAAATGCTCGACGCGGGCGCGCCGAGACCCGCCGTCGTGATCGGCATGCCCGTCGGTTTTGTCGGCGCGGCGGAATCGAAGGAGCTACTTCGCGTCGACGGACGCATTCCATTCATCATCGTCACTGGGAGAAAAGGCGGCAGCGCCATGGCGGCGGCGGCGATCAACGCGCTCGCGAGCGAAAAGGAATGAACGTGAAGCCAAGCGACACGGGCGCGCTCCATGGCGTCGGTCTTGGTCCCGGCGATCCCGAACTCGTCACGGTGAAAGCCGCGCGAATGATTGGCGAAGCGCCGGTCGTCGCCTATTTCGCCAAGCGCGGCCGCGAAAGCCATGCGCGTAAAATCGCGGAGCGTTATTTCCGTCCAGGCTGCGAGGAGCTGTTGCTGGCCTATCCCATGACGACGGAACGTCCCTTTGATCAGCCCGAATATGTCGCCGCGTTGTCGACATTTTATGAAGAAAGCGCCGAGCGTCTCGCGGTCATTCTCTCGCAAGGACGCGACGTCGCGTTGCTGTGCGAGGGCGATCCAATGTTTTATGGCTCCTTCATGCACATTTTCGTGCGATTGCAGACGCGCTTTCGCACCGAGATTTGCCCGGGGGTGTCAGGCATGTCCGGCTGTTTCGCGGCGGCGCGCCAGCCGATGACCTGGGGCGACGACGTGCTCATGGTTGTTCCGGCGACGCTGGAGGAGGAGATCCTGACGCAACGTCTCGCCGGCGCCGACGCGGCCGTGGTGATGAAGCTTGGCGGCAATTTCGCGAAACTGCGACGCGTGCTCGCGCGGCTTGGTTTGATCGAGCGCGCGATCTATGTCGAGCGCGGCACGATGGCGGATCAAAAGATCATGCCGTTAGGCGAAAAGCTCGACGACATCGCGCCTTATTTCTCGATGGTGCTGGCGCCCGGCGCGGGGCGACGGCCATGACGGCGCGCCTCGGTCGACTCTATGTCGTGGGGCTTGGTCCCGGCGACGCGGGTTTTCTGACGCATGACGCGAGCGCCGCGTTAGAGGAAGCCCAGGATATTATCGGTTATGCGCCTTATGTCGCGCGCGTTCCCGAGCGCCCCGGCCAGACGCGACTCGCCAGCGACAATCGCGTCGAAATGGATCGGGCGCGAGAGGCGCTTTCGCGCGCGGCGGCGGGACGCATTGTCGCGGTCGTGTCGGGCGGCGATCCCGGCGTGTTCGCGATGGCGTCCGCGGTCTTCGAGGCGGTCGAGCAGGGTCATTCGACGTGGCGCGATCTCGACATTCGCGTGCTGCCGGGAATCTCCGCGATGCAGGCGGCGGCGGCGCGGCTTGGCGCGCCGCTCGGCCATGATTTTTGCGTCATTTCACTGTCCGACAATCTGAAACCCTGGGATGTGATCGCGGCGCGTCTCGAACACGCGGCGCGCGGCGATTTCGTCATCGCTTTATACAATCCCGCCGCGCGCGCGCGGCCGGGTCGCATTCACGACGCCTTCGCAATTTTGCGCGCGCTGCTGGCGAAGGAGACCGTCGTTGTCTTCGCGAAGTCGGTCGGGCGCGCGGAGGAGAATATTTCCGTCACATCTCTCGCCGAGGCCGATGCTTCCCAGGTCGATATGTCGACGCTGGTCATTGTCGGCGCGCGGGGCACGCGATTGATTTCGCGGGCGGGCGCGCGGCCTTTCGTCTATACCTCGCGGAAGGCGCCATGAGCGAGCGCTGGCTTTCGCTGATCGGCATTGGCGAAGACGGCGCGCCGTCGTCCACGGCGCGCGCGCTGATCGACGATGCGACGCTGATTATAGGCGGCGCGCGACACCTCGCGCTCATTGGCGCGACCAAGGCCAGACAAATGCAATGGCCTTCGCCATTGGCCACGGCGATGGACGATATTGTCGCGCGGCGCGGCGAGCCGACCGTCGTGCTGGCGTCCGGCGATCCATTCTTTTATGGCGTCGGCGACGCGATTTCTCGGCGGGTCGCGCCAGAGGAGATTTTTTGTCTCCCCTGCCCATCGGCCTTCGCGCTCGCCGCCGCGCGGCTGTGCTGGAGTCAGCAGGATTGCGCGTTGCTGTCGCTGCACGGGCGCGCCTTCGAGCGGCTTACTCCGCATTTGCAGCCCGGGCGGAGATTGCTGATTCTCTCGTGGGACGAGACGACGCCGAGCCGTATCGCCGCGCATCTTTGCGCACGAGGTTTCGGCGAATCGCTTGTTCATGCGCTCGAAAATCTCGGGGGCCCGCGCGAGCGCGTTCGCTCGGCGCGCGCCGCGGATTTTTCGCTCGCCGACATCGGGCCTCTGAACACCCTGGCCGTCGAACTTCGCGCTTCGCCCGACGCGCGCGTCATTTCGCTAACTCCCGGACTGCCCGACGATTGGTTCGAGCACGATGGACAAATCACCAAGCGCGACATTCGCGCGGTGACGCTCGCCGCGCTCGCGCCGCGCAAGGGTGAATTGCTGTGGGACATCGGCGCCGGATCCGGCTCCGTCGGCATCGAATGGATGCTGACCGATCCCACCAACCGCGCCATCGCCGTCGAACGCGACGGCGCGCGCGCGGCGCGCATCGCGCGCAACGCGGCAAGCCTCGGCGTCCCCGGACTCGAAATTATCACCGCGCGCGCGCCCGAAGGCCTCGCGGATCTCGCGACGCCCGACGCGATTTTCATTGGCGGCGGCGCGGATGCGCTTCTGCTCGACGCCGTGTGGCGCGCCCTTCCGCGATACGGTCGTCTCGTCGTCAACGCCGTGACCCTGCAAACACAGTCGCTGCTGACGCAAGCCTTCGCGACGCGAGGCGGCGAGCTGATTCAAATCCAGATCGCCATGGCCCGCGCGGTTGGGCGCTTCCACGCGCTGGAACCGGCGATGGCGGTGTCGCAGTGGCGCGCGGTGAAGCCGTGAGCGCGCGCTACGCCATTGGCATAGGCGCGCGCGCGGCGGTTGATGCGCGCGAGCTCGCGGGTTTGGTGCGCGAAGTGGCCGCGCGATACGATGTCGATCTCCAATCCTCGACGCTGGTGACGCTTCAGGCGCGCGAGAACGAGCCAGGTCTCCACGCCGCCGCGCGCTTGCTCGACATGAGCCTGGTGTTCCTGCCGCTCGAAATTTTGCGCGCGCGCGACGCTGATGTGTGGACCCGATCCGCGCGCGTCGAGCAAATGTTTGGCGTCGGCAGCGTGGCGGAGGCGGCCGCGCTCGCGGGAGCGGGCGCCGGCAGTGTTTTGCTAGCGCCGCGCGTGGCGACGACACGACTTACCTGCGCCATCGCCCGCGGGCGCGAGAAAGTGGCAAGCCCATGACCGTGCATTTCATCGGCGCCGGCCCCGGCGCCGCCGATCTTCTAACGCTTCGCGGACGCGATCTGATCGCGCGATGCCCAGTGTGTCTTTACGCGGGGTCGTTGGTGCCGGCCGGCGTGTTGCAATATTGCCCGCCGGGCGCGAAGATCGTCGACACCGCGCCGCTGTCGCTCGACGCGATCGTCGCCGAGATGCAAGCGGCCGAGGACGCCGGCCTTGACGTCGCAAGACTGCATTCGGGCGATCTTTCGATCTGGAGCGCCCTCGGCGAGCAGACGCGGCGGCTGGAGAGACTCGGGATTCCCTTCACCCTGACGCCGGGCGTGCCCTCTTTCGCCGCCGCCGCCGCCGCGCTTGGTCGCGAGCTTACGCTGCCCGAGGTCTCGCAGTCGCTGGTGCTGACGCGCACGAGCGGGCGCGCCTCGGCGATGCCGCCGGGCGAGACGCTCGGGGTTTTCGCGGCGGCGCGCGCCACGATGGCGATACATCTGTCGATCCACGCCCTCGCGCGCGTCGTCGGCGAGTTGATGCCCTTTTATGGCCCCCAATGTCCGATCGCGCTGGTCTATCGCGCCTCGTGGCCCGACGAGCGCGTCATCAGGGGCACGCTCGCCAACATCGAGGATCTCGCGGGCGAGGCGCCAATGGAGCGAACGGCGTTGATTCTCGTCGGACCCGCGCTTGGCGCCGAGGATTTTCGCGAGAGCGCGCTCTACGACGCGGGGTATGACCGGCGCTTTCGTCCGCGCGGCGGCGGAGCGCCGGATTGACCGCCCCCGGCCTTTTGATCGCGGCCGTGCGCTCGGGAAGCGGCAAGACAACCATGGCGCTTGGCCTGATGCGCGCTCTGGCGCGGCGCGGGATGCGCGTCGGCGCCGCCAAATGCGGTCCGGATTACATCGATCCGGCCTTTCATGGCGCGGCGACCGGTCGGGAAAGCCTCAACCTCGATAGCTGGACCATGGACGAAAGCCTGATCGCGAGTCTCGCCGCGCGGGTCGCCTGCGATTCCGACATCGTGATCGCGGAGGCGTCCATGGGTCTGTTCGACGGTGCCCCGAACGCGCCCGGCCGCACCGGCGCCTCGGCCGACATCGCGGCGGCGACGGGCTGGCCCGTGGTGTTGGTCCACGATGTTTCGGGACAGGCGCAGACGGCGGCGGCGATTATGCGCGGCGTCGCCGCCCACGACTCGCGTGTAAAAGTCGTCGGCGTGGTGTTGAACAAGGTCGGTTCGGAGCGTCATCGCAAGCTGGCTGGCGAGGCGATCGAGGCGCTTGGTCTGCCGGTGTTCGGCGCCTTGCCGCGTGACGCCGGCGTGGTTCTGCCAGAGCGCCACCTTGGCCTGGTGCAGGCGCGCGAGACCGAGGAACTGGATAAAATACTCGACGCTTTGGCGGACCGGGTGGAAGCGCATGTCGATGTCGGGGCGCTGCTCGCCCAGGTCGGCGGCGTGGACTTGGCGCGAAGAAAATCCGTTGGCGGATTGCGGCCTCCGGGGCAACGCATCGCCGTGGCGCGCGACGACGCTTTTTCGTTCTTTTATCCGCATCTCGCGTTGAGTTGGCGGGAGGCCGGAGCGGAGCTCAGGTTTTTCTCGCCGCTCGCCGACGAACCACCGCCGGCGGATTGCGATTTTTGCTGGCTGCCTGGCGGCTATCCCGAATTGCACGCGGGCCGCATCGCCGCCGCCGCGACTTTTCTGACGGGTTTGTGGCGCTTCGCCGAGCATGGCTCGGTACATGGCGAGTGCGGCGGGTACATGACGCTTGGGCGCGCGTTGACGTCCGCCGACGGACAAGTCCATGCGATGGCCGGACTATTGCCGCTAGAGACAAGTTTTTCGCAGCGCAAACTGAACTTGGGCTATCGCGCCGCTGATCTAACCGCGGATCACGGTCTGGGGCCAGCCGGAACGCGGCTTTTTGGTCACGAGTTCCACTACGCGACCATCTTGCGCGAGGAAGGTCATTGCTTCGCGATGGTTCGCGACGCTTATGACAAAACAAAGCGGGCTTGCGGTCTGCGCGCGGGCGGCGTTTCCGGCTCGTTTTTTCATGTGATCGCATAAAAAAAAGGGCCGCCGGAAGACCAGCGGCCCAAGTCAAGGGAGGAAACGCCCAAGGAGGGCTACGAAGCAAGAGCAATCTCGCTGCGATGCACTCTTTATAATGGTGCACCGCACAACAGTCAAGGAATTTTTTAGATTTGCTCCGCTCGGAGCCGCGACTAAGCGTCGCCAATTGAAATACCCATCAACAACAATGCCTTGTAAATAAGACTGCGACGACGATGGTCAAGCTTATGCCCCAACGCCGCCAAATTGACAAGTATCAACTTTGCGAAAAATCAAGCGACCCGCCCCTGGACCGGCGGCGCAGGCTAGAGCCAACGGAAGCGCGGGTCGACGCGACAAGGAGACGCTGGCCTTGATCGCGACAGGACTTTGCACGGCGCGCGCGCGTGGTCTAGAACGCTCGTCAACGCATTTTCGTCGAGTTGGACGCCGGTTCGGGCGAGGGAAAATTCGACGAAATGCCGATCGGCGCCGCTTCCGTCGCAACGGATGGGAAAGCGCCCCACGCCAAGCCGAGGAACCGATGGCCGTTATTCCCGACTTCACCAAGATTCCCTTCGCGCTCGCGAATGCGAAGCCGTCGGCGTCGGAGCCGCGTCATTGGATGAGCCCCGAGGGGGTCGATGTCAAAAATCTGTATGGTCCTTCGGACATCGACGGCCTCGGCTTCGTCGATTCCTATCCGGGCATCGCGCCCTTCGCGCGCGGCCCGTACCCCACCATGTATGTCGCCCAGCCCTGGACAATCCGCCAATACGCCGGCTTTTCCACCGCCGAGGACTCCAACGCCTTCTATCGTCGCAATCTCGCGGCGGGGCAGAAGGGCCTCTCGGTCGCCTTCGACCTCGCGACTCACCGCGGCTACGACTCGGATCATCCGCGCGTTTCCGGCGATGTCGGCATGGCCGGCGTCGCGATCGACTCGATCTACGACATGCGCACGCTGTTCGACGGCATTCCGCTCGATCAGATGAGCGTGTCGATGACGATGAACGGCGCGGTGCTGCCCGTGCTGGCTCTTTTCATCGTCGCGGCGGAGGAACAGGGCGTCTCCGCCGATAAGCTGACCGGCACGATCCAAAACGACATTCTAAAAGAATTCATGGTGCGCAACACCTATATTTATCCGCCCGACCCGTCGATGCGCATCGTCTCGGACATTTTCGCCTACACCAGCAAGAACATGCCGAAGTTCAACTCGATTTCGATCTCCGGCTATCACATGCAGGAGGCGGGCGCCTCCGCCGATCTCGAACTCGGCTACACGCTCGCCGATGGCGTCGAATATGTGCGCGCCGGCGTCACGGCCGGGCTGGACATCGACGCGTTCGCGCCGCGACTGTCGTTTTTCTTCGCCATCGGCATGAATTTCTTCATGGAGGTCGCCAAGCTGCGCGCCGCGCGGCTGCTGTGGGCGCGGCTCATGAAAGACCTCGGCGCGAAATCGGAAAAGAGCCTCACGCTGCGCACGCACTGCCAGACCTCGGGCTGGTCGCTGACCGCCCAAGACGTCTATGTCAATTCGATCCGAACCTGTATCGAGGCGATGGCCGCGACGCAGGGCCACACGCAATCGCTCCACACCAACGCTCTCGACGAGGCGCTGGCCTTGCCGACCGACTTTTCCGCCCGCATCGCGCGCAACACGCAGATCGTTTTGCAGCAGGAGAGCGGCACGACGCGCGTGATCGACCCCTGGGGCGGCTCCTATTATGTCGAGCGCCTGACCGCCGAACTGGCCAAGCGCGCATGGACGCACATCGAGGAAATCGAGAAACTGGGAGGCATGGCCAAGGCCATCGCGCTCGGCGTGCCGAAGCAGCGGATCGAGGAGGCGGCCGCGAAAACGCAGGCGCGCATCGACACGGGCAATCAAGTGGTGGTCGGCGTCAACAAATATCAGCCGTCCGACGACATCGCGCCCGATGTGTTGAAAATCGACAACTCGGCCGTGCGCGCGGCGCAATTCGACAAGCTGAAACGCTTGCGCGCCGAACGCGACGAAGCGAAGACGCAAGCCGCGCTCGACGCGCTGACGGAAGGCGCCAAATCCGGCGCGAATTTGCTCGATCTCGCGGTGAAAGCCGCGCGGGCAAAGGCGAGCGTCGGCGAGATTTCCTTCGCGTTGGAAAAAGTCTTCACCCGCCACCAGCCCAAGGCGAATGTCATCTCCGGCATATACGCGCGAGAGGCGGGCGCCGACGCGCCGGCGGTGATCCGCGTCAGGGGCATGACCAAGGCCTTCGAGGAAAACGAGAAGCGCAAGCCGCGCATTCTCGTCGCCAAGATGGGCCAGGACGGTCACGATCGCGGGCAGAAAGTGATCGCTTCGGCTTTCTCGGATCTCGGCTTCGACGTCGTGATCGGCGATCTGTTCGCGACGCCGGATGAAGTCGCGAAAAAAGCCGCGGAAGCCAACGTTCACGTCGTCGGGGTCTCGACGATGACGGCGGGTCATCTCACGCTGACGCCGGAGTTGCGGGACGCGCTGAAGGACGCCGGTCGCGAGGACATCATGATGGTGGTCGGCGGCGTGATCCCAAAGCAGGACTTCGATGCGCTTTATGACGCGGGCGCCAGCGCGATCTTCCCGCCCGGCACGAATATTCCGCAAGCCGCGGAAAAGTTGTTGCACGAACTCAACATTCGCCTTGGCTACGCCCAGCGGGAGGCGACGTCGGCTCGAACCCCGGGCTGACGCGCGCTTTTTTCGACCGGATCGGCGCGGCGCGCCATAAAAGCGAAGCGCCTCTCCTCATCCGGTTGGCGAGGAAAGGCGCTCGATTGGATTCCCGCGGGGAACGCCGGTGTACGCTTTAAGGAGCGGGCGTGCATTCCCAGCGCGTCTCATGGTTGCTCACGCCATAACCTTCATCGATCGCGACTTCGACCATCCGGCAAGAGGTGTTAGAGGTCACATCCGCGCGCGAGGCGGAAGGCCTCGTGAAAGCGTCGGCCGTCAACGTCGTGTCCGACTGAGCGGAAACACGGGACGCCTGCAGCGCGCTCGCGGTGAAATGACCGCCGGACAGCGCGACAATCGTCGCTACGGCGCAAACTAGATTCTTCATGAGCGAAAGACTCGCGATTGGCGTGAAACTTGATGGCGCGACGATCGGGCGAAGCGCTCTTCCGGAAGACGGCGAATTGTAGTTGATCAGACGTAGCTTTCACAAGCAAAATTTGTCGCGAATGTCGCCGAAAAACGCCTCCCGCAAGGCGATTCGAGACCGAAAATTAAAATCGGCCGTTCGCGCAACAAGATAACCAAAGCCTTAATTCGAGGGGATCGACAAGGTCCCTGGCGACATGGTTTAGACTCGCGGCGCCGTCCCCGTCCCAGTCGATTCGCCGCGGCCGCGGATCATCTCGAGATGATGCCTGAATCGCCGGCGAGCTTGGCTTCCAAGCAGCCAACAGCTGTGTTCTCTTTCATTTTTTCAGTAATTCTGGTCACGCGCCGCTCGCGAGGGGCGTCGACTCCTCGCGCGTCGACCGAAGGATCATGCTCTTCGAGCCTCATGGCCCTGAGCAATATGCGCCCGAGCGCGCGCCGCGCGCTCCGAGTCGCGAATACGTGATCCGCGCCCGAGACCGTTTCTATCTCCAGCCCGGGAGGAAGAGTCGCCATATTGGCCGCGGCCATATGTTCAACGAAAATCTCTAGCGCGGAATCCAAGGCGCTGAACACCAGAAGAGTTTGACATCCGCGCTTCCCGAGCGCGTTCAATTCGCGTTCCAGGGGCGATCCTGGATTAACGAATTTCGACAGCCGGAGAAATCGCGCGGCCAATGTTTTCCCGCGTCGCGCGGCGATCTCGCGGGCGATGGACAGCAACGCAAGCGGATTGACCTCGCCCCTAAGCACGCGTCGCCATGCGTCGACGCTGAGAACCTTCTCGACATAGGCGGACGTCGCGCCGAAAGTGCCTTGCCGCGCGTCGGCGAGTTGCTCGCTTGAAAGGGGAAGCCAGAATTGCGGATTGACGAGCAGCAACCGCCCGATGCGCGCGTCCGTCAACGCGGACCGAAACGCCAGGAACGCGCCGCTGCAAACACCGGCCACGCAAACATCATCGAAACCTAGGGCTTCCAATGCGTCGATCGCGTGCGAAACGTCCGTCGCGCGCTCCTCATGATGGATGACGGCGAGCGGACCTTGCGACAACCAATCCGAGTCGCCTATGCCCAAACAGTCCATTCGCAAGGTCGCGCAACCCCGGGCCGCGAGAAAGCGCGCGTGCTCGACCATCGTGCGTCCCGAGCCGATATGATGATTGGCGCCTGTATTCAGGAATATCAGGACTTGGCGTTGGCGATCCCTCGGCTCCGTCCTCGGACGGCAGAGGATGCCGACTAGCCCGCCCGCCTCGCCGAACCGCAATACGGATTCGACAAAATCCCCCCCTTCGATCCCGCGCGCGATGACAGCGGGCGACGCTGGCCTCGCGAGCGCTCCCTCGCCAATCCAGGCGACGATGGATTGGATATCCTCCAATGGAGCCGGCGCCGGAATGGCGGACGGACGCCAGGCGGCCACTTCGAGCAATTCCAATTTCGCGACCGGACAACCCAGCGCTTCCAGGTGTCCCGCCAGCGCGTCGTAACGTGTCGACCCAGGTTCGCCAACGATCAGAATTCGCCGCGCCGGCGGTTGGGCCATCGACTGAAGATCGATTTTCGCGATTGCGTCGATGGCGTCTCGATCCAGTTCGAAACCTTCGATCGAAATGCCGCCGGCGTTAAAGTCCTCGATGGTGTTGGCGCCTCCCCGCGCCGCGATGACCTTGGCCAGCGCCTTTAGCTCCACCAGGAAGGATTTCCCGCGAATGACCGGCGTCATCAACACCAACCGGTCGATGGAGGTTTCCGCGATCGCCGCCTCGACGGCGAGAGCCGCGCCCAGCCGCAAGCCGATCAGAGCGATTTCCTCGACGCCGGTCTGTTCCCGCAGAAATTTCACGGCGTCCCGAATCGACTCGATCGCCGCCGCGATCTTGCCGGGACCCTCGGCGTCGCCCGGCGAATCGCCGTAACCGGGATAGTCGAAACGCAGAGTCGGCATGTTCGCGGCGGCGAGACGATCCGCGAGAACGCGCCAGCTTTGATGGGAGCCCAGCGCCTCGTAGCCGGTGGCCGCGCATAACACGACGCCGCGACCGCCGCCGTTCGCCTGATGCAACCAACCAAAACAGTCCCCAAAACCGACGGGCGTCATGCCGATCACTGTCGTCCTCCCCATGGAACCACGCGCGCTTCAACTCCGCGCCTTCGACCTTGGATGCGCCGCCTTGCCTAAACGCGTCGATCGGCCGTCTCGATTTGAAACGCATTCGCTCCTAGGCAGCCTATATAAAAAAATCGTGCCTATCTGGTTGCCGCCTTGGTTTCCCGAATTGACGCGGCGGCCCCGTCACCAAAAAAAGAAACGGCGGAAACCGCGCTCGCGCACATCGTGGCGCCGATGGCCGGCGCGGACGAAAGCGCCCGCCGCCTTGTTAACGAGCCGGGGCCATCGTTTCCGACAGGACGGCGTGCGTTTCCGACAGGACGGCGTGGCGTCGCCGGAGCGCGCGCGATCATGCTCTTTAGGACCGGCCGCGGGAAAACCGCCAGTCGGGGCGCGCGGACTTGATCAACATGATCTCCGCGAGCGATTGCGGGGTGATCAGCCCCTCGAGGACGCCATCCGCGCCCACGACGCCGACGACCTCGGCTGAGGCGAGTTTCTCCAGCGCCTTATCGAGCGCCTCGTCCGGACCGATCGTCGCGATTTCCCTGTGAGCAAAGGGCGCGACGCCAGCGCCAGCGTCGCCGCTCTTGATCGCCTCGACAATGTCGGCGCGAGACATGACGCCCAGGAACACGCCCGAAGGATCGACGAACGGAAAACTGTCCTGCGACGTGGCGAGGAGAAGGTCCGCGGCCTCGGCGATGGTCGCATCGCCTCCGATTGTCGCGAAGCGCGTCTCCATCGCGTCGGCGACCTTCACATCGCGCGTCGCCTCGGTCACGAGGGTCATTCGCGCCTCGCCGGTCGCGGCGAAAAATACGAAAAAAGCGATAAACAGCAGCATGGGATGGCCAAACAGGCCGAGAAAGCCAAGAACCAACGCAAATCCCTGGCCAATGAGCGCGGCGACGCGCGTCGCGCGTTCTTGCCCGAGCCACATGGCCAGAGCGGCGCGCAGCACTCGGCCGCCGTCCATCGGAAACGCGGGCACGAGATTGAACACCGCGAGAAACAAGTTGGTGGCCGCGAGCCGCTCGACCGCGCCGATCGCCGGATTATCGAGATGGACGATCGCGCCGAACCCAACCGCGCCGACGCCCAGAAGCAACACCGCCGCTATCGCCAAATTTACGGCCGGTCCGGCGAGGGCGATCAGCAATTCCTGATAAGGCTTCTCGGGCATTTTATTGAGGTCGGCGACGCCGCCGATGGGCAGCAGCGTGACTTCCTTGGAAACTATGCCAAAGCGGCGCGCCACCAGAATATGGCCGAACTCGTGCAGCACGACGCAGGTGAAGATCGCCACGATGAACAGCACGCTGTCGCGCGCGGCGCCCGCGCCGCCTTGTTCATAGGCGGAAAATCCGATCCACGCCAAGAACAGCAGGAAGGTGAGATGGACGCGGACGGCGGTTCCGCCGAACCGACCAATTGTGATGGACCACCCCATGACGCGCCGCCACCTCTCGAATGGATAATCAGATGGTCTGGAGTCTCGCCTATTTCACCGCATTCGGCAACGCCAAAGCGCGGTTTTGGCCGGCTCGGGGCCGCGCGCCGCGTGGCGCGGACGAAAGCTGCTGGACTTGCCGCTCGTCGGTTCCGCCTCTATGTTGGCCCCGAACACGAAGCGCGGACGAGGGGCTCGGAAATGAAGCGCAAATTCGTTGCTCTGCTGTTGCTGCTCGCGGTCGCGGCGCCGCTTTCAGGCTGCGATAAATGCGGCGGCTTCCAAGAGCTGCGTTCGCCCATCCCGCCGAAGACCTGTTCCGGCGACTCCCCTCGCTAAAGATTTCGCCCCGACGATCCGATGATGGAGCTGGCGTGATGATCGCGACGTCGCGTTTTCGCGAGATGAAGCAGCGCGGGGAAAAAATCGTGGTCGTCACGGCCTATGACGCTCCCACCGCGCGGACCGAGGCGCTGGCGGGCGTGGACATTATTCTCGTCGGCGACAGCGTCGGCGTCAATGTGCTCGGCTACGCCCACGAGCGCGAGGTGACGCTGGCGGACATGACGCATCACATCGCCGCCGCGCGGCGAGGAGCGCCGAATACCTATTTAATTGGCGATCTGCCCTTCGCGACATACGAGACGCCGCGACAGGCGCTCGATAGCGCGAAGGCGCTGCGCGACGCCGGCGCGCATTGCGTCAAATTCGAGGGCGCGCGGCCCGAGCTTGTCGCGACGCTGAAGGACGCGGGGTTCGACGTCTGCTGCCATCTCGGGCTCGAATCGCAGCATCAGCTCGAAAAGCGCCGCCAGGGCAAGACCGCGCCGGCCGCGCGCAAGCTGCTCGAGGACGCCGCCGCGCTCGACGCCGCCGGCCAGGATTTCCTTGTGCTGGAGTTGATTCCGATCGAACTCTCCGAGCGCATCACGCGCGCGTCGCGCGCGCCGACCATTGGCATCGGCGCCGGCCCGCACGCCGACGGGCAAGTGCTCGTCGTGAACGATCTCGCGGGCGTCACGCAGCGTGAGTTCAAGCACAATCGTCGTTATGGCGCGGTCGGAGAGGCGCTTCGCGCCGCTGTCGCCGCCTATGTGGAGGACGTGCGCGCGGGGCGGTTCCCCGGGCCCGAACACGGCTTCCACATGACGCCCGAGGAGCGGGCGGCGTTCATGAACCAGGGGGCGGCATGACCATCGCGCCGGTCGGCTTGTTGCTCGTCAATCTCGGTACGCCCGACGCCGCGGATGCGCCGTCGGTGCGACGGTTTCTCGCGCAGTTTCTGTCCGACCCGCGCGTCGTCGAGATGCCGCGCGTTTTCTGGTTGCCGCTGTTGCATGGCGTCATTTTAAACACCCGCCCGGCCAAATCGGCCAAGGCCTACGCGCAAATCTGGGACGGGGAGACGGGCGAAGGCCCGCTCAAGGCTATCACGCGCGCGCAGGCCGAGAAGCTCGGCGCTCTCGCCCGAGACGGCGAACTGGGCTCGACGCCGATCGTCGTCGATTTTGCGATGCGCTATGGCGCGCCGGGGCTCGCGACCGGAATCGAAGCGCTTCGCGCCAAGGGCTGCGAGCGCATCGTCGTGCTGCCGCTTTATCCGCAATACGCGGCTTCGACCACGGCCACCGCCTTCGACGAGATCGCGCGGATCATGGGCAGGATGCGACGCCAGCCGACGCTGCGGTTCGCGCCGCCTTATTTCGACGATCCCGCATATATCGAGGCGCTCGCGCAAGGTCTGCGCGAGGGGTTGGCGACGCTGGATTTCGAGCCGGAGACGATCCTTGTCTCCTTCCATGGCCTGCCCCAGTTTCAGATCGAGAAAGGCGACCCTTACAGAACCCATTGCGAAATGACCTGGCGACTGTTGCGCGAGGCGATGGGAATGAACGAGCGACAATTGCGTCTTTCGTTCCAGTCGCGATTTGGCCGCGCGAAATGGCTTCGGCCATACACCGCCGACACCACCACGGAGCTCGCTAAATCCGGCGTGAAACGCCTCGCCATCGTCGCGCCGGGCTTTTCGGCGGACTGTCTCGAGACCCTCGAGGAATTAGGCGTCGAAATTCGCGATCTGTTTTTGGAGTCCGGCGGCGAAAAATTCGCGCGCATTCCCTGTCTCAACGACGGAGAAGCGGGAATGCGATTGCTCGCGACGCTCGCGCGGCGAGAACTGGCGGGCTGGGTCCAAGGAAACAGTTCGCCGGCAAGCTTTTCGTAACGAGCGCGCCGACTGTTCGCGCCGTCCCTGATTCGGACCGGCTTTGTCCTCGGACCGTGCCGAGATTCCCGTCGCGGGACATGGTCTTCGAATCCGGGTTAACGTTTTGACCATCTATTTCCACCGGGGGCGCCGAGCGGCCTCGTCCGGTTCCTCTTTCCCCAACGAAGCGAGGCAACCGGTTGCGGATTTACACAGTGCCCGCGGGCTTTTTGTATGAGAGGCGCCGAGGTTCGCGTCCATCGCCTCATATGACGCGGGTGACGATGCCAAAGAAAAGGAAGAGCGCAAAAGCCGACATCACCAAGGCCATGATCAAAGCAGGTCGGAAGTATCGAAACATCTGAATCTGGCGCAACTCTCGAAGCGTCATCCAATAATCGATTGTGCCCAATAATATTGAAAAAATCCCCATCACGGTTAGAAATAGCCCGACGTTCCGCGGGGTGTGCTCGTTTGGCAGAGTCTTTCCCGCATCCTGAAGCGCTTTAAGAATGACGTAGATCGTAAAGCCGAAACCGAGCAACGTAAAAGAGGTGCGGATCCACGCCATGAGCGTTCGGTCCGCCGCCAGAATGGTGCGCATCATCCCCAGATCAAGCGGCTCCTTGGGCGCTACGTTCGTCGACGGCTTCTCTTCGATCGCCAAGTTCGTCTCCCATTTCTCGCGGTGGAGTTGGTCATCTCGCGGTGGATAAGGCGGTCCGAGGATTAGTCGTGAGGCGCTGACCTTGCGGCTCGGCTCACGGGAATCGCTCATATTCCCACTAGATTCGTCTCTTTTAAGCGATTAGCGGACAACGCGCTTGCGCCACATAACGTAGGGAATCGCGAGGATGGCGCCGAGGATCGCGTAAAGCAGGATCGCCGGCAAAACCGCCTTCTGTTCCGGAAAGTTCGTCGCGCCAATCGCCAACGCGATGCCGGGGTGTCGTGTCGCGGTCGCCAGGGCGAGCACGGTCCGGTCTCGGGGATCGGGACCGCCCAGCTTATGTCCGACGGCTAGGCCCACAAGCACGTATGCGGCGATGGCCGCGATTGTGCCGTTGCCGATTAACGCGATGATGGCGGACCACGCGGCGAACAGGACAGGCAGAACGCTGACGGCGAGCGACACCGCGGCGATGAGCGCGACGGATCGTGAAATTCGCGACGCGGACGCGGGAGCACAATGCCTGAAGAGCATTCCCGCCAGCAATGGCGCGAGAATCGTCATGACAACCAGTTGGGCGATTGGCGACACGCCCATGTGAACTGGCGTCTGGAAAAATTGACCAAGCAATTCGATGGCGAATGGAATGAAAACAACCGCGACAGCCGCGGCGACGACCATCAATCCGATTGCGTAGGATGCTTCGCCGCGGGCGTTGATTTGCTTTTTCGGGAGAAGGGGCGGAACCGGGGAAACGGCAAGCGCCACGAGCGAAACTTCCACGGCTACATGTAAATCGAAGGCCCAGACAATCGCCGCCGCTAGCGCGGGCATGATCACGTCCATCGCAAGTAGCGAGCGCGCGAGCTGCCCGGGTCGCCGGAGGAGGGAGATAGCGTCGTTGGGCCGGGCATCGAGGCCGATAGCGAACACGCTAAGAACGATACTGGCTTTGAGCGCGAATAGAATCAGAATGTGCAATATCGCGCTCCAGTCCTCGACATTTGATCGTTCATCGCCCCGCCCCGATTGGATGGCCCAAGGGCAATGTTAGTTCATGATCGGCCTTTGAACCAGCGGCCGAGCGGCGACGTTTCAACACCGCGAAAATGTCCGGAGAACGAAGCGGAGGCCGACTCAAATCCACGCGCGCGAGGAGCGAATAGGCTTAACCACATGATGCGCTTGTATTTTGATTTTATTGCAATTTCTGCACGTTTTGTTAATATTCCCTTAATGCCCGCGACGAGGACCGGCGCGATTATGGAGTTTGAAATGACAACATTTGCAAACGAAGCCGACAATGAGATTATGTCGATTGGAACCCGCGAGGTCGAACAAACGAAGAGAGGAGACGAGAACCGCGTCGTCGCCGACCCGAACCACGGATTGACCCGCAATTTGTTGGAAGTCAGCCGACTCGAAGGCGACGAAGTCCTGGTCGTCGCCAAGTCCCGCCCGGGGTTCGATGACGGATGTGTCGAGGAACTTACGAGGCTTTTGAACGCCATATCTCGTGGCCGGATCACTTGCCCGAAGTATGTCGTGTTCGATTTCGCGCATCGACGTCAAGGCGACGCAAACGGCGCGATCGGATTCCAGCAGTTGGTCGCCGCGAATTCCGAATTGATCCTCGACGTTCCCGTTATCACGGTCGCCTGGGCCCGCTCCTTCATGGCGGGCGCCGATTTCGAATTCGCTTCTTCTTGCGCGATGCTGGTGGCGGAACGGGACGCGCTCTTCTCCTTCGATGGAGATCCTGCCAGATTGTTCGGACTTTACGCGTCGCTCGCGCGCAAGATAGGCTTGGTCAAGACTCAACGCCTGATGGAGACCGGCGCCGTGCTTGGCGCCGAAGACATGCGAAATCTCAATCTGGTCAAGGACGTTGTCGAGCCGCGGCAGGGGCTCCCCCCGATCGATGACTACATGCGGCGATGCGGCCGCCACTACAACGCCGCTTACTCCATTTTCCGCGCCCAGAGATCGATAATGACGGCCGTCGGCTTCCCCTCGGAAGGGCCCGCCCGCGCATGAGGCGCTTCAAGGCGGCGGCGCCTCGCGCAACGTCGGATCGATCCTCCGCCGCGAGATCGCGGACAACCGCGGTTCCTTTCGAGCCGGACGTTCAGGCGACGTGCGCGTTTTCGTAAGAAAACACGGATGGATCGAGCAATGGCGCCAATTCGGAAAAAGGCTTCGGGCGACTGAACAGATATCCTTGGATCAGGAAGACATTTTCTTTCGCCAGGAGCGCGAGCTGCTCATGCGTCTCGATCCCTTCCGCGACCAAATCGATGTCGAGATCGCGCGACAAACTGGCGATCGCGCGGACAATCGCGCGCGTCTTTGGACATTCCACGAGTTGAACGATGAAAGAGCGATCGATTTTTATCTTTTGGATGGGATAGCGGTTCAAATAGCCAAGGCTGCTGTATCCGGTGCCAAAATCGTCCAGCGACAGGCGCGCTCCCATCGCGCGGAGCTCGAAGATTTTGCGGGACACGTCCGTCGAATCCTGCATCAACGTCGATTCGGTGATTTCGAGTTCGAGACGCGTCGGGTCGAGTCCGAAGTCGACCAGCGCGGACGCGACTTTCGCGGTGAGATTCGGCGCCAGAAATTGGCGCGGAGCCAAATTCACCGCGACCCGGACATGCGACGGCCACCGCGCGGCATCCTGGCAAGCCTGACGCAGAACCCAATCCCCAAGCTCGACGACCAACCCGGTCTCCTCGGTCACGTGAATGAAATCCACCGGAGAGATCAGTCCGCGTTCGGGGTGATTCCAGCGAACGAGCGCCTCGCAGCAGCTGACCCGGCCGCTTCTCGAATCGACGATGGGCTGATAGTGGACAACGAACTCTCCAGCGCTTAGCGCTCTCCGCAACTCGGCCTCTATCCGGCGTTTTTGGACGAGATCGTCCATAAATTTTGACTCGAACCAAATGGCCTCCCCCCGACCATTCGCCTTTGCCCGGTACATCGCGAGATCAGCGCATTTCAGCAATTCCTCCGGCGTCGCCGCGTCATGGGGCGCGCTGGCGATGCCGATGCTGGCGCCCACGGTGATCGTGTGGCCGTCGATGACGTAAGGCTGTCTGACAGTGGAGATGATGCGTTTCGCGATCGCGTCGAGCTCGGCTCTGTTTAGCTCCGGGGTGGGCTGAAACAAGACGCAAAATTCATCGCCTCCAAAGCGCGCGACCATATCGGTTTCGCGCACGCTTTCGCGCAATCGCCGCGCGACGGCGCGTAGCAACTGATCGCCAATCGAATGACCGAGCGTGTCGTTGACCTCTTTGAACAGGTCGAGATCGATGGCCAGAATGGCGAGCGTTTCCGAGCATTTGGCGATTTGTTCGAGGTCGCGCGCGAGTCTGTTCTGAAATTGCAAGCGATTCGAAAGTCCGGTCAGGGTGTCGTAGTGAGCGATGCGTTCAATTTCATTGGCGGCCTTTCGCTTTTCCGTCACGTCCTCGATCACCGTAACGAACGCGCCTCCGCCGGCGGGCTCGCAATGAAAATCAAACATGCGGCCGTCGATCCCCTGCGAAAAAACACTTGGGAACGGAAGCGCCACATGCGCGGACCAATGCTCGCCGAACGCGCGGCTTTCCTCGTCGGACATTCGCGAATTCTCGCTGATCGTTCTCGCAAACGCTCTAAGCGGGATCGACGCCGTCGCCTCGGCGATTCCAAAAAATTCGGTCATGCGCCGGTTAACGACGGTGATGATCGAGTCGACACTGCCCATGCACAATCCATGCGTCATGCTGTTGAGCGCCGCCTTGAAACGGTTTCGTTGAATTTTCGCGTCGCGCTCGTTGGTCAGGGCCGTGACGAGATTTCTGTTCAAGAATTTCGTCGTCGATTTGATCGAAATCACTTCGAGGATAAGAATGAACGTCAGCCAGCGATTGCGAGAATCAGCGTCGGCCGCCGCGATGATCGCGAGCGGTCCGCAAAGACCGATCAATTGCGCGAGAACAATATGTGGGCTTCCCGCGTTGCGGCCCGATAAGGCGCCCACGCCCGCCATCATGATGACCAGGTTGATCGTGAAGGGGATGTCCGTATGATCTCGGTAGAACAGGATCGCGACCGTGAGCCCAAGGGTCGTGACGAACGAGACGCCTCCGATCGCGTAGTAGATTTCCCACTTCCGCGCCATTTGACGGCGTTGAGCGAGCGGAGTCCTCGAATGCGCGCCCCAGACCAAAACCCTATAGACGCCCAGCAGGCACATCAGTCCCGTGAGCCCGAAATAGATGGACTGGCCTGTCATCAGCCACGCGCTCACGGGCGCCGCCACGCCACCGATTAGAGACACGACAAAAGACCCGAAAGTGTCGAACAGCGACTCGACTAGATCGCTGTGCACCTCTTTGCGGATGTCGAGGTCGAGTTGCGGGGCGGCGTCGAATTTCGACATCGTTCAGTCGTTCGCGATTTCAATCGCGCCTTTGCTTGCTCGCTCAACCTCGGGGTCTGGGCGGGGATGTTGGCGCGTTCGCGACAGACGCTTCTGAGCCGCGACAAGCCTGTCCATGTGACGAAGGTCGCGTTCACCAAGCGCCTTTACACAATCGACCCACAGATCGACGATGTATCGGAGCTCCTCGCGCGGCATCCCGAAACAGCGTCGTCGCGCCTCCGCGAGCGCTCGTCGCTTCCGCCAGCGGTTCTCGCCGCCTTCTCGCATCCACGCGGTCGCCGTTTCCCGCGCCTGGCCTTCGGGCGACAGAATGTCGACGATGCCAAGATCGAACATTTCCTGGCCGGAATAGATCGCGCCGCTGGAAATGATCCGTTCCGCCAAGGCCGGTTCCGCTCGACGCGTGAGCAAGGAAACCGCGCCCATTCCAGGAAAGGTGTTGAAGCCGATTTCAGGAAGACCAAGTTTGGCGTCGCGCTCGACGATCAGGAAATCGGTGACGAGCGCGCCCTCGAAGCCGCCGCCGAGGCATAGCCCGTTCACCGCGGAAAGCGTCACGATGGGCAGATCGAACCCGGCGTCGAGACTGTGCATGATGTCGACGCAGATATTGGCGTGCGCGCGCAGCATCTCGTGCTCGCCATTTCTAACCGCCTCCGCAAAGGCGGCGAGATCGCCCCCGAGACTGAAAACGTCCGGCCGCTTCGATCCAATCGCGAAATAGCGGATGGGCCAATGGTCCCCGTCCGCTGACTTCCACAAGCCTCGCAATGATTCTCGAACTTTCACGATCTCGTCGAACATTTCCAGCGGAAAGTGATGAGGCGCCGAGGCCTTATAGTTCATCCAGACAGCCTGTACTTCCGAATCGTAAACGACTTCGAGGAATTTGAAATCCCCAATTGGAAATGTCTCTGGAGCTCTTGGCGCGACGGCCGCTCTGATGTTCATTACGATAGCCCCTTAACGCTTGATGCCGCCGGGCGGCGAGGCGAGGCGAATAGACTTATGAGTATAATTCGAAACAGAATTTTGAATAAGCGACACATAGATACATCATAAACGTTTAGTAAACGGGGGTTATCCTTACTCCATTGCTGCCTTAGGTTGTAAAATACAGCGGCTTCTGATGTATACATTTAACATCGCCTTTATTTTTCTCCGCCTAGCGCTTCGATAAAGGCATCCAGTCGCCGATGACCCGAGCCGCTTCATAGGGAGACGCGAAGGAATTGCGATTCCGCGCCAGCATCAAATTGGACGCGCGAACTTGCGCGGGCCTTACGCCCGGCGGCCGGGGCGCGAGAGATTCTCGGCGTCCGCGCGCGGGGTGTTTGGCGCCAAGAGCACCCCGCCGCATCCCTGGGATGGGGCGTCACTCGTGAGGTTTATCCATATCCGTCCAGCACCGGCGCGACCGCGCGACGAGGGAGTCGCGGCCCTTCGTTTCCATCAACCACGACGGAACCTTGGCGCTCTCCACGATATAATTTGTGGGAACATCCTTCTCGCCCAGGGAATTGCGGGCTTCCATCAGCGTGCAATCGCTCATATCATAGCGCGGATATTTTATGCTTCTAGTAATTTCCAGCAAGGCAGACGGCATCGAAAGGGTAATTAGGATCAGCCCGGCAATAGTCACTCGCCGCGACACGTCTGTATTACAGACAATTCCTCCAAATGCGAACGCAAGAATCACAAGAGGGGCTATGGATCCCCTCATAACCAAATCGTTGCCCGGACCAAAGCTGTATAATGGCAACACAAGCAGAGCTATTGTCGCGAACAAGAATAATTTATACGTGTTACCTGGTAAATACACTCTATTGATATACACAAAATAGGCGGCAGGCAACTGCACGCAGATAAACACAATGTACATCGGGATGAATAGGGGCTTGCTAACTGGAAGCTCATGAGGGATGTCGGATGAACCAAGCACCATGAACATTGCGACAGGCAAGAAACAAGCGGCGATAACGAGGCCGATCCAGGTTCGCCACGCCAACAGATGACGCCGCCAATCCGTCGCGGCGAGATAAACCAACCAAAAGGCGACGGGTATTACAACCAGCGGCGACCAGAAAATCGCACCCGCGATCGAGACGCCCACCGTGGCGGTATCGACCTCGGATCTCGCCTGCAACAAAAGGAGCGTGGCAAGCCACCATCCGGGCAAGGCATGATTGGGCACCCAAAAGAACTGAACCATGCTGCTGGAATATTGGAACCAGGGATGCCATGCGTCGAGCCCGAACTCGAAAAATTTGGCGAGCCTCACTTCTCGAACGATGGCGTAGCTGAGGCACTCCCCGAGGACCGACAGCCCGCCAAACAAAATCAGCACCGCCACATGCGGCCAGCCGAGGCCGAGCGAGCCGAGGATATAGAATATCGAGCCGAGCAAAATAGCGTTTTGCGTCAGCAAGGCCGCATGAGCCCCCACGAGTCCGAACACGTGGCCGACCGCCGCCGGAAGCATGTACATGCCCAGCGGAGCGCGAAGGATATAGTCGACGCCCGCCACGTCGTAGGCGAACGGAAGGTGGCTCCGCGCGAGATCCGCCAAAACGGCGTCGCGAGTCCGCCAGTCCAGGGTCGCGAAAAAGAGATGCAACTCACCGCCAAGCACCAGAATAAAGCACGCGAGCGCGATGCAAAGGGCCAAGCGCTTCCTGTCGATCGACGCGTCAAGGAAGCCGGCGCCAATCGCCGACGCGCGCGACGTGATCAGCGCGAGACTTCCCAAGCAGCCGAAGAGCACGAGGAGCGCCGGGGCGGGACGAAGGCCCGTCGCGAATAGCGCCGAGGGCAGAAAAATCAGCACCGAGGCGAGTATCAGCAAAACCCGGTTGGAAAGCGAAAAGCTCCAGGTCCGCGCGTCGCTTGCCGCCGTGGTCGATGTCAGGGTCACGCGGAGCCTCCAAATACAAATCGTTGATTCAAGAAATAGGAGACGGCGACCGCGCCTGGCAGCAACACGAGGCCGCCCAGCCAGGCATGGACGCCAATGCTTTCGAGCAAGCTCAGGCCAGCCCAGTTGTAGGCGAACACGACGCCATACACGCCGAAGAATCGGGGAAGCCTCCGGGGATCGCGCGCGCCGAACACGAGCGAACCGGTCGTGAGGAAGTTGAACGATATGGCCAGAATGTTGGCGACGACGAGCGCGGAGAAGGTCGTCGGCATGATCGCCAGCGCGGCCAGAAACAGGCTGTATCCAACCGCTGTGTTGAAGCCGCCAACCAGGATGAAGCGCGACAAGCGATGCTCGCGCAGAATCCGCCAAACCAACGCCGCGGAAGAGGCGACGAGCGAACGCCAACCGTTCCCAGGGATGCGCGCGGGCTCGGCGGGGGCCGTCATACGGCGATCCGTCTGTCGCGGCGGCACGACCTCGCGATGGTTTCAATCATGAAGTCGATTTCCTGCGCGGCCAGTCCGGGGTAGACGCCAATCCAGAACGTTCGATCGACGATCGCGTCGGCGTTGGCCAGCGTTCCGGAGATCCGGAAATTTCGGCCCTTCATGTAGGGCTGGCGCGCGAGGTTCCCCCCGAACAACAAGCGCGTTCCGATGTTTTTGGCCTGAAGGTCCAGCAACAGATCATGACGATCGATTGGCGCGCCCTCGCGCAGCGTCAGGGCGAACCCAAACCATGAAGGATCGGAACCCGCCGCGGCCTCCGGAAGAATAAAGACGTCTTCGAGATCGGCGAGACCCTGGCGAAGCCGGGCGAAATTGCGCCGGCGCGCGGCGATGAATTCTTCCAAATGATCGAGTTGCGCGACGCCGACCGCCGCCTGCATATCGGTGATTTTCAGGTTATAGCCGAGATGGGAATATATGTATTTGTGGTCGTAGCCCTTGGGGAGATCGCCGAGTTTCCAGCCAAAGCGCTTGTTGCACGTATCGTCCCGTCCGGAGCCGCAATAGCAATCGCGGCCCCAGTCGCGAAACGACTCCATGACCTTGTTGAGATTGCTATCGTTGGTGAAGACCGCCCCGCCCTCGCCCATGGTGATGTGATGGGCCGGATAAAAGCTCAGCGTGCCGATGTCTCCGAACGTGCCGACATGCTGGCCGCCGACGGTCGCGCCGAGCGCGTCGCAGCAGTCCTCGATCAGAAACAGCCCGTGGCGGTCGCATATCGCGCGGACGGCGCGCACGTCGAACGGATTGCCGAGCGTATGGGCGACCATGATCGCGCGCGTGCGCGGCGTGATGGCCTGTTCGATCGCGCCGACGTCGATGTTGTAACTCGGGATGTCCGCGTCGACGAAGACCGGGACCATGTTGGCCTGAAGAATCGGATTGATCGTCGTGGGGAAGCCGGTGGCGCAGGTGATCACCTCGTCGCCTGGGCGCAACTGACGCGCCTTCAGTCGCGGAGAGGTCAAGGCCATGAACGCCACCAGATTGGCCGAGGAACCCGAATTGACGGTCAGCGCGTGCTTGACGCCAATGCGTCGCGCGAGTTTTTGCTCGAATTCGGCGTTGAAACGGCCGGTCGTTAGCCAGAAATCCAGCGCGGAATCGACCAGAAGCTGCATGTCGCGCGCCCCATAGACCCGGCCGGACACGGGTATATGGGGCTTCTCTGGATTGAACGGCGGCTTGACGTGGGCCGCGTCATGATAGCGCGCCACGAGATCGAGGATAGCGGCGCGCAACGATTCGGGGTCGGTCGACGGATTGGAGGGCATGCGCGGCTTCCTTGGAGCGTCTGTCGGCGCGATTCGGGACGACGGTGACTCCGCGCCATGCGTCCGCGTCGCCTCGCGCCGCGGTTGATTGTTCCAGTGTCATCATCGTCGCGAGGCGTTCGACGCAAGGCTCGCGCGGCGCGGTCGCGCCCACCAAGAAAGCGATAAAAGGCCACGCTTAATTTTTCGTAAACGCGCCCGTTTCCAGGTAAACGCGGCGCGATCGGCCCACTCTCGCAACCGCCTCGACGACGGGGCGGGACCCCGCGGGCGGGCGTTTAACCGTCCGGCGAAATACCCTCTCTTCGCCGCCATCCTGGTGATACGCTGTCCTGGATGATAGTCAGGCGTCGGCCTCTGCCGTGGCTTCCCAGCCGATTTCCTCCGGGACGCCGTTCGCCCGCCAACCACGGGTCGCGAAAGACCCGCGCATGCATCGCTGGATCGAGCGGCGCGATTTCGCCGCTCGATCCTCCGCTCGCTTGGCCCGCAAGCGCTCCGCGCAACTCAGCCGCAAACCTTCCCGCGCCACGTGCGTCGTTCTCGCTTGATCTCGAACACGCGGCCGAGGCGATCCACATGGAGTTTTTTCAACCCAAGCAACCTGCGCGGGCCGATTCTCAATTTTGACGCGAGCGCGATCGAGACCAAGGAGACCGTCAATGCCCCCGTGCAGCGATCAAGGCTTCGAAAATAGGCGCGAAAGGCGTTTCCGTCCGTTTTGATGATTTCGAGCAAGGTCATTGGAGCCATCGACCACATGAATTCATATTTCGAATCCATCGTCGGCCAACTCTCGCCAGCCACGCCTCCTCGCACCGCGCGATTCGGCGGCGCCGCGAGCATCGCGATCTCATGCGGATAGATGGGCACGAGAAAATACTGGAATACTCCCTTTGCGTTGGCTTTCCGAAACACGTCCACCCGAACCATGTCCCCCCGATCGACGGAGGCGAGACGGCTCGGATTGCCTGTATCCATCGTAATATTCACCTTGCTTTTCGCGGCAATGCGAACTTTGCGAATTGGATCGCCCTTCGGCGAGCGGGGCGGCGCCGAGGCGGGTTTTTCCGCGTCGATCCAGGCTCGCAGAATCCGAACGATCGCGACGTTGCGATCTGGATCCTTGATCCGCGCGAGGTCGGCGATTTTCAAATCCGCGATATGTTTGCGCTCGTAAACTCCGTGCTCGCCATCGCGCTTGACGATTTGCCGATACGTGGCGTCGTGAACCTTGCCACGCGCGCGTCTGCGTTCCGCGCGCGCGACAAACACATTCTCCATCGCTTGGAGACAATCTTCGCGAAAACTCGGCCAAGGCGGGGATATTCCCGCGAGCCCGCGGCACAGCCCCTCGCGTTCCAGCTTCTGAATTTGTCGCGTCGCCTTGGCGAGCATCGATTCCGTCGTGGCGGCGACGATCAACGCATCGAGGGCGTGATGACGGTCGTCGAGGACGCGTTCGCCGTCGGCGTCCTTTTTAACCCATTGCAGCGCAAAGACCTTGCGCAGTCGATCAGTCAGCGCGCCGGGGCGGGCGAAGACGCGGCGCGGCCTTTCGCCCGCGAGCTTCCGGTCGTCATCCGAATAGAGCTTCTTCAGCGCCTCGACGAGGAGGCGGCTGGTCCGACGCGTGTCGTTGAGATTGCGCGCGCGATATTTATCGGCCGCCTCCTCGGCGTTTCCGAGCTTGTAGTTTCTCTTCTTCAATCCCGAGATGCTCACAGAATCGACGCGCGCGACGAAGCGCTCCCATTCCCCTTCGGTCCTGTCCGCGCGGAACCATTCGAAGGGCGTTCGCCCCTTTTTGTCGCGATTGGCCTTCGTCGCGCAAAGCGTCTTATTGGCGTATGAATCGTCGCCAAAGCGGCTCCAGGGCAGAATGTGATCGATCTGGACGCTATTTTCGCCGGCCACAAGATCGGACAAGGCGATGGGAGCGTCGGTGTAAAGACAACGTCCGCCTTGTTCCCGCCACAACGCGAATCGCATCAGTTCCTCGGCGCGCGGCGCCCGTCCGATCGCCTGGATGAATCCTTATCTCAGCTTTTCCTTGTGCCTGTTTCGCAACTCGATTCGCAGCGCGATGTCGCGCCGCTCCTCGAGCGACTTTCCGATTCCGCGCGCCAGCTCGACGTGAATGCGATCTGGAACGCCAAAGGCCTCGACGATGGCTTTCACCTGTTTAAGGGCCTCGATCAGCGCTTTGCGAACGGTCGGACTGCCAACCATGTCGCGCGAGACGCGCTCTTGCGAGAGCATTCGAGACAGCGCCTCCTTGCCGTCCACTCCGACCTCGAAGGCTCGTTGCTCTCGACTCATCCGATGATCGTATCCCGCCAGCGCGCAGGCCTTGTCGTAGCTGAATCCTTGCAGCAAACCGGGTATGATATCGCGCGCGGCCTTGGCGCAGATGTGGCCCGCGCCCGCGAAGATATCGAGCGCTCCGACCTTGGCGGCGTTCACGAGCAAGCCTGTCAAAGCCGCGTCGCATCCAGCTTCGAGAAATTCCTTGCGCGGTAGATCGCTCTTGTCGTGAAACGAAACGATTTCGGCGATCCGATCCAAACGCTCCGGGAAGGACAGCAATTCGCTCCACGCCGCTTCACCGAGCGCGGCGGTGATAATATTTCGTAGCGCATTGGTTCCAGCGGCGGCTTCTCCGCATCTCGCGACAAAGTCGCGGCGTCTCTCTTCCTCGCGCGACACGCCGACGAAAGAGACGCGCGGCTCCAGATTCAACTTCCGACGAAGCGCGAAGTAGGTGAATTTCGCGCTCGCGCCGAAGCCGGCGATCGCCACGCGAATTTCGTCCACGGACAGACGTCGCTCGGCGCCGGCGTCGAGCAGGGTCAGATTCACCAGGCGCGAGAGGCAGCGAAATCGCTCGAACGAATAACCTCGCTTGGGCGAACGCCTTTCGTCGGGCTCAAGGCAGCAGTATCCGACCATTTGTTGGCCGTTGCGCAACGGACGTTGGAAAAACGCGGCCTCGGCGAATTCCGCCTCGAATTCGGGCGTCGCGTGCGCCGCCCGCAACCGGGCTTGCGCTCGAAAGAGCGCGCGCGCCTCGCTTTCGATGTCGACCCGAAGTTGCGTGCGCGAATGATCGCCTTCACGGTTGCGCAAGCGACGCACGGACGTGCCGGAGACGAGAAAGCGATCGTCGACGCACAACATATGCGCGGGGGTCCGATAATGCGTAAGCTTCTCCCGCGTGCTCGCGATGGCCGCGTCCATCGCCGAACCCGCGCCGCGAAGCGTTCTGGTTTCGGCGTCTCTCGCATTGGATTTGAATCCACGATGCCGCGCGATGTGGCCCAGCGCCACGGCAAACTCGACAGGCTGTAGCGGACGCTCCAAAGCCTCCGCTCTCAATCGCCACGGATCGAGCCCTGGGAGCCTCAACGCGTCGCGATCGGCTCGCGGCAAAAGTCCGCGACGAACGAACATCCGTCTGATCTCGGCCATGCGTTGGCGCCGCCGCCGCAGTACGCGACGCTGACTCCTGAAGTTCCGGCGAATCTCGGATTTCGATCTCGAACCGTTTTGGGTTTTTTCCTCGGGAGGCTCGAACATCCAGACTCCAGCCCCGAGAATCCTGCCGCGGGCGTCTTCGTCCCCTGCGGGGTTTTCGACTTCAATGAGAGCCCAACCAATAGATGCAATGCCGCTATCCAATCCTAGAACGCGCATATTAACCTCCGTAAAATAGGAGGCGGAGTAAACGCCATTGACGCTCATGAGTTAAGGTGCTTTGATTTTTTTGGGAAATCGGATGGGAAGCCACGGTAAGGTGGTTGTGCTAAAACCACCGAAGGATTACCCCCGCCGATTTACCCCGGCGGGGGGATTCCTGTTTTCATTACAACGTCTTGCGATTTTCGTTGACGCGTTTCCTTAATTCGTCCCGCTGTTAATTAATTACGCTTGAGATAAATGCTCCGAACCCCGATTAACCCTTTGGCGGAGACCTCGGCGATCGTCACATCGACATAGGCCCCCTGCGCCCCTAGGGCCCCTTGCGCTAGCCAACGGGCGGCGCCATCTCCCGCGCATACACCGAACTAGGATGCCCCATGCTCGACGCCGCCCTCGCCAGCTTGCGCCAGATTCTGACAAAGCCCTTTCGATCCGTGTTGTATAAAAGCCTTGGCCTCACGCTGCTGCTGCTGGCGCTCGCCTGGGCGGGACTCGACAAGCTGGCGCTGTCGATCGCCGTGGTGGACCATCCGCTGCTACGCGCGATTCTGGTCTTCGCCACGGGCGCCGGCCTCGTCGTCGTGCTGGCCTTTCTGATCGGCCCGATTTCAATTCTGGTGGCCGGATTTTTCGTCGACGACCTCGCGGCGATCGTCGAGCGGGAGATTTATCCCGAAGGCCATATCGGCAAGCCGGCGCCGACGCTCGACGCCCTGACGATGACGCTGCGCTTTTCGCTGGTCTCCGCCGGCGTCAATCTGGTGGCGCTGATGCTGCTGTTCGTGCCGGGCGTCAACGCCGTCGCCTTCCTGCTGGCCAACGCCTATCTGTTCGGCCGCGAATATTTCGCGCTCGCGGCGACGCGCTTTCGAACGCCGGCGCGGGCCGACGATCTGCGCCAGCGCAACAGCGGCAAGATTTTCTTCGCCGGGCTGTTCATCGCCGGCTTCGTCATGACGCCGGGGCTCAACCTGCTGACGCCGCTGTTCGGCACGGCCTTCATGGTGCGCGTCCACAAAATGCTGTCGCCGGATTTGGCGTGAGCTTCTAGCTGCGCTGCTCCTGATACTGGCCCGTCTTCCGGTAGCGGTAGAGATAGCTCGGCGCGATGGCCTCGATCGAGTTCGGCGCGACGCCAAGCCCTCTAAGCGTGCGCCCCGCCGCCTCGGCCTCTGGCGAAACCACGTTGTCGTGTTTGAGCAACTCGACCTGATCGCCGGTCATCGTCAGCAGCCGCGGAAACAGGCCCAGCGTCAACTTGGAGCAAAGCTGGGTGATCGCCGCGACCAGCTTGCCGGTTCCAAAACTCAGTTTGCTCACATGACGCGCGCGCTCGGCGACGGCCAGCACATAATCCACGAGCTGCTCGAAAGTCCTCACCTCCGGGCCGCCGAGTTCATAGGTCGCGCCCTTGGTCGCCTCGCCCGCGAGCGCCAGCGCCACGGCGCGCGCGACATCGCCGACCCAGACCGGCTGGAACTTGGTTTTCGCGCCGACGATCGGGATGACCGGGAAGAACCGCGCCATTGTCCCGAAGCGGTTGAAGAAATCGTCCTCCGGCCCAAAAATCACCGAGGGGCGCAGGATCACCGCGGTGGGGACGGCCTCGAGCACCGCCGCCTCGCCCTTAGCCTTGCTGCGCGCATAGGCCGAGGCCGAGCCCGCATCGGCGCCGATGGCGGAAATATGCACGAAATCGGTGATTCCCGCGGCCTTGACGGCTTGCGCGACCACGCGGGCGCCTTCCGCCTGAATGGCGTCGAATTTCTGCTTGCCGCCTTCGGCGAGAATGCCGACGAGATTGACCGCCGCGTCCGCTCCCCGCAGCGCGAGCGCCACCGATTCCGGTCCGCGCAGATTGGCCTGCACCGGCATCACCTGCCCGGGCCCTCCCAGCGGCTGCAGGAAGAAGGCGAGATCGGGCCGGCGGCAGGCGACGCGCACGCGCCAGCCGTCCCGCGCCAGCGCCTGCACAACATGACGTCCAACGAACCCCGAGCCGCCAAAGACCGTCACCAGCCGCCCAGTTCCAACGCGCTCCGTCGCCATCATCCGCCTCGCTGTCGTCTCAAGCCCGCTTTGCCGCGGCGCCGCGTAAATCCTCTAGCGCGCGTCTAGCGCGTTTTGCGCGCGAAGGGAATGCGGCAATAACGGGAATTGGTGGGGACCCCGGCGTTGACGCATGGGCGAGGCGTCCATACTGTGCCGGCTTCCCGCCCTCGCGCAGATTGGCCAAATGTCCCGCTTAGATTCCGCCCCCGGCTTTTCCTCCGCCTTTCCCTCCGAACTTATTGAAGCCGCTGGCGTTTCTCAGGCCTGGCCGTTCGAGGAGGCGCGCAAGCTGGTCAAGCGCGTGGAGGCCAGCGGTCAGACCCACGTTCTGTTCGAAACGGGCTATGGACCGTCGGGCCTGCCGCACATCGGCACTTTTGGCGAGGTGGCCCGCACCAGCATGGTTCGGCGGGCGTTCGAGGTTTTGACGGAAGGCCGTATCGCCACGAAATTGCTGGCCTTTTCCGACGACATGGACGGCTTGCGCAAGATCCCCGACAACATTCCGAACAAGGAGTTGATCGCCCCGCACCTTGGCAAGCCGCTCACCCGGGTGCCCGATCCGTTCGGGACGCATGAGAGCTTCGGGGCTCATAACAACGCGAGATTGCGGGCTTTTCTCGACGCTTTCGGCTTCGATTACGAGTTCGCCTCGTCCACGCATTATTACGCATCGGGGCGCTTCGACGACGCGTTAACGCGCATGCTCGCGCGTTACGACGCGGTCATGGAGATCATGCTGCCGACCTTCCGGGAGGAGCGGGCGGCGAGCTATTCGCCCTTCCTGCCGATCCACCCGCGCACCGGAGTCGTGATGCAGGTTCCGCTCACCGGGCGGGACCCCGTCGCCGGGACGATTCTTTGGCGCGACCCGGAGACCGGCGAGGAGTTTACCTCGCCCGTGACGGGCGGTCACTGCAAGCTGCAATGGAAGCCGGACTGGGCCATGCGCTGGTACGCGCTCGGCGTCGATTACGAAATGGCCGGCAAGGACCTGATCGACTCGGTGAAACTCTCCGGCGCCATCGTGCGGGCGCTTGGCGGGAAGCCGCCGGAGGGTTTCAATTACGAGCTGTTTCTCGACGCCGAGGGCCAGAAAATCTCCAAGTCGAAGGGCAATGGCCTGACCATCGACGAGTGGCTGACCTACGCCAGCCCTGAGACCCTCGCGCAGTTCATGTTCCAAAAGCCCTCGGCGGCCAAGCGGCTCCACTTCGACGTCATTCCCCGCAATGTCGACGATTACCTTGCCTTTTTAGAGGCTTATCAGCGCCAGGGCTGGTAGGAGCGGCTCGGCAATCCGGTCTGGCACATCCACCGGGGCGACCCGCCCGAGCCCGAAACCCTCCACCATCCGGGCGAGGGAAACGCCAAGGGAACGACCGTCTCCTTCGCCATGCTGCTCAATCTCGCCACGGTCGCCAACGCGGAAGACCCCGCGGTGCTGTGGGGGTTTTTGCGCCGTTACGCGCCGCAAGCCTCGCCCGAAAACCACCCGCGTCTCGACAAGCTCGTCGGTTACGCGGTCGCCTATTTTCGCGATTTCGTCCGACCGAAGAAAAACTATCGCGCAGCGGACGGGGTCGAGCGCGAAGTGCTGGAGGAACTGTCTCGCGTGCTCGGCGCCTTGCCCAAGGACGCCAACGCCGAGGCGATCCAGACCGCGCTCTACGATGTCGGCCGCGGCGTCCCGCGTTATCAGGATCTTAAAGCCAAGAACGCGACGCCGGAGCGGCCCGGCGTCTCCAACGACTTTTTCAACATGCTCTACGAAGTGCTGCTCGGCGAAAAGCGCGGCCCGCGATTCGGCTCCTTCGTCGCGCTTTACGGCGTACCCGAAACGCAGACGCTGATCGCCAAGGCGCTGACCGGCGCGTTCCTGCCCAAGAAGGACGATTGAGCCCCATGCGCGTCGCCGAGGCCGATATTCTGATCCTGCCGGGCTGGAGCGACTCCGGCCCGGATCACTGGCAAAGCCGCTGGCAAAACAAGCTGTCCACCGCGCGGCGGGTGATCCAGGAGGATTGGACCGCGCCTCGCCTCACGCCCTGGCGGGAGACGATCGAGCGGGCGGTCTTCGAGGCCGAGCGGCCGGCGGTGATCGTCGCCCATTCATTGGGCGTGGTCGCGCTGCTTCACGCCGCCACGCGGGTTGGCGACAGGATCGCCGGCGCCTTTCTGGTCGCGCCGCCGTCCGAAAGCGTGCTGCGGGAAATTCCCGCCGTCGACAAGGATTTTTTGCCCTTTCCGCGCGGGCGCCTGAATTTTCCCGCAGTGATCGTTGGGGCGAGCGACGATCCTTACGCCGACCCGCCCTTCGCGAAAGATCTCGCCGCCGATCTCGGCGCGAAATTCCTCGACGCCGGCGCGGCCGGACACATCAATGTCGCGAGCGGTCACGGTCCCTGGCCGGAGGGCTCGATGGCCTTCGCCCATTTCATCGCGAAATTATGAGGCGGGTCGGCGGCGTCGCGCTTTGCGCGCTGGTCTCGCTCTCGATGCATGTCGCGCGCGCGCAACCCGCCGCGCTTTATGGGCCTCCGCCTCCGCCGGCGATGCCGGGCGGTTATGCGCGCGAACTCGTGGGTGTCGCGGGCACCCCTTCCTCGCGGCTCGTGGTTTGGCGCCCCTTGGGCGAAGGCAAGGCGCTGCTGATCGACGCGGAGGACGAGCCTTCGCTCGCGACGCTCGCCGAACCGGACTTACTACAAATCGCCCGCGAGCGAAAAATGACGATCATGTTTTTGGGCGCGGCGCCCGCCTCGCCCGCCCCCGAAAAGCTGCGCGAGACGATAGCGCGTTTGCGCGAGGCGGCGCGATCCAGAAAGATCATTGGCGCGGGCGTCGGTTCGAACGGGGATTTGCTGCGAGTGCTCGCCGACGAAGGCGCCGGAAAATTATTCGACGGCCTGTTGCTGCTGGACGGCGCGCCTTCAAAAC
>JBAUVQ010000129.1:0-4372 GCA_049583305.1 Methylocystis sp.
GATCAAGGACATCTCGCGCATAAAGGCGTTCGTTGGCGCCGCGCGGGCGCTTTCATCACCCGCGCCAAAGGTCTAAAAGACCCGCAAGTCCACCCTCCGAGGATCGCCCGTTGAACCAGATCGCGCCTAATTCCTTCCGCAACGGTCCCGACGAAAACGGCCGCTTCGGCATTTTCGGCGGCCGCTTCGTCGCCGAGACCCTGATGCCGCTGGTGCTCGACCTCGAACAGGCCTATGCGCAAGCCAAGGTCGATCCCGCCTTTCACGCCGAACTGCAAGGGCTGCACAAGCATTATGTCGGGCGTCCGAGCCCGCTCTATTTCGCCGAGCGCATCACCGAGCATCTTCGCGCGCAAGCGGGCGAAGGGATGGGCGCCAAGGTCTATTTCAAGCGCGACGAGCTCAACCACACCGGCGCGCATAAGATCAACAATGTGCTGGGGCAGATTCTGCTGGCGCGCCGCATGGGCAAGCAGCGCATCATCGCCGAGACGGGCGCCGGCCAGCATGGCGTCGCCACCGCCACGGCCTGCGCGCGCTTCGGGCTCCAATGCGTCGTCTATATGGGCGCGGTCGATGTCGAGCGGCAGAAGCCCAACGTCTTTCGGATGAAGATGCTCGGCGCCGAGGTGATCCCGGTGCAATCGGGCGCGCGCACGCTAAAAGACGCGATGAACGAGGCGCTGCGCGACTGGGTGACCAATGTCGCCGACACCTTCTACTGCATCGGCACGGCGGCGGGGCCGCACCCCTATCCCGCGATGGTGCGCGACTTCCAGTCGATCATCGGCACGGAGACGCGCGCGCAAATGCAGGAGATGGAGGGTCGTCTTCCCGATTCGCTGGTCGCCTGCATCGGCGGCGGCTCCAACGCGATCGGGCTGTTTCACCCCTTCCTCGACGACGCCGGCATTGAGATTTACGGCGTCGAGGCGGCGGGCCATGGCGTCGACGTTCCGAACGGTCACGCGGCTTCGCTGACCGGGGGTCGCCCGGGCGTGTTGCACGGCAACCGCACCTATCTCCTGATGGACGACGACGGCCAGATTCTCGAGGGCCATTCGATTTCGGCGGGACTGGACTATCCCGGCATCGGCCCGGAACACAGCTGGCTGCATGAGTCCGGGCGCGTGAAATATCTCAACGCCACCGACAAGGAGGCGTTGAACGCGTTTCAGCTTTGCTCGAAGCTCGAGGGCATCATCCCCGCGCTGGAGCCTTCGCACGCGCTGGCCAAGGTGTTCGAACTCGCGCCGCAAAAGCCTAGGGATCACCTGATGGTGATGAACATGTGCGGCCGCGGCGACAAGGACATCTTCACCGTCGCGGAGATCCTGGGCGGGATGTGAGACACGGCGCGCCGCCAAGCGCGCCCTCGCGACCGATTTTATTTCGGCGGATTTTTGTAATCGATCTTCAGGCAATCGTTGGCCATTTCCTTATTGTTCAATACGCCGGGCGGGAAGCAGAATTGGAGATCGCCGTTGGCGGCGTCGATTTGCCATGCGGCGAACACCGACTCATAGAGGCCGCCAGCCGAGCCGCCGACATGAACCGAGGTTTGCACGGTCGGCGAGACGGGAAGCAGTGATTTGTGATTCTTCGAGCGTTCGCAGGTGTAGGACATGAACGTCGATCCCTTGGGAATATGAACTGTCGTCGTGCAATAATATATGTTTCGCGTTGTGTTATCGAACACGATCGCCCGAAACACGTGGTTGAGCATTTCTTTCGCGATCCCCGAGTTTCCGCTGTAAGGGAACACCTCGAATGAAGCCGCGCACGCGCCTCCGGACGCGAAGCATAACGCCGCGAAAGCGATCGTAATTTTTTTCATGCCCTCGCCTTTCGATGATCCATTGAGTTCCGCGCGACGAAGGGTCTATAGGCCAATATCGCGCGAATTCAAAAATTCGGCGTTCCCCGACCATGGAGCGCCCGAGCGATGACATCGCCGCGAGTTATGGTTTAATACAGCCGTGTCGCTTGCCTCTTTGCTCTGGCGGGCTTTTCTTGGACTCGCCCATGCCAATCCTCGCCATTCCATTTCCGATGATCGATCCGGTCGCGGTCCATCTGGGACCGTTGCCCCTGCGTTGGTACGCGCTGGCCTACATTGGCGGGTTCGTGTTGGGCTGGCTCTATCTGCGGGCGCTATGCGGCCGCGACGCGTTTTGGCGGCCCGGCCAGGCGCGCCCTTCGCTGTTGGCGATCGACGATCTACTGGTCTACGCGGCGTTTGGCGTCATTATCGGCGGGCGACTCGGCCATGTCCTCATATACGACTCCAGCTACTATCTCGCCCATCCGCTCGAAATTTTCAAAACCTGGAAGGGCGGCATGGCCTTTCACGGCGGACTGATTGGGGCGGCTGTCGGCTTGGCGCTGTTCGCCCGGGCCGAAAAGCTTCCCCTTCTCACGGTCGGCGATCTCGGCGCCGTCGTGGCGCCGATCGGCATTTTTTTCGGCCGACTCGCCAACTTCATCAAGCCGGAAATGTGGGGGCGGGAGAGCGATGTCCCGTGGGCGATGGTGTTCCCGACGGCCGGCGACGCGCCGCGTCATCCTAGCCAGCTTTATGAGGCGGGGCTTGAAGGCTTGGCGCTCGGGTTGGCGCTATGGCTCGCTGTCCGCGCCGGCGCTCTCAAGAGTCCGGGCCTCGCGGCGGGGATTTTCGGCGTCGGCTACGGGGCGGCGCGCATATTTTGCGAATTTTTCCGCGAGCCCGATCCTGTTCAAGAAGCTCTCGCCAACGGCCTGACCATGGGAATGGCGCTGTCCGCGCCGATGATTCTGGCCGGCGGCCTGCTGATCGCCGTCGCGATGAACCGCCGCGGAGCTTTGGCGTGAACGCGTTGGCCAGGGAGATCGCGGAGATCATCGCGCAGGAAGGGCCGATCACGCTCGAGCGCTACATGTCGCTGTGCCTGCAACATCCAAGGCATGGCTACTACATGAAGCGCGATCCCTTTGGCGCGGAAGGCGATTTCATCACCGCGCCAGAGATCAGCCAGATGTTCGGCGAGATGCTCGGCGTCTGGATCGGCGAGGCCTGGGCCGCGGCAGGCAAGCCGGCGGACGCGCGGCTGGTCGAGCTTGGACCCGGCCGCGGCGTCCTGATGTCCGACGTGCTGCGCGTCGGGCGCGTCGCGCCGGGTTTTCTCGACGCCATCTCGGTCGATCTCGTCGAAACGAGCCCCGTGCTGCGCGATCTGCAAGAGCGGACGCTGGAGACGTCGCCGGCGCCAATATACTGGCGCGCCGAAATCGGCGAGATTCCCAACGCGCCGCTGTTCATTCTCGCCAACGAATTTTTCGACGCGTTGCCGGCTCGCCACTTCGTTCGAACGGCGCGCGAATCGCCGCTCGAGAGCGCGCGTCGGCCTGGTCTCGCGATGACGAATCCCGGGGCGGAAGGGGTATTTCCGGACGCCCTGGGCGGATGGCGGGAGCGGACGATTGGACTGGACGCGTCGGGCGAACTCGCCTTTGGTCTCGCGCCCTACGCCGAAGCCGGCTTGCCTCTGGCGCCGCCGCCCGGATCGATCATCGAGATCAACGCCATCGCGCAGCGCCTGATGAGCGAGATCGCCGGACGCCTCGTCGCGGACGGCGGCGCGCTTCTGCTCGTCGATTACGGCTATGCGCGGACCACGCTCGGCGAGAGCCTGCAAGCCGTCGCGGGCCATGCATACGTCGATCCGCTGGCGGCGCCGGGCGAGGCGGATTTAACGACTCACGTGGATTTCGCCGCGCTGGCCCGCGCCGCCGTCTCCAGGGGCGCCAAGGTGCAGGGCCCCGTGACGCAGGGGAGTTTTCTCACGTCGCTGGGAATCGAGCGGCGCGCCGAAACGCTGCGCGGCAAGGCGACGGCGCGCCAACGCGCCGATATCGACAGCGCGCTGGCCCGGCTCGTCGGAATTGGCGACCCGCGCGAGCATATGGGCGAACTGTTCAAGGCGATGGCGGTGATGCATCCGGACATGCCGGACATGCCAGGCTTCGCGCCTTGATCCCGTTCCGAGAGACATCATGAGCGAACTTAAAGCGCTTCAAGCAAAAAATCTGGCGCTGCCCGGACTCGATCATTGCTTTTTCACGCGTGGCGGCGGCGTCTCGACCGGAGTTTACGAGTCGCTCAATGGCGGCGTCGGCTCCCGCGACGAACTCGCGCTGGTGAGAGAAAACAGAGCCCGGATGGCCCGTCGCCTCGGCGTCGAGGCCGAGCGCCTGCTGGTGCCCTATCAAATCCATTCGAGCGACGCTCTGGTTGTCGCCTCGCCCTGGGCGGAGGACGCGCGCCCGCGTTGCGATGGCCTCGCGACGCGCGCGAGGGGCTTGGGCCTCGGCGTCACCGGCGCCGATTGCGGGA
>JBAUVQ010000130.1:0-12062 GCA_049583305.1 Methylocystis sp.
AAGCGCGCCGGCGAGCAGCGCGGCGGCCTTGTCCTCCATCGGCAGCGGACGCCGCGCGAAAATAAAGCCAGCGCCGTCCAAAAGTTCGTTGAGCGTTTTCGCGCGCGCTTTCAGCCCCGGCATCGCCGCGAGCAATTGCGCTTTCTTGGCTTCGTCGAGCTTTGGGGCGAGTTACGGCCCACCCTTCAAATAGGGCAGGGTGGCGACGAGCGCGTCGAGCAATTCGGCGTCGTCCATCGCGCGCATGAAATGCCCGTTCATGTTTTCGAGCTTCACGAAGTCGAAGCGCGCGGGCGAGCGATGAACTTGCGCGAGATCGAAAGCCTCGATCAGCTCCTCCGGCGTGAAAAATTCCTTGTCGCCCTGGCTCCAGCCGAGCCGCGCCAGATAATTGCGCACCGCGACTGGCAGATAGCCCATCGCGCGATAGGCGTCGACGCCGAGCGCGCCATGGCGCTTGGAGAGTTTGGCGCCGTCCTGGCCGTGAATGAGCGGGATGTGGGCGAAGGCCGGCGTGTCCCAGCCGAGCGCCTCATAGATGTGCTTTTGCCTAGCGGCGTTGGTCAGGTGATCGTCGCCGCGGATGATTTGCGTGACGCCCATGTCGTGATCGTCGACGACAACGGCGAGCATGTAAGTCGGCGCGCCGTCCGAGCGCAGCAGCACGAAATCGTCGATGTCCTTGTTAGGGAACACCACGCGTCCCTGCACGGCGTCGTCGATGACGGTCTCGCCCTCGCGCGGCGCCTTGAGGCGAACGACGGGCTTGACGCCCTCGGGCGCCTCGTTCGGCGAACGATCGCGCCAGCGGCCGTCATAACGCGGTGGACGCCCCTCGGCCTTGGCCTTCTCGCGCATCTCGTCGAGTTCTTGCGCCGAGGCGTAGCAGCGATAGGCGGCGCCCTTCGCCAGCAACTCCTCCGCGACCTCGCGATGCCGCGCGGCGCGCGAAAACTGGTAGATAACGTCGTCGTCCCAATCGAGGCCGAGCCATTTGAGCCCGTCGATGATTTCCTTGATCGCCGCGTCCGTGGAGCGTTCGCGGTCGGTGTCCTCGATCCGCAGCCGGATCTTGCCGCCGCGCTTGCGCGTATAGAGCCAGTTGAACAGCGCGGTGCGCGCGCCGCCGATATGTAGAAAGCCCGTGGGCGAGGGCGCGAAACGGGTGACGATCTGTTGCGACATTTTTCAATTGACCGGAAGCGGGGAGGGCGAAGCGGACCGGCGAGACGCTTAGGTCTCGCCGGCGGGCGGGTTTAACATGGAGCGCGCGGGATTTCACCTCGGTGGGGCGCGCCTCAATGCGCCTCGTCCCAATTCCTGGCGGCGCGCGCGTCGACCTGAAGCGGCACGGATAGCGCGACCGCGGGATTCGGCGCGTCGATCATCACGCGCTTGACCACCTCGATCGTCGCCTCCGCCTGATCCGCGGGCGCCTCGAACACCAATTCGTCATGCACCTGCAACAGCATTTTCGCGTCCAGGCGCGCGCCGGAGAGCGCCGCGTCCATGCGCGTCATCGCGCGGCGGATGATGTCGGCGGCGGCGCCCTGGATCGGCGCGTTGATCGCCGCGCGCTCGAAAAAGGCGCGCTCCGAGGCGTTGGACGAGGCGATCTTCGGGAAATGGCATTTGCGCCCGAAAATCGTCGTCACCACGCCATGCTCCCGCACCGTCGCGCGCGTGGAATCCATGTAATCGCGAATGCCCGGGAAACGCTCGAAATAGCGCTTGATATAGGCGCCGGCCTCCTCGCGAGGAATGCCGAGTTGATTGGCGAGGCCGAACGCCGAGATGCCATAGATGATGCCGAAATTGATCGCCTTGGCGCGGCGGCGCACCTCGGAGGGCATGCCCTCCACGGGGACTCCGAACATTTCGCTGGCGGTCATCGCATGAATATCGAGGCCCGAGGCGAAGGCCTTCTTGAGCTGCGGAATATCCGCGACATGCGCGAGAATGCGAAGCTCGATTTGCGAATAATCCGCCGAGATCAAGACGTGTCCGGGCTCGGCGATGAACGCGGTCCTGATTTTGCGGCCCATCTCGTTGCGCACGGGAATGTTCTGCAAATTCGGCTCGGAGGAGGAGAGCCGTCCCGTCGTCGTCGCGGCCAGCGCGTAAGATGTGTGGACGCGATGCGTCTCCGGGTTGACGAAGCCGGGCAAGGCGTCGGTGTAGGTCGATTTCAGTTTGGACAGCTGGCGCCATTCGAGAATGAGCGCCGCGAAGCTATTGCCGCCCTCCGCCAGCTCGTCGAGGACGCTCGCCGACGTCGACCAGGCCCCGGTCGCGGTCTTCTTGGCGCCAAGAAGCCCCATCTTGCCGAACAGAATATCGCCGAGTTGCTTTGGCGATCCCAGATTGAAGCGCTCGCCGGCGCCCTCGTGAATTTCTCCTTCCAGCCGCGCCATGGCCTGGGCGAATTCCCCGGAGAGACGCGAAAGAATCGCGCGGTCGATGGCGACGCCGCGACGCTCCATCGCGGCGAGCGTCGCGACCATCGGCCGCTCCAGCGTCTCGTAAACGTTCGTCATGCTCTCGGCGGGAAGACGCGGTTTCAGCATGCGCCATAATCGCAGGCAAACATCGGAGTCCTCGGCGGCGTATTCGGTCGCCTTGTCCAGCGCGACGCGCGCGAAACCAATGAAATTGCGCCCCGTCCCCGCGACTTCGCCGAAGGCGATATTTTTGTGTCCGAGATGCTTCAGCGCAAGTTCGTCGAGCCCGTGATTGTTGCGGCCGGTGTCAAGCGCATAGGAGATCAGCATCGTGTCTTCGATCGGCGAGACCGCGACGCCATGACGCGACAGCACTTGAAGATCGTATTTCATATTATGCGCGATCTTCAGCGTCGCCGGGTCTTCGAGCAAAGGCTTCAGGCGCGCTATCGCCGTCGTCAGCGGAATTTGTCCCGGCGCGAGGCCGGCGCCGCCAAACAAATCCTGCGCTCCGGGCGCCAGATGCCCGAGCGGAATGTAGCAGGCGCGGTCCGGCTCCAGCGCCAGCGACACGCCCGCCAAATCGCAGCTCATCGCGTCGAGCGAGGTCGTCTCGGTGTCGAACGCGACGACCCCCAAGGCGAAGGCGTCGGCGATCCACTGGTCGAGCCGGTCGAGCGAAAGAATTGTCTCGTATTTGCTCCGGTCCACGGGCGTCGCGAGCGCTGTTTTCGCGCGCGCGTCGGCGAGCAATCGCGGTGTTTGAAGCGCGGCGGATTCATCTCGCGGCGAAATGGGGGCAGGCGAATCGGCGGCGCGCGCGGTCGTTTCGCCGTTGCGCCCGCGCCATCCGCCCGGCCCGACAAACTCGGAGTCGGGTTGGATTTCGCGCGGGTCGACGTCGTAAAGTTCGGCGACGCGCCTGGTGATGGTCGTGAATTCCATCGCTTGTAAAAACGCGATCAGCTTCTTGGCGTCCGGCTCGCGCAAAACAAGATCTTCGAGCGGCGTCTCGACCGCCACGTCGCGCACGAGTTCCACCAGCTTTTTCGAAATACGAATCAGTTCGACGCTTTGCGGATCGGTCAGCGCCTCCCGGCGCTTTGGTTGTTTTATCTCGGTCGCGCGCGCCAGCAGCGTATCGAGATCGCCATATTCGTCGATGAGCTGCGCCGCGGTCTTGACGCCGATGCCTCTGGCGCCCGGAACATTGTCGGTGCTGTCGCCGGCGAGCGCCTGCACGTCGACGACCTTGGTCGGCGGCACGCCGAAATAGTCGACGACCTCCCGCTCGCCGATGAAGCGCTCCGCGCGCGCCCCGAATTTGCCCTGCTCGCCGGAGGCGGGATCATACATGGCCACGCCTTCGCCTATGAGCTGCATCAAGTCCTTGTCGGCGGAAATAATCAGCACGTCGGCGCCTTTTTCGCGCGCCTGCCGCGCATAGGTCGCGATCAAATCGTCCGCCTCGTAACGATCCTGCTCGACCGGCGTCAGGCCAAACGCGCGCACGGCGGCGCGCATCAGCGGGAACTGCGGGACAAGGTCTTCGGGCGGGTCGGGGCGGTGGGCCTTGTAGGCGGGATAGAGTTCCTTTCGAAAGGAATTCTCGGATTTGTCGAAAATAATCGCGAGATGCGTCGGCGTCACGCCCGCCGCTCCGTCGCGGACGAATTGCAAAAGCTTGGCGCAAAACAGCCGCACCGCCCCGGTGGGGAGCCGGTCGGAGCGGTGATTATATTTCGCGTCCTGCCGAATCGACTGAAAATAGGCGCGAAACACGAAGGATGAGCCGTCGACGAGAAAGACGTGGCTTCCTGGGCCGAGTGGTGCTTTAGTTGCGGTCATGTCGTGCTTCTAGCAGGAAGAGGCGCGCTTCGGGAACAGCGCCGAAAGAGGTTGTCATCCGTCGGGACGAGACCGGGGATTTTGGATCGCAAGCGGAAACGGAGGCGCTAGAAGCGCCAAGAGTCGCCGCGATAAAATGAGACGCGGCCGCCGCGGGCAGGGTCCAGACGAGCGCTTGCCGCACTTTAACGTGTTGAAAACAATGGACATATCGTGTGGGTTCGCGAATTTTAAAAATGCGCTATTCGCCGCATTGCCAACGATTTCAAATCGCGTTAAGCTGTCGGCGATGCGGCAAGCATTTACTCGTCCAGAAAAACTAACAACAGGGGGAAAAACAAATGGCTTCCGTTCACAGCAGCGCCGAAATCGGCAGAACTCTCCTTTGGGTTGCGGGCATCGTGGCTTTCGTCATTGTGGCCCTGACCTGGGTTCCGGATTGGATTTCGCCGGAAGGCAGCAACGGCACGGGCAACCGTAACGGCATGGCGGGCAATGGCGTCGGCTCGACCGCCCGCATGATCCAGTAATCTCCTAAGATAAAGTTCACGTCCGGGGCTCCGGCCCCGGCGTGACATTTCGTTATTTTCGAATTCGCGCCTCGGAGCGGGGCTATTGTTCGCCAGAATATTGGGAAAATCTTACAAAGACTAAAAATCTTATACTAAAAATCTTGTAAAGACTCCCACGGCGCCGCGGTTTACGGAGCGCCCCAGAATTCCGGCCACCCCTGAGACAGTCTCCCGCCCAGTCGCACCGGGGCGATCCTGCTGGCCAATCCGTCTTCGCCGATTTCGACCGCGACGCCGCACAACGTCGCCTCGCCCTGCGCCGGCTCGAAGCGGGCGCCGGGCGTTTTGCGGGTGAAGCGGCGCAGCGGCTCCTCCTTGTCCATGCCGATGACCGAATCATAATCGCCGGTCATTCCGACATCCGAAATATAGCCAGCGCCATGCACGAGAATTTGCGCGTCGGCGGTGGGAACATGGGTATGCGTCCCCGCGACGAGCGAAGCGCGGCCGTCGACAAAATGCGCCATGGCCATTTTTTCGCTGGTCGTTTCGGCGTGCATGTCGATCATGATGGCGTCGCAGGCGACCCCAAGCGGACAGGCGCCAAGCTCCCTCTCGATCGCCGCGAAAGGGTCGTCCAACTGGTCCATGAACACGCGGCCTTGAACATTGACGACCAGCACTTGCTGGCCCCGCGCGGCGGTATAAAGATTGGCGCCGCGACCCGGCGCGCCGGGCGGATAATTGACGGGGCGCAGCAGCCGCGGCTGTCGCTCGATGAAAACCAGCGCCTCGCGTTGATCGAAGGCGTGATTGCCGAGCGTTACGCAGTCCGCTCCCGCCTGCAAGAATTCGTCGCATATGGTCTCGGTGATGCCGAAGCCGCCCGCGGCGTTCTCGCCATTGACGATAACGAAATCCAGGTCCCAGATCTGGCGCAGCCGAGGCAATCGCGCGAGCAGGGCCGCGCGCCCAGCTCGGCCGATCACGTCGCCGATAAAGAGCAGCCGTAGCGGGGCGGATTTCGAATCGGTCATGCCATCTTTCGCGATTGAGCTTGTCTCTTGCCCTTAGCGCGCGGGGAGCGCGCGGGCAAATGAGGGCGGGCCGCGTCCGGCCTTCGAGGGGATTGCCCATGCAATCGCCATTCCTTAGGGGATAACGAGTGCTATAGTGCAAGTCCAACTGTGAGCGCCGCCGTAGATGCCCAATGCCGCCGATCTCTCCGGCCCCGTCGTCCGCCCTTCTCGGCCGACGCCAGTCGACCGCCCCTATGTGCTGTTCGAGGACGGTCGCGACCATGGCCGCGCGCTGCTGTTCGACGCGCCGGAGGAGATTATCGTCGCGCGCGACCCCGGCGAGGTCGCGGGAGCTTTCGCCCGCATGGAGACGGCGTCGCGGCGGGGGCTGCATCTCGCTGGCTATGCGAGCTATGAGCTGGGCTATGCGTTGGAGCCCAAATTGGCCGCGCGACCTTCGCCCGAATCACGGACGCCGCTGCTGCTCTTCGGCGCCTTCTCCGCGCCGCGGCCCTTCGTGGGAGATTTTGGCGCGGCGCCTCCGCCATCGCGAATTTCGCTCGAACCGGCGTGGACCCGAGACGAGTACGCCGAGAGATTCCAGAAGTGCCGCGATTACATTTTCGCCGGCGACGTGTACCAGATCAATCTGACCTTTCCGCTTCGCGGGCGTTTCGAGGGCGATCCACTGGCGCTTTACCACGCCCTGCGCGAACGCCAGCCGGTCGCTTATGGCGGCGTCGTGGCGCTCGGGGAGGAAACGGTCGTATCGCTGTCGCCGGAGGTGTTTTTCGAGGCGCGCGACCGGCACATCCGCGCCCGCCCGATGAAGGGCACGGCGCAACGCGGCTTCATGCCGCCCGAGGACATGGCGCGGGCGAAGTATCTGGTCGAGGACGAAAAATCCCGCGCCGAAAATTTGATGATCGTCGACCTGCTCCGCAACGATCTTTCGCGGCTGGCCGAGGTGGGCTCGGTCAAGGTCACCGATCTCTTCACCATCCAAACCTATCCGACTCTGCACCAGATGACCTCCGGCATCGAGGCGCGATTGCGCGAGGGCGTGACGCTCGCCGAACTTTTTTCGGGCCTGTTTCCCTGCGGCTCGGTGACCGGCGCGCCGAAAATTCGCGCGATGGAGATTATCCGCGAGCTTGAGTGCGCGGCGCGCGGCGTCTACTGCGGCTCGCTCGGCGTGATTGCGCCGGATGGAGACATCCGCTTCAACGTCGCGATCCGCACGCTGACGATTTTTCCCAACCACGAGCTGGTCTGCAACGTCGGCTCCGCCATCGTCGCGGATTCGAAGGCGCGCGAAGAGTATGAGGAATGTCTGATCAAGGCGCGATTTCTGACCGGGGCGTGGTCGATTTCGGACTGATCGAAACGCTGCTCTGGACCAGGGACGAGGGCTTTTTCCTTCTTGGCGAGCATTTGGAGCGCTTGCGCCGTTCCTCGGCGCAATTGGGCTTTTGCTTTGACGAAGCGCGCGTCAGGGAGTCGTTCGCGCGCGCGGCGGAGGGTTCTTCCCAATGCGCGACCGGGCGTTTGCGCGTCAGAATCGTCTTGCGGGCGGATGGCGGGATCGAGTCGGGCGCCGCGGAGATCGAACCCATCGCTCCCGGCGCGGTCTGGACGGTCGCCGTCGCGGAGCGGCGCTTTCTCTCAAGCGACCCGCTGCTGCGGCACAAAACGACGCGCCGCGAGATTTACGAGACGGAACTCGCCCGCTCGGGCGCCGACGAAGTCCTTTTCCTCAACGAACGCGATGAAATCTGCGAAGGCGCGCGCGCGAATGTGTTTTTGGCGCGGGAAGGGGGCTTGCTGACACCGCCGCTGTCCTGCGGTCTTCTACCTGGAACCTTGCGCGCGCGTCTGCTGCGCGAGGGCAAGGCGCGGGAGGCGACGCTCGCGCTCGTCGATTTCCAAGACGCGGAGTTTTACATGGGCAATTCGGTGCGCGGGCTGGTGCGCGGCGTTTTGCGCGGGGGATCTTTGTGAGCGCGTGCCAGACAAGACATTCGACGAGCCGCCGTTATGTGGCGATTGGCATCGTGTCGGCGTGATTTCGATCGAATTGAAGAGCGAGGCGATACGCCCGTTCTATTTTTGTGAATTTAAGCGTTCCAGCCTTTTCTCGTCGGCGCTTTCCAATTTTGCGACCCCATCGCATTCCTTCGGATCGCCGTTGTTTTCCTTGAGGCAAATCTGGTAGGCGCTGACGGACTGAAGTAGCGCGTCGCGCGCATAGTCCACGTCTTCCGGCCGACCGCCGGTCGAGGCGCAGCCAGCCAAAAGAGCCAGCGCCGTGAATAGCGAGAGGTGCCGCATGAGAGACTCAAAGCGCGAGACGAACGGAGCGACGATCCTACACGAACAGCGGGACGAAATCACTCCGCGACGCGAACAATGGCGCCCTCCGCCGCGCTTCCCGGAATAAACGCGTCGAAGGCCGAAAAAAACAGCGCGCGCAGGTCGTCGCGCTCCATCATGACCTCGTGGCGCGCGCCGGGGATTGTCACGAGCGAGGCTATATCGAGCCGCTGCGCGAAGCGCTCGATCGCCCGCGTCGAGACCAGCGTGTCGCGACCGGAGGCGATAAGCAGCGTCGGCACGGTCCAGCGGTGCGCGTAGTCGGGCTCCGTGAAACGCCGCATTTGCCGGAAAGCGGCGTTTGTCCAGCCGATCGTGGGATCGCCGATGCCAAGGCGCGGCGCCTCGGCCAGCACCGCCGCGTTGCGGGCGAGCCGCGCCGGGTCCGAGGTGAGTATATTGCCCTCGAATTTCAGCTCGGCCAGCGAAGCTTCGCCGCCGCCCGGAACGAACATCGCGCCGAGCCCGAGCATGTCGAGCGAATTGGCGAGAAACCGCGCCCCGCGCGGAAAGCGCAAGCCGTGAATGTCGATCATCGGCGCGGTGGCGACCAGTCGCCCGAACTCGACGCCGCCGCCATGGGCGTATTCGAGCAAAATCGCCCCACCCATCGAATGGGCTAGCGCGAACCAGGGTTTCGGGAGGGCAAGCCGCGCCATCTGCGCTACGAAAGCCGCGAGGTCGCGCTGATATTGGGCGAAGTCGTCGACATGACCCTTGCGGGGATTGGCGAGCTCGCGTTCCGAGCCGCCCTGGCCGCGCCAGTCCAGCGTGACGACCTCGAAACCTCGATGGAGCAGTTCGCCGATGGTCTCGAAATATTTTTCGATGAATTCGGCCCGCCCCTGGAACAGCGCGAGCGTCGCTCGCGGAACGCCCGGCGGCGAGAACCGAGCCATCCGCAACGAGACATGGTCCGCCGCGGTCAGGACATAGGTTCGCGCATTGGGCGGAACAGGATTTCGCGGCGTCGCGACGAGATCGGGCATGGAGCGCTTCACGGGTGCGGGAGAGGCGGGCGGCGCGGATCGACGCCCAGTGCTTCGTGATTTTTACCATAGACCGCCACAACGGCGGGTAAAGACAGCGAGCCTCCTCTTGAACCGAAAAAAGAGGCTCCCCACATCCCTGTTCACGCGGGCCACAATGGACGCGTTTCAAGCCGTCTCCCCGGAAAAAACAGCGGGCGCGACGGTTGGATTGATCTCATGTCGCTCGAATGGAGGATATGTCATGCGTGCTTTCGATCTTTCTCCCTTGTTCCGTCAGACGGTCGGCTTCGATCGCCTGATTAATAATCTGGCGCAAAGCGGCGGCTTCGAGCCGGCGCCAAATTACCCGCCCTACAATATCGAGCGCACCGGCGAGCACGCCTATCGCGTGACGCTCGCGGTCGCGGGTTTTTCGCGCGACGATTTGTCGATCGAAACGCGCGAAAACGCGTTGACGGTTCGCGGCTCGCAGCAGCCGACCGAAGAGCGGCCAGATCGCGAATTCCTGCATCAGGGCATCGCGGCCCGGGCGTTCGAACGACGCTTCCAGCTCGCCGATCACGTTGTCGTGACCGGCGCCACGCTGGAGAACGGACTGCTTCATGTCGACCTGACCCGCGAGATTCCGGAAGCTCAGAAGCCGCGTCGCATCGACATCGGCGCGCCGACCGGTTCGGCTTCGAACAAGGTCGAGTCGAAGATCGTGGACGCCAAAGCCGCGTAACTGGCGACGATGACCGTTGTTTTGGAGGCGCCCGCTGGGGCGCCTCTTTTTATTGGCGAGCCCTTCGTTAGCCGCCGGCCGGCTTCACGACAATGGAATCGGGAGCGCCGGGCGCGGGCGCCGTTGTCGAGCCCAGCACCGGGGCGGTCGAGGGCGCGGCCCGCGCGGCTTCCGGCGGTGGGACAATGGCGCGATGTGTCGAACCATGCGCCGCCGCGACCGGCGTCTTCGTCTGACGCGAGGCCGCGCCTTGCGCGGTGGCTGCCGAGGACGCCCGAGGGGCATCGGGAATCTCGGATTTCATCGTCGCGGGCGAAGCGGGCGAGGGCGCCGTCGACTGAATTGCGGGGGGATGCGTCGCGCTTCGCGCGAGCGGCGCGGCCGGCTGTTCGCGTTCGCGAGGCGATTGACCCGCCCAGCCGGTCCACCCTTCGGCATGCTTCGGTTCTCGCGCCGCGGCGGGCCGCGTGGGTTGAGACGGCTTGCGTTCCAGGACGCGCGGCGCGGGAGGCGGGCTGGCTTCGGAAGGGCGGTTCTCGCGCCGCGTCGGCTCGGAAATTTCGGTGCGACGGTCCTGAGGTCGGGAAGCGCGGGATTGGTCCGCGGCGGGTCCTTGGTTGTCGAAATCGGCACGCGCGGCTTGCCACGGCCCCAATCGGCGGGCTTCAACGACCTCGCCGTCGCTCCGATCGATCGTGAAGCTCATGCAACGACCGTAATCGTCGACGCCGACAACTACGATCGCGTCGTCGCGATAGTCTATCGGACCCGCTAGCCGATAGCCCTCCTCGTTCAGAATGGCGCCGACTTCCCGTCGCGAGATAAAGCGCGCGCCGGACGCTTGCGCCGGACCCCGCCAGTGGTAAGTTTGAACGTAAGGCTCAAAATAAACCTGCGCGCGCGCCGTTCCCGCCGAGACCGCCGCCGTTAGGGCCACGATGGCGGTTGCAAGCGGCCTCGACAAACCCTGTCTCGAAATGTTCTTGCGAGCGTCGACGCTGTAAGTCATGACGCATGCTCCTCTGATCGCCCGCCCGGCTTTACAGAAACTCCGTCCGCAATGCGGCGGGGATTGGACGAAACCTTTGCCATTGAGCGGCGCCGCGCGATTAATTAGGGGCAATCGCGGATTGCTTGTGCGCCGTCTGCAAATCTGGCAAGAATGTGGGCCCCCGAATGGTCAGCTTTGCTGACCATTCGGGCAAGCGAGGACGAGAACGGCGCTGTCCGCTCCCTAACTTCAGCGGCGATAAGGGTTTGGTCGACGCCTCCGGCGGCGGTGGCGCGATCTGGTCGCGAATGATGGAGAGCCAGGAGGCCTCGCGCGGCGACGCGAGGAAGCGGCGTTAAGTTAAGTTTGGCACGAAGGACGAAATCATGGCGCGAACGAACGATCAACACCAATCCGGCCCTCGCGCGGGAGATGTCGTCGTGAGCGGCCGCGATCCCCTGCTGCCCCTGGCCGAGGGCCTCTACGATCCCGCGAAGGAACACGACTCCTGCGGCGTTGGATTCGTCGCCAACCTGCATAACTCGGCGAGCCACGAAATCGTCGAGTTGGGCTTGCAAATCCTGCTCAATCTTGATCATCGCGGCGCCGTTGGAGCCGATCCCAAGCTCGGGGATGGCTGCGGCATCCTCGTGCAGATTCCGCATGAATTTTTCGCGTCGGAAGCCGAGAGGCTGGGCATAGTCCTGCCGAAGCCCGGCGATTACGCGATCGGCCAGTTCTTTCTGCCGCGCGACGGCGAAGTCCGCGCCAAGGCGCGCGCTATCATCGAAGCCTCGCTCAAGGCGGAGAGCCTTGTCGTGCTCGGCTGGCGCGACCTGCCCGTTGATTCCAGCGAACTGGGCGACGCGGTGCGCGCGGTCGAGCCGTTTCACGCGCAGGTTTTCGTCGGCCGGGGCGCGGGCGTCACGGACGACGCCGATTTCGAGCGACGGTTGTATCTTGCCCGCAAAACCTCGTCTAGCGAGATTTATGCGATGGGGCCCCTGGGCCGCGAGCATTATTCCGTGTCGCTCTCCTCGCGCACCATCGTCTATAAGGGCATGGTTCTGGTGAGCCAACTCGGGAAATATTTTCTCGATCTCAAGGACGAGCGCTTCATCTCGGCGCTGGCGCTGGTGCACCAGCGTTTCGCCACCAACAC
>JBAUVQ010000131.1:0-2024 GCA_049583305.1 Methylocystis sp.
CCGCTCGGCCTCGCCCAGCGCCGCGAACGCCGCGCGTCTTGCCGAAGGTTCGCCGTCGAGCGCGGAGCCGAGGCGCGAATGGGCCTCATCGCGTTTGGCGCGGGCGGCGCCGAGATCTTCGCGCGTCAGGGCCGCGCCCGTTCGCGACAAGGCCACGATCTCGTCGTCGATCGTCGCCAGCCGCGCTCGCAGGGCCTTGGCCTCGGCGCCCGCGCGCTTTTCATCCTCGATCAGCGCGTCGAATGTCTCGCGGGCGGCTTCCACATTCGTGGCGTCGGGCAGCGCGAGCCGCGCGAGAGTCTCAATGTCGCCGGCGCTCGGGTCGAGCCGTTCCGCCTCCTCGGCCAAGCGGCGGCGCTCCAGGGATTCGGCGAGCGCCTCGCGGCGCAGCCGTTCGGCGTCGGCGGGAATATCGCAGAAGACTTGCAGTCGTTGCAACAGCGGCGTGGGATCGGGACAAGGACCGTCTTTCGCGCGGGCTTGCTCGAGCTCCCGCAATTCCCGCTCGGCGGCCGTCAGGGCGCCGTCGGCCTCGGCGAGACGCCGGTCGACGTCGCGGCGCGCGTCGATCAATTCGCGCGCCAGGGCCAGCGCGGGGTCGGAGGGCTGGCGCGCAAGAAGCTCCTCCAGGCTGGCGAGACCAAGCCGGCTCGCCGCGTCGCCGAGCGCGGCGCGCGCGATATGCGAGGATTCGCGGCGCCTCGGCAAATCGTCCTCGGCCTTGCGGACGGCGCCAAGCTTTTCGCGCAGGCTGTCGATTTCTCCGCCAATGGCCAGCAAGGGCTCGTCGACCATCAACGCGGCGATCGCCGCCGCGCCCTCGGCCTCGTCGAGTCGCTGGTCGGCGAGTTCCTTTTCGACGCGCGCCGCCTCCTCGTGCGCCTCGCGCCACGACGCCAACGTCTCCACGTCGACATCGGGCAGATCGACGAGGCCGGCGAGCTCCTCGCGCAAGCCATCGAGTCGACGCAGTTTTTTCGCCACGCGCAGCGCGCGCTCGCGACGGGCGAGATCGCGCAATATTGTGTCGTGCTCTTCGCCGAGCGATTGGCGCTTGGCTCGAGCCGCCCGGACGGCTTCCTCGGTCGCGGCCAGCGCGTCCGAGGTGACGACGGCCTCGCGCAAATGTCTTTCGGCGTCGTTATGCCGTTCGAGCGCCGCGTAAAATTCCTTACCGGCGACGCGGCGCGCGCCAAACAGATCGTCGGCCTCCGCGTCGTGCCGGGCGCGTAGTCGCGCCAGCGACGAGAGCCGCGCCGAGGAGGCGGCGAAGGTTTCGGCGAGCCGCCCGCCCGCCCGCTCCAATTCGCGTCCGCCCTCGCGCAGCGCCTGCGCGGTGAGGCCGAATTCGCTAAAGAAAACCTCGCGCGTGACCGGGCCGAGCACGCCCGCCAAGAGATCGTCGGCGAGCGGCTTGTCCTCGGCGTCCAGCAGCGTGTTTTTGCTTCCCTTGCGGCGGCGCAAGAACAGCCGCGAGCCGTCGGCGAGCCGCAACGTGGCGCCGACGCGCAACGTCGTCTGGTCGTGCAAAAAGGCGTAACTCGTCGTCTTGCCGAAGCCAAACAACAGATCGCCGATGGCGTTCAGCGCCGAGGTCTTGCCGGCCTCGTTGGCGCCCAGCACGACGTGCAGATGGGCGCCCTCGCGCAATTCCAGCGCGCGGTCGGTGAAGGCGCCGTAGCGCTCCAACAGGAGAGTCTCAAATCTCATGCCCCACTCTCGTCCTCGGCCATTTCGCCAATAAGCCGATCGCGAGCCTCGCGCGCCAGCGCCTCGTCGCCTTGCGGCAACAGCTCGCGCATATCGCGCGGCAGCTTGTCGCGAATCCGCGCGACCAGATTGTCCAGCTCGCGCATGAACTCGGGGTCGTCGGCGGCGTCGCGCACCAGCGCCTCGACATCGAGCGCGTCGGCCTCGAACGACGCTTGCTCGCGGCGCGGCGGCGCGCGCGTCGCGATCTTGACCTGCTCGACCCAAAGATCGTCGGCGAAGCGAAAGCCGATCGCGCGGGCGTCCGCCTCGAT
>JBAUVQ010000132.1:0-6123 GCA_049583305.1 Methylocystis sp.
CCGACTGGGTCACGGTCGAGGCGCCGGACGAACTGGCCCGCGCCATTTTGGACGCGCCGGCCGACCGCGCCCTGCTCGTGGACTGCCTGACGCTGTGGTTGTCGAACCGGCTTTTGGCCGGGGCCGATCTCTCCGCCGAGCGCGCGGAGCTTGTCGCGGCGCTTAGCGCCCGCGCGGCGCCGACCGTGGTCGTGTCGTCGGAGGTCGGGCTTTCCATCGTGCCCGAGAACGCGCTGGCGCGGGCGTTTCGCGACGCGGCGGGCGAGACGCATCAGGCGGTCGCCCGCGTTTCAGGCGGCGTCGTGCTGACGGTCGCCGGCTATCCGCTGATCGTGAAGGACGCGGCGGGCGATCGAGCCCCAAAAAAGAGATGAGCGGCGCCGGCCCTCTCCCGGGGAGCCGTCGCCGCTCATCGCCGAATCGCGCCGGGCCCGTTTAGACGGGGCCACCCACGCGACGGGGGGCTCGTTTCGATCGCTTCATCAGTTAGCGCAGGTTACCCCTCGCTTGACCTTGACGCGACCACTCTCGTCCGTGACCTTCGTTACAACGAGCGTGCAGTCTTCGTCCTCCGCGTCGAATGCGCGGCCAACTCTTATGGCCGGTCCGCGCGCCAATGGTCGCATCCCCCTCGCGGCTTCCGCCCGATCTCCAACCACCGTCGCCACGGTCGTGGCTGACAGTTCGGGGATTGTCTCCTTGCCGATCGACGCCGAAGGCGTGGCCGCGACGGCAGCGCAAAGGCTGGCGACAGCGGTGACGGCGAGCACAATCCGCGACGTGCGGGTGGCGAACGGGCTTTCTCGCGAAACGACCATGGGAGTCCCTCTCAAAGGGTACCTGGGATTTGCCCGATGACCGTCGCGTCAACGCGCCGGCTCGGGTTCCTCTTCTTATCGAGGGGGAAACGCGAGCAGGTCGCGATTGGTTGCGTCGTTAATAAAATATTTACGCGAATCAGCTTGGCAATCGGCTTTAAGTTTAGATTTGGCGAAAAAATCAGCGCGTCAGCAGCGTGATCAGGCTCGACGTGTCCCAACGCTTGCCGCCGAGCTTTTCGACGCTGGCGTAAAACTGGTCGACCAGCGCGGCCACCGGCAGGCGCGCGCCATTGCGGCGGGCCTCTTCGAGACAGATGGCGAGGTCCTTGCGCATCCACTCCACCGCGAAGCCGTGATCGAACTCGCCGGCGAGCATGGTCGCGGTTCGGTTCTCCATCTGCCAGGACTGCGCCGCGCCGTTCTTGAGAAGGTCGATGACGGCGGCCGCGTCGAGGCCGGATTCAAGCGCGAAATGCAGCGCCTCCGAGAGGCTCTGAATCAGCCCGGCGATGGCGATCTGATTGACCATCTTGGTCAATTGGCCGGCGCCGCTCGGGCCCATCAGCCGGCAGGCGCGGGCGTAGGCGGCGATGACCGGCTCGACCTTGGCGAAATCCTCGACCTCGCCGCCGCACATCACGGTGAGCGCGCCCTTTTCGGCGCCGGCCTGGCCGCCGGACACCGGCGCGTCGATAAAGCCGAGGCCCGACTCCCTCGCTCGCGCGAACAGTTCGCGCGCGACCTTGGCCGAGGCGGTGGTGTGATCGACGAAGACGGCGCCGGGCTTCATGCCCTTGAGCGCGCCGGTGTCGCCGAGCGTGACCGCGCGCAGGTCGTCGTCATTGCCGACGCAGGCGAGGACGACATCGGCGCCCTTCGCCGCCGCGTACGGCGTCGGCGCGGCGGTGGCGGAAAATTCTTGAGCGAAACGCTCGGCCTTGGCGGCGGCGCGGTTATAGACGGTCACGACGTGACCCGCCCGCGCGAGATGGCCGGCGACGGGATAGCCCATCACCCCGAGGCCGATGAAGGCGACGGTTCGGCTGGCGGTCATGCGCTCAGCCGCCCGTCGTGCTCATGTGGCGGGCGACGGCCGGAGCCCGCGACTCGCGGTCGATGAGGAAGTCGTGCCCCTTGGGCTTGCGGGCGATGGCGGCCTCGATCGCGGCGTGCAACCGGTCGTCCGACAAGCTCTCGCGCAGCGGCGCGCGCAGATCGGCGGCGTCCTCCTGGCCAAGACACATATATAGCGTCCCGGTGCAGGTCACGCGCACGCGGTTGCAGCTCTCGCAGAAATTATGGGTCAAGGGCGTGATGAAGCCGACGCGTCCGCCGGTCTCCTTCGCGCGCATGTAGCGCGCCGGACCGCCGGTGCGGTAGTCGATATCCTCCAGCGCGAAGCTTTCGGAAAGCCGCGCGCGCACCTCGGTCAGCGGCAGATATTGATCGACGCGGCTTTGGCCTTCGAGTTCGCCGAGCGGCATCACCTCGATGAACGTCATGTCCATGCCGCGGTCGTGGGCGAAGCGCGTCAGTCCGACCACTTCGTCCTCGTTGACGCCGCGCAGCGCCACCGCGTTGAGCTTGACCTCCAGGCCCGCCTCCAGCGCCGCCTCGATTCCGCTCAGCACGCGCGCGAGATCGCCGGTGCGGGTCACCGCGCGGAATTTATCGGCGTCCAACGTGTCGAGCGAGACATTTACGCGGCGCACGCCGTTGTCCGCCAGTTCGCGAGCGAATTCGGCGAGGCGCGAGCCATTGGTGGTCAGCGTCAGTTCGTCGAGCGTCCCGAGGACGAGATGGCGCGACAGCGAGCGAAACAGCGTCATCACGCCGTGGCGCACCAGCGGCTCGCCGCCGGTGATGCGCAGCTTTCTTGTTCCGCGCGCGACGAAGGCGGAGCACAGCCGGTCGAGTTCCTCCAGCGTCAGCAAGTCCCGGCGCGGCAGAAATCGCATGTGCTCGGACATGCAATAAACGCAGCGGAAATCGCAGCGGTCGGTGACCGACACGCGCAAATAGGAGATGGCGCGGCCGAAGGGATCGACCAGCGGCGTCGCCTGGGCGGGAGACAGAACGGTCTGCGGACGAAAGTTCATGGCGGGCCAGATATCACTCTCGGGCGAGCGGCGCTATCCCCGATATGAGATCTCATATAATGCCGGGCGAAGCGCTCGGCGAGAGGCGCCGCGCGGAGATTGGCGAACGGAGGGAACGATGGCCGACAACGAAGCCTGGCCCAGCGAAATTCGCCTGGAAAACGGCGGCGGCGCGCTTCGGGTGATTTTCGAGGACGGGGCCGACTTCACGCTCGGCGCCGAATATTTGCGCGTGCGCAGCCCGAGCGCCGAGGTTCAGGGCCATTCCGCCGAGCAGCGCAAAACCGTCGGCGGCAAGCGCGACGTAAAGATTCTCGATGTCTCGCCGGTCGGCAATTATGCCGTGCGGCTCCAGTTCGACGACATGCACGACACCGGACTCTACACTTGGCGCTACTTGCGCCAATTGGGCGCGAGCGCGACGGAGAGCTTCGACGCCTATCTGAAGGAACTGGCGGAGAAGGGGCTCGACCGCGACCGGCCGGGGGAAAAATAGGGCGAAAAAAAACGGCCGGCGGAGCCGACCGTTTGCAACGCGCGCCGGGCGTCGGCGATTACCGCTCGACGACGACGCGGGTGCCGATTCTCACGCGATCGTAGAGATCCACGACGTCGTCGTTGGTCATGCGGATGCAGCCGGAGGACACGGCCTGACCGATCGACCAGGGCTCGTTGGAGCCGTGAATGCGATAGAGCGTGCCGGACAGATACATCGCGCGCGCGCCGAGCGGATTGTTGATGCCGCCCTCCATGTGGCGCGGCAGGTCGGGACGGCGCTTGATCATTTGCGACGGCGGCGTCCAGTCCGGCCACTCGCGCTTCGACGCGATGTAGCGGGAGCCGGACCATTCGAAGCCCGGGCGGCCGACGCCGACTCCGTAGCGAATGGCCTGCCCGCCGCCCAGCACGTAATAGAGGCGCCGCTCGGCGGTCGAGATAATGATCGTGCCCGTCGGGTAACGCCCCTGATAGGTGACGATCTCGCGCGGAACGGGGCTCGCCTGCGGGCGCGCTTCGTCGGGCGGCGTGGCCGAGGGATTGAAGAAGCTGGTGAAGGGATCGGCGTCGCGCGCGCTGGCGACACCCGTAAGGAGGCAGATCGCGCCAACCGCGCCTATGAAGGCAAATGCAAACCGCCGCATATATGTCCTCGTTCGATTCGAGCAATCAGATCGGAGAGTGGACTCAGATCGGAGAGTGGACTTGGAGCGGTCGCTCTCGTCGCACGCTCGAAGCCGGTTGTCGCGCGGAGCCACCTTCCGCGCAAGCCGATCGGGCGCCGGGCGGCGCGGAATTACGATTTTGAGTCGCCGCTGTTGCAATAATACAACAACCTATGAAGCCCGGCCACGACGCGACGCGCGAACAAAAGTCGGCGCGCGCGCCGGAGTGGAGTTACTTCGCGCCGCGGCGGCGGCGCTGCTGCCCGAGGCCCATCTGCTTGGCGAGATTGGAGCGCGCCTTGGCGTAATTCGGGGCGACCATCGGATAGTCGGACGCCAGGCTCCATTTCTCGCGGTATTCCTCGGGCGAAAGACCGTATTGCGTGCGCAGGTGACGCTTGAGCGACTTGAACTTCTTCCCGTCTTCCAGGCAAATGATGAAGTCGTTGGTGACGGACTTCTTCACGGCGACCGCGGGCTTGAGCGCCTCCACCGGAGCCGCGGCGGCCGCGCCGCCCGAACCCACGCGCGTCAGCGCGACGTAAACTTCATTGATCAGGCCGGGAAGGTCGCTGGCGGGGACGGAATTATTGCTGACATAGGCGGAAACTATTTCGGCCGCCAGTTCGATGTTGTTGTTCTGGGTCATTGTGTCGCTCATCGCCTTCTCTTACGTTGGACGGATCGAAACGACCCATCGCCGCATATCTTCGCGTCATGAGACGGCCTAAGTTACAAGCCCATGTGCAAGACGCCGATTCGGTCCCTGTCTCCGGGAAATTTATATCGGTCTTTAGCATTGCACAACTAATAAAAGCTTAATTTTCGTTTATTATCCAAAATTTTATTGGAGCGAACGTGTCTTCATCGGTAGAGGAGGCTCTATCCGCCGGGCGCGAATTTCCAAGTCGCTGAATCAAATCGATGGATCGACGCGAGGCAAAGCGTAGCGCAGGTCTTGATCGTCGTTAACGCGCGACGCGGGCGACCAAATGCGTCATGAAGCGCTTCACAATCGCGGGATTACAGACATTCGCCGCCGTTTCGAAACACCGCGCGCGCGGTTGACTTCGCCAAACGACGCGGTTCCGTTATGCGCGAGTGTTTCCGCGCTTCTCGCAAACGCAAAAACAATCCAAGGTTGCTCTAATCATGACGCCGAAGCATAGCGGACACTGTTCGCGGGTTGAAACCCGCCACCGACCGGGTTTCCGGCGGCTATCTTGGCTCGCCCGGCGGAGCCGCGATATCAATGGAATTATACAACGCGATTTTCTCGCAAGGCGAAAGCTAAACGGCAATCGATTGCAAACACGCAATCCCCGCGGCGCGGAGGCGGCGGGGATTCTCGTTATTTCGCGGCGTCCGCGCTCAGATTTCCTCGTCGGTTTCGAGGTCGCCGTCGATGAGCCCGGCCACGTCGTCCTCCTCGCCTTCCTCTTCTTCGAGGAAAGTGTCGTCCGCCTCGGCCGGGTCGATTTCGACATCGTCGTCAATCTCGATCGCGTCGGCCTTGCTCTCGGTCTCCTCCACCTCGGTGAGGGACACGACTTCCGCCTCGTCCTTTTCGGTCTCGGCTTCCTCGTCGCTCGGCCGCGCGGCGGCGCGCGCCAGCGGCGCGACGTGAAACACCGTCCCGCATTTGGGACAGAGAATCGGACTCTTGTTCAAGTCATAAAATTTTGTCGCGCAGGACTGACATTGGCGCTTGGCGCCGAGTTCGGGTTTGGCCACGATCCGTAAATCCTCGAGATGAAGCAGCGTGGAAACGCCCGCCTGGAGAAGAAGCTTCTCGGGCGCTCCGGTTAGTGGGCTCTCTCGCCGCTGTCAAATGGAATTCGCGGCGGACAAGGGTTTCGCGCCGCCGCCGCCTTCTCGCGGCCGGCGATTCGCGCCCCGTCGGGGACGGGCGAAGCTTGGACGCCCTATTGCCAAGCGCGAAAATGCTTGGCATATCGGGGCGCGCGCGGGTGTAGCTCAATGGTAGAGCAGCAGCCTTCCAAGCTGAATACGAGGGTTCGATTCCCTTCACCCGCTCCA
>JBAUVQ010000133.1:0-8559 GCA_049583305.1 Methylocystis sp.
GGGAAAATCATCCAAGACAGCGAGAAGGGCGACGACTTCATCCAAGGGCGCGCGGACCAAAAGCGCCCCCACCAAGACTGAAGCCGCGACTCCTCGCAAGGCTGTTACACGGAGCGGTGGTTCTTCCGCAAGGACCTCGGGTAAACGAACCGAGAAACGTCCGACGAAAAGCGCGGCCAAGACCACGAGTAATGCGAGCGTCAAGAAGACGGGCGGGAAGAAAAGCGTGGCCGCCAAGGCGACGGGCGCCCGCAAGCACGCGTCGGTAAAGGCGAGGTCCAAACCGGCCGCCACGAAAACCAAAACGAAGACCACAACGAAATCCGTTGCTGGTAAGCGAGTTTCGATTTCATCCAAGGCGCCGACGAAGAAAGCCGACGTATCGAGGAAAAAAGGCAAGGCGGTGGCCGCGCCGAAGAAAATCACCGTCAAAAAAATACAGGAGAAAGCCAGCCGAAACCCTAGGCCGCAAGACATAATAAACCAGAGTCCTGTCGTACCGTCCGCGCCTCCGGCCCCAAACGCCAGTGTGCGGGCAGTGGCAGAGTTGACAACTCCAGTTGCGAGCGAAGCTATCCAAGTGGCAAAAAACATCTCCGATACTGCGGCAAAGGCCGTTGCGCGCAAGAATACCCCGCCCATCGAAGGCGTGCCGACCGACGAGAAAACCGCTCTCGCCAAGCAGCAAGCCGCGCCCATCGCGAAGACCGCCGCGATCGGGGTCAAGCCGCGTGCGCAGAGCCAGAAGCTCGGCTTTAAGTTGAGTGAATTCATCGTCTATCCAGCGCATGGCGTCGGTCAGATCATCGCCATCGAGGTGCAAGAGGTCGCGGGATTCAGCTTGGAGCTTTTCGTGGTCAGCTTCATCAAGGACAAGATGATTCTAAAAGTCCCCACGGCCAAGGTGGCGGCTGTTGGCATGCGCAAACTGGCCGAATTGGAGATTGTCGAGAAGGCGCTCTCAACCTTGAGCGGTCGGGCGCGCGTCAAGCGCACCATGTGGTCGCGGCGGGCGCAAGAGTATGAGGCCAAGATCAACTCCGGCGATCTCGTCACGATCGCCGAGGTGGTTCGCGACCTCTATCGCTCGGATACCCAGCCGGAGCAGTCCTATTCGGAGCGTCAGCTGTACGAGGCGGCCCTGGACCGGATGGCGCGCGAAATCGCCGCCGTGCGCAAGCTGATCGATTCGGAGGCGCTGAAGGTGATTGAGACTTTTCTGCTTAAGGGGCCGCGGCGCGGCGTCAAGACGGAAGCAGAAGCCGACCCCACCGACGACGGCTCCGACGACGCCGATGTTGATCGCGCGGCATAGGGTGGTCGCTCACGAGCAATAATTTGCGCCGTCCGATTGTCATGTCGGGCGGCGCATTTATGAAGAGAACTGAACTCCCTCAGATCGGAAAACGCGGCCTAGTCGCCCTTGTCGCCACAGCCCGGCCGCTGAGCCAAAACCCGGCGAAGTTTTCCAAGCGCGCGGTTCTCGATCTGGCGCACGCGCTCCTTGGAAATGCCCAGTTCGTCCCCCAACGATTCGAGCGTAACCAAATGTTCGCTCAATCGGCGCTCGCGCACAATTCGCAATTCTCGCGAATTAAGCACGGCTAGCGCGTCCGTCAGCCAGCGTGCACGACGATCCCTGTCCAGGGATTCCTCCACAACTTCGTCCGGGAGCGGTTGCTCATCCACCAGGAAGTCCATTCGCTCGCTCGTTCCCGACGACTCGGAGTCCGTCATCTGTGCATTGAGCGAGGCGTCGCCCCCACCCAGACGCGAGTCCATCAATTCGACATCCGCGCGAGTCACGCCAAGCCTGTCCGCGATCGTTTGAAAAGCGTCACGGCAAACGCCGCCGCCGCTTCCTTGCGTCAACCGCGCCCGCAATCGCCGCAGATTAAAGAACAGCGCCTTCTGGGCGGAGCTTGTTCCACCACGTACAATCGACCAGTTCCGCAGAACATAGTCCTGAATCGAAGCCCGAATCCACCATGTCGCATAGGTCGAGAAACGCACGTCCCTATCTGGTTCGAAACGAGCCGCCGCCTCAAGCAGACCTACATGACCTTCCTGAACAAGATCGGCTGGCGCCAAGCCATAGTGTCGAAAGCGCGCCGCTAAGGCGAGCACCAGGCGCATATGCGCCCCTGTCAGCCGATGTAAGGCTGCTTGATCTTTACCGTCGCGCCAAGCCACCGCCAGCATCCTTTCTTCGTCTCTCTCAAGAAAGGGCGCCACTGTCGCGGCCTTCACAAGGTCTCGACTAATGCCAGGCAAATAAGCCATCGCTATCTCCTTCGCCGCGGCCACGCGCGAAGTTTCAAGGAATCGCGCCGCCGTCGACGCTTGTTAAAGTTCTTCTAAATCAATAACCGCGCCGGGCCGGATTGGTTCCGCCCCGGACCCAAATCATTCGGTTACAATCTTGTAACGTTCACCGGGCACGAGTGGCGCGCCCGGATCCAGCTCGTTTAAAAGGAGAAAATACTCAACGGGCCGATTAGGAGTCACCATGCGAGCGGCCACGGCTTCGATCGTGTCGCCCGGCGCCGCGGTTACCACGGCGATCTTGAGGCCGTGCACATCGCGCGCTTCTTGCGCCGATAGACGGCGGAAACTGCCAATAGAGGCGTCGAAGCGCCGCTCCGCGTCTTCGTTCAGCGCGCGCGCGGCGAAAATCAGGCGATACACCTCTGCGTCTAACTGGATCACCGCAAGCCGGAAATTCCATTCGCCGGCGCGCGCGGTGGCGGTGACGGCCGGCAGACCGTTGATATCGACCCGACGCACCGAGGAACGCAGAAGGCCGTCAACCCATCCCGACGCAACATAGCTTTCGAGAGACTGCGAACTGGGCGCGCGCACGCTGTCGACACGCAACGCCTCGTTTTCCTTCTCGCGCACGCCGAGCACCGCTTCGGCGGAATTTTCGAGGAGGAACTCCTCGGGCGCGGTGAAGGTAAAGGCAAGTCGCGGGTGCGTGAATACACGCCCTCGCACATAGCCTTCGGCCGGATCGTCTCCGAAAGCGACGCCATTAATCGCGGCAAGATAACCGTCGCGATCGCGTTGGCCGATTCCAGGCGCACCGATTTGTCGCGCCGCGGCGACGGCCCGGGCCACGCGATCCGGTGTCGAAGGATGAGTCGACAGAATGTCGAAATCGATCGAGGATTTTTTCTTGCTATAGAGCGCGGCGCGCAGATCCGTGGATTTGCCCAGCGCCGTCAGAAAACGCGAAGCTCCATAGGGATCATACCCCGCGCGGGCGATCACGCGCACGCCTATGGCGTCGGCCTCCAGTTCTTGCTGGCGCGAGAAACTCGCCACCGAGAGTCGCTGCGAAGAGCGAATCTCCTCCCCCTTTTGCTTGTTCTGAATGACTTCGGCGGCTTTTGTGATCACTGCCGCCTCACGTTCGCGCTCGGCGCGCAACGCGCTGTGGTGAGAAGTCACATGGGCGATTTCATGCGCCATGACCGCTCCCACCTCGGAAGCATCGCCGGCGAGAGCGAGAAGGCCACGCGTAACGTATAAATTCCCAGAGGGCAGCGCGAAAGCGTTAACGACCGGAGTATTCAGGATTGTCACTTTGTATGCGGCTTGATTTGGATAGTCGCTGGCGCGGGCCAATCTAGACAAGATGCCGTTAAGATAGGCTTCGGCCGCTGGAGCCTGATATTCTCCACCAAATTGGGCGACGAGTTCTTTGTGTTGAACGGAGTTACGATTGTCGACGCGCGGCGCGGCTTGCTGCGGACGCGCGGGCGCGGCTTTTGGCTCGAAAAGCTGGCCTTGCTGCTCCATCTGGGCGCAACCGCCGAGGGTCAAGACGCCAAAACCGCAAATGATCGCCAGGCCGCGGCAACGCCATTCAGCGAGTCTGGACAGCATCGAGAAATTCAATTTCGGCGGGCGCCCCGATCTCCATCCGTGGTCCATAATTCGTTTCAATCAAGCCTCGCGCGCGCACGCGCCTCCCCTGTAGCGTTCGGAGACCGACGCCGCGTTCCGCGAATATAGCCATATTCCGCTTCGAAATCACAATGGCGAACTCGCTGTTTCGTCTCGGACCAAAATTTAGATAAATGGCGGATCGAGTTTCGCCCACCGACTGAACGGTTCCGGATACTACGACCATCCCTTTTTTTCGAGACAATATCGCGCTGGTCGAGGCCGAGTCGGCGGAAACATCGACGATCGGATCGCTAGCCCAAACTCCGAGATTTTGTTCGCGAGCGATTTCCTCGGCCGCGAGATAGGCGCCCGCGCAAGGCGCCGCGAGCGGGTCCGGCCGAAAACGCGCCAGCCCCTCCGCGAGCAGCATCGCTCCCGCCGAAGCCAGCGAGGCGTTCGGCCCGGACCCGACGGCAATGATCGCCTGCGCCGGCGTTCGCCCCCAACGATCGGGCGACGAAGCCAGATTGTCCAAAAATACTTGCTCCCCGACAAGCAAATCCGAAAGTCGCGACAGGGCAAGCCGGCGCGGAACCATACCGGCGTCGGCCGCGGACGGAAATTCCAGGCCCGCGAGAGCGATGCGGCGCCCATCGTCGAGCAGAAGGTCGAAATCGTCGTCGACCAAGGCTACCGTGACCGGGCTAGCCCGCGCGAGCGAACAGGGCCCCTCTTCGGAAACGAATGCGCCGCCGCCCCCCGCCATGGCACAGTCCGGTCTCAGCAACAATAGTGCTATAAACCAATGTGTTAAGCATAGTCGCGCGGAGCTTCGAAGGAGGGATGTTCCAAGGGGTGGCGCGGCGGGCTTTCGTAAGTCGAGCATAGGTTAATCTTCGCTCCCGCCCCGAGGGTCCCGTAGCGCGATAAGTCGAGCATAGTCCGCCGGGCTTGTGCAAGCTGGCGCGCTATGAATAAGGTCTCGGCGCCGCAACATGCGGCGGCTCACAAGCGACGGACCATGACGGAATTGAAACCCCCGGCGCAAGAGCGCCAAGTTTTCACGGACAAGGAAGCCCTGCTGTTTCATTCGCGCGGGCGTCCAGGGAAACTGGCCGTCGTCGCTACGAAGCCGATGGCGACGCAGCGCGATCTCTCGCTGGCTTATTCGCCTGGCGTCGCCGCGCCAGTACTCGCGATCGCACAAAACCCGTCGCTCGCCTACGATTACACTATCAAAGGCAACATGGTCGCGGTCATCACCAATGGCACGGCGATCCTGGGACTAGGAGATCTCGGGGCGCTCGCGGCGAAGCCGGTAATGGAGGGAAAGGCGGCGCTGTTCAAGCGGTTCGCCGATATTGATTCGATTGACCTCGAGGTCGACACCAGGGATGTCGAGGAGTTCATCAGCGCCGTGCGCTATCTCGGGCCGACTTTCGGCGGCATAAATCTCGAAGATATTAAAGCGCCGGAATGTTTCATCATCGAAGAGCGGCTGCGGGAATTAATGGATATTCCTGTTTTTCATGACGACCAGCATGGAACGGCGATCATCTCAGCGGCCGGAATGCTCAACGCCCTCCAACTGACCGGTCGCGACATTAAAACTGCGAAACTTGTTTGCAATGGCGCCGGCGCCGCTGGCATCGCCTGTCTGGATCTCGCCAAGGCGCTCGGTTTCAACCCCGCGAATGTTACGCTCTGCGACACCAAGGGTGTGATTTATCGCGGCCGCGCGGAGGGCATGAATCAGTGGAAGAGCGCCCATGCGATCGAAACGAGCGCGCGCACCCTGGCGCAGGCGCTTGAAGGCGCCGATATTTTCTACGGACTGTCTGCGAAGGGCGCGCTGACGCCCGCGATGCTGAAATCCATGGCCAAGGATCCGATCGTCTTCGCCATGGCCAATCCTGATCCGGAAATCACACCCGAGGAGGCTTTGGCCGCGCGTCCCGACGCCATCGTGGCGACCGGACGCTCCGATTATCCCAACCAAATCAATAATGTGTTGGGGTTTCCATATATTTTTCGTGGTGCGTTGGACGTGCGCGCCAAAACAATCAACATGGACATGAAAATCGCGGCGACAAAGGCGCTCGCGCAGCTGGCGCGCGAAGATGTGCCGGACGAGGTGGCGAACGCCTACCGCGGCGCGCGCCCACGCTTTGGCCGCGACTACCTGATTCCGGCACCGTTCGATCCCCGCCTAATTTCCGTCGTGCCGCCGGCCGTCGCCATGGCGGCGATGGAATCGGGCGTCGCTCGTCGCCCCATCGTGGACCTTAAACTCTACCGTGCCGAATTGTCCGCCCGGCGCGATCCGGTCGCCGCGGTCATGCAGACGATCTTCGAGCGCGTTCGGCGCAGCCCCAAGCGCGTTGTTTTCGCCGAGGGCGAGGAAGAGCAAGTGATCCGGGCGGCTCTTGCCTTTGTCAATCAAGGGCTTGGCCGGGCGATCCTGGTAGGCCGCGAGGACCGCGTGCTGCATACGGCCGCCGAGGCCGGGCTGGAGCTAGGCGACCGCATCGAGGTGCATAACGCCAAACTGTCCTCGCGCAATGGCGTCTATGCCCAATTTCTATTCGAACGATTGCAACGCCGGGGCTTTTTGCTTCGCGATTGCCAACGCCTCATCAACACCGACCGCAATCATTTCGCCGCCGCGATGGTCGCGCAGGGTGACGCCGACGCGATGGTGACGGGCGTCACCCGCAATTTCTCCAACGCGCTGGAAGATGTCCGGCATGTCGTCGATCAGAAGCCCGGCCATAGGCTTATCGGCGCCTCCCTAGTGCTGGCTAGCGGCCGCGTTGTCGTGGTCGCCGACACGGCGATCACTGAAATGCCGGAGGCCGCCGATCTCGCGGAAATCGCCATCGAGGCGGCGGGCGTCGCGAAGCGAATAGGACTCGATCCGCGTGTGGCCATGCTGGCCTTTTCAACTTTCGGCTATCCGCCGGGCGAACGCACCGCTCGCGTTCACGAAGCGGTGCGGATACTGGATCAACGCCGCGTCGACTTTTCTTACGAAGGAGAAATGGGCGCCGACATCGCGCTCAACCGACAGCTCATGGCGTCCTATCCGTTCTGCCGCCTCAAGGACACCGCCAACGTTCTTGTCATGCCGGCGTTTCATTCGGCGGCTATCTCCACGAAAATGTTGCAAGAATTGGGCGGGGCGACGGTGCTTGGACCGTTGATCGTGGGACTCGACAAACCGATCCAGATCGTTCAACTCGGCGCGACCGACGCCGAAATCGTCAACATGGCGGCCTTGGCCGCTTTCGGCGTCGGCGGCTAAAAGAACCAAAGCCAAGGACGCGCCGCTGGTTTGGCGACCCCTAAGAATGAGAGACTTGCGCCTATGAAGATTACGATGATTGGTTCTGGGTATGTTGGTTTGGTTTCCGGGGCGTGTTTCGCGGATTTTGGGCATGACGTGATTTGCGTGGACACGGACGCGGGGAAGATCGATCGTCTTCAACGCGGGGAGATACCGATTTACGAGCCTGGTCTCGACGAGCTCGTGGCGGCGAACAGACGCCAGAACCGGCTTTCGTTCACGACCGATCTCGCGGCGGCGGTGAAGGACGCGGCGGCGGTGTTCATCGGCGTGGGGACGCCTTCGCGTCGCGGCGATGGGCACGCGGATCTGTCCTATGTCTACGCGGCGGCGAAAACCATCGCCGCGGCTCTGGGCAAGGGCTTCACGGTGATCGTCAATAAATCGACGGTTCCGGTCGGCACCGGCGACGAGGTCGAGCGCATAATCCGCGAGCTTCGTCCCGACGCCGATTTCGCGGTGGTGTCGAACCCCGAGTTTTTGCGCGAGGGCGCGGCGATCGAGGATTTCAAGCGCCCCGACCGGGTGGTGATCGGCACGGACGACGCTCGGGCGCGGGAAGTCATGAGCGAGATTTACCGACCCTTGAGCCTGAACCAGCCGCCGTTGCATTTTGTCGGGCGTCGAACCTCGGAACTGACCAAATACGCGGCCAACGCGTTTTTGGCGACGAAGATCACCTTCATCAACGAGATCGCGGATTTGTGCGAGAAGACCGGGGCGGACGTTCAGGATGTCGCGCGCGGCATCGGGCTGGACAAGCGCATCGGCAACAAGTTTTTGCATGCCGGCCCCGGCTATGGCGGCTCGTGCTTTCCCAAGGACACGCTGGCCTTGCTGAAGACCGGGCAGGACGAGGGCGCGCCGCTGCGGATCGTCGAGACGGTGGTCGCGGTCAACGACGCGCGCAAGCGCGCGATGGCGCGCAAGGTGATGCACGCGCTGGGCGGCTCGGTGCGGGCCAAGCGCGTCGCTCTGCTGGGCCTCGCCTTCAAGCCCAACACCGACGACATGCGCGACGCGCCTTCGCTGGCGATCGTGGCCTCGCTCGCCGGGGACGGGGCGCAAGTCCACGCCTATGATCCCGAGAGCATGGAGCAGGCGCGGCCGTTGATGCCGGAAGTGGTATTTTTCGACGACGCCTACGCGGCGATCGAGGGGGCCGACGCCCTGGTGATCGTGACCGAATGGGACGCCTTCCGCGCCCTCGATCTCGACCGGGTCAAAACCCTCCTCAAAACCCCCGTCATCGTCGATCTGCGAAACATATACAGACCCGAGGACGCCAGAAAACGTGGCTTCACATACACAAGCGTCGG
>JBAUVQ010000134.1:0-5447 GCA_049583305.1 Methylocystis sp.
GAGAGCGCGGGGCTGAATTTCTTGCGCGGGGAAACGCCCCGCCAACCAAAAAGGCGAACCGTCCGTGCCGCACCGCCAGCAGCCCAAAAAATCCAATTTCGTGGATGGCGCGCGATTCCTTCGCCAGTGGATCGAAAACCCGCGCATCGTGGGCGCGGTCTCGCCGTCGGGTCCGGCCCTCGCCAAGACGATGGCCAGCTTTGTCGATCTGGCGCGCGAAGGGCCGATCGTCGAACTCGGACCGGGCACCGGCCCGGTCACCAAGGCCCTGCTGGCGCGCGGGATTCCGGCGAGCCGGCTATTGCTGGTCGAATACGAGACGAAGTTTTGCCATTTGCTGGCCGAACGTTATCCAAACGTCAAAATCGTCCAAGGCGACGCCTATGGCCTCAAGGCGACGCTGGCCGGTCATCTCGACGGACAGGTGGCGACCGTCGTCTCCAGCTTGCCGCTGCTCATCCGTCCCGAGAGCGACCGCATCGAACTGCTGCATCAGGCCTTCGACCTGATGGGGCCGGACGGGCTGTTCATCCAGTTCACCTACGGGCTGACGGTCTCGCCGATGCCCATCCATTCGCACGGCGTGAGCGGAGCCTATGTCGGCAAGGGTTCGGCGCCCGTTCTGCTAAATATACCGCCAGCGCGGGTTTGGCGTTATCGCCGCGCCGGTCATTCCGGCGATCCGACCAAGTGACCGCAAAACAAGCGAGCGCGCGCGACCGGCTGATCGTCGCTCTCGACGTCGAGAGCGTCGACGCCGCGAAGGCGCTGATCGCGACGCTCGGCGACTCCGTTTCCTTCTACAAGATCGGCCTGGAACTCGCCTATGCCGGCGGGCTCGGACTCGCCGGCGAACTGAAACAGGCGGGCAAGCGCGTTTTCCTCGATCTGAAACTGCACGACATCGGCGCCACGGTCGAGCGCGCCACGCGGCAAATCGTCGGGCTCGGCGTCGATTTCCTGACGATCCACGGTTTTGCGCAAACCATGCGCGCGGCGCGGGCCGGCGCGGGCGACGGCGGCTTGCGACTGCTCGCCGTCACGGTGATGACCTCCTACGACGACGCCGATTTGCGGGAAGCCGGCTATGCGCTGGGCGTCGCCGAACTGGCGGCGCTGCGAGCGAGGCAGGCCAGGGAGCTCGGCGTCGACGGGCTGATTCTCTCGCCGCTGGAGCTGGCGCCGATCCGCGCGCTGGTCGGCCCGAAAATGCTGCTGGTCACGCCCGGCGTGCGTCCGGCCGGGGCCGACGCCAACGACCAGAAGCGCGTGATGACGCCGGGGCAGGCGATTCTCGCCGGGGCCGATCATCTCGTGATCGGCCGCCCGATCACCCGCGCGGCGGACCCGAAAGCGGCGGCGGAGCGGATCGTCGCGGAAATCGCCGGGGCCGCGTAATGCGCATCGCCAGCTGGAACGTCAATTCCGTGCGCCAGAGGCTCGCGCCCCTGCTGGGTTATCTGCGCGAGGTCGCGCCCGATGTGCTGTGCCTGCAAGAACTCAAATGCCAGGACGACGCCTTTCCGCGCGCCGAGGTCGAGGACGCCGGCTATAACGTCGAGACCTTCGGCCAGAAGACCTTTAACGGCGTCGCGCTGCTGTCCAAGACGCCGCTGGAGGATGTTTCGCGCGGGCTGCCCGGCTTCGAGGACGCGCAGTCGCGTTATATCGAGGCGGTGGTTTCCGCGGGGGACGGCGGCGTGTTTCGCGTCGCCTCGATCTATCTGCCCAATGGCAATCCGCCGGACAGCGAAAAATACCCCTACAAGCTCGCCTTCATGGACGCGCTGACCGAACATGCGCGCGGCTTGCTGGCGCTGGAGGAGCGGGTCGTTCTCGCCGGCGATTACAATGTCATCCCGGCGCCCGAGGATGTTTACGATCCAGCGGCCTGGGCCGGCGACGCGCTGTTTCTTCCCCCGACGCGCGCGAAATTCCGCGAACTGCTGAACCTCGGCTACACCGAGGCGTTGCGCGCCGTCACGGACGAAGCGGGCGTCTACACCTTTTGGGATTATCAGGCCGGCGCCTGGCCAAAAAACCACGGGCTGCGCATCGACCACCTCGTGCTCTCGCCGCGCGCCGCCGATTGCCTAAAGAGCGTCGAGATCGACAAGGACATGCGCGCGCGCGAAAAGCCGTCCGACCATGTCCCGATCCGCGCGGATTTCGGCTGAGCGGTTTGAGCGTGGCGCGTCGCCAAAAGCTCGACTATGCTGCTCCATCAAAGCGGGATGTAACCGTAGGGGGGCGTAAAATGAAAAATATCTCGGCGCTCATAATAGCTCTATTCCTGTCAACTGGCGTGGCGATCGGGGCCGCGAATGCTTTCGATCCGCATTCATTTGACGGGGCGCGGTCGGATTCCTCCAATATTGTATTCGTGAAGACTTCTCACTGTTCGGCTCCTGGCGAGATGGAATACGAGGGGACGGATGAATCGGCCTTGAGCAAGCAATGTAAGGGTTTCCTCCACAAGTGTATAAACACGGCCTTGCCATGTGAAATACGCAAGAGAAACTGCGGCCAGTTTGACCGCGAGAAGTGCTAACCCATCGATTTCCTGGGGTCATTCCGCCCACCGAAGCCCGCCGCCCGCGAGTTTGTCGAAAACAACATTCGTGGGCCGGCGGTTCGCGCGCGACTGTTTTGGCGGCCCACCGCCGCCCAGGGCTTCGCGCCGCGCGCGGAGCGCGTTACATAGTCGGTCGACAAGGAGAGCCGATTCCATGGCCACGCTCGACGCCGTTCTCGCCACCATCGATAAGAATATCGACGCCTCCACGCAGCGGCTGTTCGATCTGTTGCGCATCCCCTCCGTCTCGACCGACCCGGCCTACACCAAAGAGTGCGAGCGCGCCGCCGACTGGCTTGTGAAGGAGTTGCAAGGTCTCGGCTACAAGGCCGAGTCGCGTCCGACGCCCGGCCATCCCATCGTCGTCGGCCACGCCAGCGCGAAGCGCAAGGACGCGCCGCATTTGCTGTTCTACGGCCATTACGACGTGCAGCCGCCGGACCCGCTGGACCTGTGGAAGACCGCCCCGTTCGAGCCGCGCTTGCAACAGGGCGAGGGGACTCAGGAAATCGTCGCGCGCGGCGCCTCGGACGACAAGGGCCAGCTCATGACCTTCGTCGAGGCCTGCCGCGCCTTCGAGGCCAATGGCGGCCTGCCATGCAGCGTCACCTTCCTGTTCGAGGGCGAGGAGGAGACCGGCTCGCCGTCGCTGCCGGGATTCCTCGCGCAATATAAGGCCGAACTCTCCGAGCCGGCGCTGGCGCTTGTCTGCGACACCGGCATGTGGAACGCGGCGACGCCCGGCATAACCATCATGCTGCGCGGACTCGTCCAGGAGGAGGTGGTTCTGCGCGGCGCCAGCCACGATCTGCATTCCGGCATGTTCGGCGGCCCCGTCGTCAACCCGATCCATGTTCTTTCGAAAATCATCGGCGAATTGCACGACGCCGACGGCAAGGTGGCGCTGCCCGGCTTTTACGACGGCGTGCCGGAATTGCCGGAGGACATAGCGGCGCAATGGCGCGACCTCGATTTCGACGAGGCGGCTTTTCTGCGCGGCGTCGGACTGACGCAGGTTGGCGGCGAGGTCGGGCGTGGCGTCATGGAGCAGATTTGGGCGCGGCCGACCTGCGACGTGAACGGCATCGTCGGCGGCTACACCGGCAAGGGCACGAAAACCGTGCTGCCGGCGCGGGCCAGCGCCAAATTCTCGTTCCGCCTGGTCGGGACGCAGAGCCCGAAAAAAATCCTCGAATCCTTCCGCGCCTTCGTGCGCGAGCGGCTGCCGGCGGACGTGACGGCGGAGTTTATCCCGCACGGCGCCTCGGCCGCGCTCAATCTGCCGTTCGGCTCCGAGCCCTTGAAGCGGGCGCGGCGGGCGCTGGCCGAGGAATGGGGCGTCGAGGCGGCGCTGACCGGCTGCGGCGGCTCGATCCCCATCGTCGGCGCCTTCAAGCGCGACCTCGGCATGGACGCGCTAATGATCGGCTTCGCGTTGGAGGACGACCGAATACACTCGCCGAACGAGAAGTATTCGCTGACGTCGTTTCATAAGGGGGCGCGGAGCTGGGCAAGGGTGCTGGCGGCGCTGGCGGCGTGATCGGAAGCCTTCGTCGCGCGTATTCTCACGACGGCTGCGATTGGCGTGCGTAAGGCTTGCCATCAAGCCATCTTGCGCCATCTGGATGGCTATGTCAGGATTAGCCCCCGGAGTTCCAAATGGCCCAACCTCAACTTTCCGTGCGCAGCGCCAAGGCGCGAGACATTGCTTATCGGCTGGCGCGCCGCGAGAATCGGTCGATCGCCGATATTGTCGAGCGGGCGCTCGAATCCTATGAAGTCCGCGAAGCGGGCAGGGAGCCCGCGTCCTCGTTTTACGAACGCCTGTCCGCCACCTATGGCTCGGATGTCGATCTTGAAGAGGTCATCAGGAAATCGCGCCGGACCCATCAGGGCGTGGAGCTTTGATTTTCCTCGACACCAATGTCGTTTCGGAAACGCTGAGAAAATCCCCCGACGCCGCCGTGATATCCTGGTTGGCGCGGCACGACGCGGAACTTGCCCTGCCGACAGTGACGATCGCCGAGATCGCTTTCGGCATACAAAAAATCCTGCCTGACCAGCGCGCCATGCGCCTCGAGCAAGGTCTGTCCGAGTGGCGCCACCGCTTCGCCGACCGGATTTTCGGGCTGACCGAGGAAGCGGCCCTGGCCTATGGCGAAATCATGGGAAGCGCCGCGCGACAGGGCCTTGGAATGTCGGCGCCGGATGGCATGATCGCGGCCATCGCCCGAGTCAACGGAGGTCGGCTGGCCACCCGCAATCTCGGCGATTTTCGCGCGACCGGGCTTGATCTCGTGTCGCCCTGGCGTTTTTGAGTCCGCCCGCCAGCGCCGCGACGAATTTCTCCAGTAGCGGATGTAATTGCCTTATCCACGAGTCAGCAAACGCCCCGCCCCGCGACACTCCGCCTCTCGCATTATCGCGTCGTTTCGGCTATGTAGTGTCTCATACAAAGTTCGGCGGTCCGGGGAGGGGAGCCCGGGATCGCTTGTGGCGCCCAAAAGGCGCGGCGAATGAAGGGCTTCGGCATGGATTATCGGCGCTACTTCGAGGCGGCTGTGTTTCGTCTTCGGTCGGAACGGCGCTATCGGGTCTTCGCCCATATCGAGCGCGATGTGGAGACTTTCCCCGAGGCGGTGTGGCATCGCCCCGACGGCAAAACCCAGGATGTCACCATCTGGTGCTCCAACGATTACCTCGGCATGGGCCAGCACCCCGAGGTGATCGCCGCCATGACGCGGACCGCGGGCAAGGTCGGCGCCGGCGCCGGCGGCACGCGAAACATTTCCGGCACCAGCCACGCCATCGTCGAGCTGGAGCATGAGCTCGCCGACCTGCATGGCAAGGAAGCGGCGCTGGTCTTCACCTC
>JBAUVQ010000135.1:0-4155 GCA_049583305.1 Methylocystis sp.
CGTCGTCGGTCTTGCCGGGAGCGCCCATATCTGATTATGCGTCTGGCTCCCGACTCGCCCGCCGGCGACCGGAAGCGAAGGATAGGTCATGAACGCCCCTCAGCAAAAAGCCAAAGCGCCGAAAACCGCGATCTCGCCCACGCGCGCCGAGGACTATGCCGAATGGTACCAGAAAGTGGTGCGCGCGGCCGACATGGCGGAAATGTCGGGCGTGCGCGGCTGCATGATCATCAAGCCGTGGGGCTATGGCGCCTGGGAGCTGATGCAGCGCGACCTCGACGCGCGCTTCAAGGAGACCGGACACGAGAACTGCTATTTCCCGCTGTTCATCCCGCTGAGCTATTTCCAGAAGGAAGCCGAACACGTCGACGGATTCGCCAAGGAGATGGCGGTCGTCACGCATCACCGGCTGACCATGAAAAACGGCGCGCTGACGCCCGACGGAGAGTTGGAGGAGCCGCTCGTCGTGCGTCCGACCTCCGAGACGGTGATCGGCGAGGCGATGTCCAAATGGATCAAGTCGTACCGCGACCTGCCGATGCTGCTGAATCAGTGGGCGAATGTCGTGCGTTGGGAAATGCGGCCGCGCATCTTGCTGCGCACCGCCGAATTTCTCTGGCAGGAGGGCCACACCGCGCACGAAACCCAGGACGAGGCGATGGTGGAAACGCGCCGCATGCACGAGGTTTATCGCCAGTTCGCCGAGGAAGTCCTGGCGCTGCCGGTCATTTGCGGCGAGAAAACGCCCAACGAGCGTTTCCCGGGCGCGGTCAGCACCTTCACCATCGAGGCGATGATGCAGGACGGGCGCGCGCTGCAAGCGGGCACGTCGCATTATCTCGGCCAGAACTTCGCCAAATCCATCGGCATTCAGTTCCAGAGCCGCGAAGGCCAGATGGAGCATGTGCACACGACGTCGTGGGGCGTATCCACGCGCCTGCTCGGCGCGATCGTCATGACCCACGCCGACGACGACGGCATGCGCATGCCGCCGCGCATCGCGCCGCATCAGATCGTCATCGCGCCGATCGCGCGCGAGGAGAGCGACCGCCCGCGAGTCATGGAACATTGCGAAAGCCTGCGCGCGCGATTGATGGCGCGAAGCTTCGCGGGCCAACCGCTGCGCGTAAAACTCGACGCGCGCGACATGGCCGGCTCGGAAAAGAAATGGGAATGGACCAAGAAGGGCGCGCCGATCCTGCTCGAAATCGGTCCACGCGATGTCGATGGCGGCAAGGTGTGTTTCACGCGCCGCGATCAATTGGCCGAGGGCAAGCGCTTCATGGCGCTGGACGAATTTCTCGACGCCGCCGAGGCGGAACTCGCCGCCGCGCAGCAAGCGCTGTTCGATCAGGCGCTGGCCTTCCAGAAATCGCGCACGGTCGCGGACATCAAGACGCGCGCCGAACTTGAAGCCTATTTCAGGAAAGACGCGGAAAACACCTTCGCGGGCGGACAGGGTTTCGTTCGCGCGAAATGGTCGGGCGACGCCGCGTCGCTGAAGATCATCGACGAACTCGGCGTCACCATCCGCTGCATCCCCTTCGATCAGGACGGGACGCAAGGCGCGTGCGTCCTCACCGGCGCGCCGGCGACGCAGGATGTTATTTTCGCGAGGGCCTACTGATCGCCCTCGCGCCGCCCTTTTCTTCGCGCCGCCGCTGGTTTAAGCCAGCGCGACGGCCGGGCGAGAGCTCCAAATCCCCCGTGCATCGAGCCTTGCACCCTCCAGCGACACAAATCCAATGACTGGCGCCAACGCCGAGACCGAATCCCTGGACGCGCTCGACCTCCGACGGCGCCGCATTCGCGTGCGCGCCTGGCGGCGGGGGATGCGGGAGATGGACCTCATTCTCGGCGGCTTCGTCGACGCTCGCGTCGAGACGCTGGACGCGCGCGAGCTGACGCAGCTGGAGACGCTGCTCGACGCCGACGACGATTTGGCGTTCCGCTGGTTTTGCGGCGCCGAGCCGCCTCCGCCGGAGCAGGACACGCCGCTGTTTAAAAAAATCGCCGCCTTCCACGCGGGACTGGGACGGCGACATTGAAACAACGTGTCGACGCCCGCGTGGCGGCCGCGACGAGCGCGCTAAAAACCGCTCTCGCGCGGCTGGAAGCTGGCGACAAGCTGCTGCTCGCCAACGCGCCGGAAGGCTTCGACGCCTTCGTCGCCGCCGATCTCGCGCGCGCGATGGCCGAGAAGGCGGAAGGGCAAGCCGCCGTCTTCGTGCATGTCGCGCGCGACGCCACGCGCTCCGCGCAATTTCGCGAGGCGCTGCGCTTCGCCGCGCCCTTCGTCGAAATCCTGGACCTGCCGGGCTGGGACTGCCAGCCCTACGACCGCGTCTCGCCGAGCGCCGCCGTCGCCTCGCGCCGCATGACCGCGCTGGCGCGGCTGGCGCGCTCGAAATCCTCCGCGGAGCAGCCGCGCGTGATCGCGACGACCGTCGACTGCCTGCTCCAACGCGTTCCGCCGCGCGAGAGAATCGCCGCCGACACTTTTTCCGCCGCGCCGGGAAATCTCGTCGAGATGGACCTGCTGACGGGCTGGCTTTCGACCAACGGCTTCCTGCGTTCCAGCACGGTGCGCGAGCCGGGCGAATATGCGCAGCGCGGCGGCATCGTCGATCTCTTCGCGCCGAGCATGCCGGCGCCGATCCGGCTCGACTTTTTCGGCAACACGCTGGAGTCGATCCGCGCCTTCGATCCAGAAACACAGCGCACCACCGGGCAGTTGCGCGCGCTCGACCTCGTGCCGATGAGCGAGTTGCAACTCGTCAGCGAGACGATGCGGCGCTTTCGCCAAGCTTACACCACGCGCTTTGGCGGCGAGACCCGCGGCGACGCGCTTTACGAGACGATCAGCGAGGGCCGCCGCCATCCCGGCGCCGAACATTGGCTGCCGCTGTTCTATGACAAGCTCGACACGCTGTTCGATTATTTCGGGAACGCGCCGCTGCTGCTCGACCCGCAAGTCGAGGACGCGGCGGGCGAGCGGCTGGCGCAGGTCACGGATTATTACGAGGCGCGCAAAAGCGCCTATGACATCGATCTCGCCCGCTCCAATTACAAGCCGCTCGAGCCGCGCGAACTTTATCTGACGGCGGAGGAATGGCGGACGCGGCTCGACGCGCGGGCGCAGGCGCGCTTTTCGCCCTTCGCGCCGGCGGAGGGCGAAACGGCGGGCCTCGATTTTTCCGCGCGGCCGGGACGCGACTTCGCGCCCGAGCGCAATCAGCCCGACATAAACGTGTTCCAGATCGCCGCCGACCACATCAAGGCCCTCGCCGCGCAAGGCAGGACCGTCGTCGTCGCCGCCTGGTCGGAGGGCTCGCGCGAGCGGCTTGGCCACGTGCTCGCCGAGCATGGCCTGCCCACGCCGCCGCTGGTCACTGGCCTGCCCGGCGCGCTGGCGCTGGGCAAAAGCGCCATTTCGCTCGCCGTGCTCGGCGTCGAGCATGGCTTCGAGACGGAAAGTCTCGCGGTCATCGGCGAGCAGGATATTTTGGGCGACCGGTTGGTGCGCCGGCGCAAGAAACATAAGCGCGCGGAAAATCTGCTGGGCGAGATCGCGGCGCTGTCGGCCGGCGATCTCGTCGTGCATGTCGATCACGGCATTGGCCGCTTCATCGGCCTCGAATCGATCACCGCCGCCGGCGCGCCGCACGACTGTCTGGAGATCCATTACGCCGGCGGCGACAAGCTCTACCTACCGGTCGAAAACATCGAGCTGTTGACGCGCTACGGCTCCGAGGACACCGAGGTCGCGCTCGACCGTCTCGGCGGCGCCGGCTGGCAGGGCCGCAAGGCCCGCATGAAGAACCGCATTCGCGAAATGGCCAAGGGCCTGATCGCGATCGCGGCGCAGCGCATGCTGAAGCAAGCGCCCAAACTTGTCGCGCCGGAAGGTCTCTATGACGAATTCTGCGCGCGCTTTCCCTATGACGAGACCGAGGATCAGGCCGGCGCCATCGACGCGGTGCTCGACGATCTCGCGTCCGGGCGGCCGATGGATCGTCTCGTGTGCGGCGATGTCGGTTTCGGCAAGACCGAGGTCGCGTTGCGCGCCGCCTTTTGCACTGCGATCAACGGCCGGCAGGTCGCCGTCGTCGCGCCAACGACGCTGCTGGCGCGCCAGCACTACAAGAATTTCAC
>JBAUVQ010000136.1:0-2424 GCA_049583305.1 Methylocystis sp.
AAGCATTCGGTTCGACGCCGTGAAGATCAAGCAGCTCGCCGACGCCCATCCTTCATTCTCATATTTGCAGCAAATACGCGACGAAAGCCCGTTTTGGTCTCGCCATTTCCAGCAGCGACCGTCCGAACATGGGGTATTCTCACGCTTTCGTGCAGAGTAACACCCCCGGACCCTCGGGCGCGATTCTAACGATTCAAGGAGCGCGAACTCTTGATCGCTCGCGCTTCGATATTGACTGGAATGCATTGATTTTCTTGGAATCCGGTTCGCGTTTCATTACTGGTTTCACTCGGAATCGGCGGATCTTTTCGCGATCAATCCGTGGACGCATCATGCGTAGTCCGGCGCAGCGCGCGGGCGCATTAACCAACGCCGGCGTCTGTTCGCATGGCCCCTCATACAGCCGGGTTGGGTCGCCACCCCGGAGCCGCCGGAAAAAATCCGCTGCCGCGTTCTGATGCGGTTGATCGACGCGGCGCTTCGCAGGCCGCGAAAGGGCGCTCGTCTGGGGGGCAGTCCAGCGATGAAGCGCAAAAATCCGACGCCTGGATCGCATTTTTGCGGGATATCCCCCCACCAAGCGCAAGTGACATGCCCTCCTCTCTGGGCCCTCGCCTCCATGCCCGGTAACCCGAGTTATCGGACACGCTTTTCGCCCGACGCCCCCGGCGGTTTTCGTGGTTAACAAACCGTTAAAGCGCCGTCACGGCGACGCAGCCGCATCGGAATTCGCCGCATCGTCCCGCGTCTCTCCGGCGCCGACGAACGGCGGCAACCGCCCGTAAGTCGCGGCCGCGGCGAGGGCTTCGGCCGCGATGTCCCCTGCCCGCGCCAAAATTTCCGCCGGCGGCGCCACGGTCTTGGGATCGGCCGTCGCCAAATCGACGATCTCGGTCAGCGCATCCGCCAAAATGGCCAGCTGAGCTGCGGCGTCCGTCGTCATCGGCAACCTCCCGGCAAAGCTTGGACCATCCATCGAGAATGACGCAATCCGATACAATCGGCCAGACTTCTCTTGGGGACCAAGCGGCGCGCCTTTCGCACGCTCCCGAGCCTCTGCGAGCCGCCGGATCACCCTGCCCTCTTGCGTTCGCGCGCGGCCTTCGCCGCCTTGCCGCGCAACAGCGCCATCAGCACGGGCCCGAGCGAAAACTCCCCTGCCCTCGCCTTGGCGGTCAAGACGCGCAGATAGCCGCCGGCGGATTTGATTTCCTCCCCGCGCTGCAGGATCGCGGCGATGACGATCGACGTGTCGTGCTCGCCCAAGACCTCCAGGGCCTGCGCCCAGGCGTCGGGCGAAACGCCGATCGCCTTTCGAACCACGGCCGCGGTGGTCGCAAGATCGCGCCACGACGAGATTCCGCCCGAAGCGAAGTCCAGGATATCCGGACAGGCCTCCAGCACCATCCCCAGCGGATAGGTCCGCGGCGTTGCGGGCTTTTGTTCGGGCCTCTGGCCTCCCGTTTCCAAGAGCTCGGGCTCTGGCGCCGATGGAGCCCGGGGGTTTTGGTCGTCGAGGTCGGACGGTTCGGCCCTGCCTTCTCGAAGGCTAGGTTCAAGCTCAAATATATTTGTAGTTTGATTCTGTATGTGGCGCTCACTTTGGGACTCATTGCCGCTCATATTTTGGGGTTTTACGTGGTTCTCCAGCAGCTTACGGTTTTCGGCGGCAAGCGCGGTCAATTCGCTCGCCAAAGCCTCCAAATCTGAGCGCAAAAGATTGCGCGCGTAGCGTCCGGAGAGGGTCGCGTAGCGCATGTGGAAGCCTTCCCAGTCGCCTGGGACCCCCTCCTCTATGCCGGTCGCGATCATCTTGGCGATGTCGCGCCGTGTCAGCGTGATTTTTTCGCGCAGCAACGCCATCGCGCGGTTCTCGGCCCGCACCTCCTCGGCGAGGTTTTCGATTTCCTCGGCGCGCGCGACGAGCGGCGTGAGGTCGAAGCCGAAGGCGTCCTCGATCGCGCCCCCCTGCCCTCTTCTGGCGAAGCGCTTGCCGTTCGGAGAGTCGCGCCGGATGATCAACCCGGCGTCGACGAGGCAGGCCAAATGCCGCCGCAGCGTCGCCGGCGCCATGCCATGAGCGCGGATCGATAGCTCTTTGTTGGAAGGAAACACCACGATGCCGAGGCCGGACGAATCAGCTTCGCCTGCTTTTTCGCCTGCCGGCAAAGTCAGCGCCGTCTCCTGATGGAAGCTCAAGAGCGCGTGCAGCACCGACAGCGCGCGGTCGGTGACGCCGAGCGGCTCCTTGGCCTCGGTCAGCGCGCGATACAACCGCCATTTGTGCACGACGGTTTCGGATGCGCCGGGTCTTGCGGCGAAATTCTCGGTCGCCGCCTGGCTTGCCACCATGGCAAGCGACAGCGGCCGCCGCCCAAAGGGCGTCGTGGGTTGTGTCTGCATGATCCTTTGGCTCGTTCAGGC
>JBAUVQ010000137.1:0-2442 GCA_049583305.1 Methylocystis sp.
AACCCGGCGGCAACGGGTTTATTTGGTCTAATGGGAGTTTCTCCGCGTCCAAATATCCAACACGTGTATTAATTAAGAAAGACCTCTTTTCTCCGGTTAGCCCAGATACAATATATGCGTTTTTTAGTTGGGCAGGATACGACCCTTGAACCGTCCCGCGAAAGTCAATAAGCGACACGCTCGGCTCAGAAGGTCTCGGAACATTTCCATCCGACGACAACGGAACGCTGTATATAAGCAGCCTCGGTTGCCACGTAATGGAGCTGGCGCTCGGCGGATTTATGATCGGCGCGGATCGCTGCGACCGAAGAGTTGCGAGTTGCTGTTGAGCACTAGCTAGCGCGTTGTTCGCTGAAGATAATTGTTGGGATAAGTCTTGATTTTCTTGCGTTTTGACGCCAAGACGCTCTTGGATTTGTTTGCTTTCTCTTACACAGCCGTCGGTTGATGGCGCGTTGGATGGGGCGAACCAAGCCGAAAAAGGCCACCGCTTTTGTTCAATAAAAGGAGAAAGAGAAACCGCCATAAGTCCAACAAGGACAACCGCTAGCCACCATCGAGGGCTCAGAGCAATTTCTGCGATTTTCATTTTTACGCTGTCTGACAACCGTGCTCTTACGGCGGTCCATGCGACGGCTGCGTATGAACAAATAATTCCAGCCACGATCAAGCTCCCACCGACGCCGTAACGGGGGCCGTCGCGCTCAACAAGAGCCTCGATTCCAACCATAATGAGAATGAAAGCAATTGTGCCCAACAAAGCCTTGGTGGCTTTTGGGGCGGTATCATGAATCGATTCTTCTGACATTTAGGCTCCCTCCAGCGAGGCGATCCTAAACGAGAAGCGGTAGATCGCGCGAATCTGGAGCGCGACAGATAGCAGGCACCGCCAAGGGAGTCATCTATATAAGTCCCCAATTTTAAGGGCGCGGTTTTTGGGGCTTCAGGCCAGGGTGTCGAGGATCGTCTGGAATGGGTTCGCACCCTTGAGCCTTGCGGTGTCGACGGTCGTGCGGACGTCGGCCTCGGCTTGCGCGGCCCACATGGCGCGGTAGCCGTTGGTCACTTTTCGTTGGATCACGCAAGGCTGCGGCTTCCGCTCCGAGCTGTTGTTTGTCGCGTCGACCTCGCCGGGATAATCGCAAAAGATCAGCAGCTGGTCTCGCGCTCGCCGGATTTTGGCCTGCAATTCGCGTGCGAGATCGCATCCCGTCGCCGCGGTGAGAAGGGATGCGAGTTGCTTTTCGAGCGCGCGCTTTTTGCTGACGATCGTCGCGGCTTTGAAACTGGCGATGTCTTTGGCCAGATCGAAGGCCTTGCCGAACCACAACTTGAAGCGCAGGGGCGGATCGTCCGATCCATGCTCCAGCGCAAAGGCCGTATCGCGGGCCAGATGCGCCAGACAGGTTTGATGCGCGGCGCCATGATTTTGCTGCGCGGAATAGCGGTCCGAGAGCCACACCTTCGGAACATGGCCATTCATCGTCTCTTCCACGACGCGGGCGCCGCGTGAATGGTCGGGCTGATGCACGACGGCGTCCTTGCAGTGAAACACCCAATGATAGGAGTTGGTCCCCTCGATCCGCGCGCCGGTTTCGTCGCTGGCGACGACCCTGGCGTTGCGAAGAACGGCCTTCGCCTCGTCCGCCGCGAGCTTGAAGCCCGCATGGGAGCGGACGAACATGTTCATCAGCGCGCCCTCGCTGACGATCAGGCCGAAAGCGTCGCGGAACAGGAAGCGCGGGCGCTCATGGGAAAGCGCCTGAAAGCCCTTCAAATATATCGCCAGCGCATGGATGCGCGGTCCAAACGGCGTCGTCGTGGCGACCGCGGGCGGCGCAGCCTTGGCGACCGCGCCGCAATGCGCGCAACGGCAGGCGAAGCGCCGATGGCGCACGACGTAGGGCTTGACCGGCGGTATTTCGATCTCGTCGTATTCGCCGATCAATTCCATCTCGGCGTCCGCCGACACGGCCCCGCCGCGGAGTTCGCAATGCGTTGGTCGGTGATCGCGGAATTCGTCGGGATCGTCGGCCAGCCGGCGGTTGTGCGGCTCATGCCCGGGCTTCGCCCCGCCAGGACGCGAGTTCTCGCGTTTGTCTTTCTTGTCGGTGGAGGGCGGCTTCGACGAAGCGCGCGACGTCTTGTCCGGTCGTTGAAGCCGCATCACCAACTCGATCAACTCGTCCTTGCTCAGCCGCTGCAAATCAGTGCGATCCATGCGCATATGGATTCAGAGATTAAAGTCCCTGGCAAGGGGCAGGCGGAATTCAGAAGCCGCGCCCCACATCGGAGCGCCAAAAATGACGGTGGGCAATTAGTCGCCCGTGAAGAATTCGTAAGCGCCTGACATATTGGACTCTTCGTCGTCGACGAAGTAACCGTTTTCGCCGGTTTGTCCTGTGTTTGGCGTGGTTTTCTTGCGAATTGACCCTGCGGCCG
>JBAUVQ010000138.1:0-2276 GCA_049583305.1 Methylocystis sp.
GCGCAATTCGGAAAGGCCGCGCATGCGCGTTTCGCCGGAAGCAAATGCCGCGACGACCGCGAGGATTGGGTATTCATCGATCATCGAGGGCGCGCGCTGTGGCGGAACATCGACGCCGCGAAGGCTCGGCGAATAGCGCGCGCGAATGTCGGCGACTTCCTCGCCGCCCTCGATGCGGCGGTTCTCCAAGGAGAGATCGGCGCCCATTTCGAGCAGAGTCGTCAGCAGTCCGCCACGCAGCGGATTGGTCATCACGCCTTCGACCACGATGTCGGACCCTTCGACGATCAGCGCCGCCGCTAGCGGAAAAGCCGCCGAGGACGGGTCGGCCGGCACGCGAACTTCTCGCGCGCGCAACTCCGGGCGGCCTTCGAGCGTAATCTTGCGGCCATGCGGGCCATGCGGCTCGACCCTCAGCCGCGCGCCAAAATGCGTCAGCATTTTTTCGGTATGGTCGCGCGAGGCCTCAAGCTCGATCACCACCGTTCGGCCCGGCGAGTTGAGTCCGGCGAACAGCACGGCCGATTTGATCTGCGCCGAGGCGACGGGCGTCGTATATTCGATCGGCAGCGGCTCGCTGGTTCCCTGCAACAGGATCGGGAAGCGACCGCCTTCCTGTTCCTCCAGCACGCGGGCGCCCTGGAGCAGCAGCGGGTCGAGAATGCGCCGCATCGGCCGCTTGCGCAGCGAGGCGTCGCCGTCGAAACGCGCGGTGATGGCATGGCCGCCGACGACGCCCATCATCAGCCGCGATCCCGTGCCGGCGTTGCCGAAGTCGAGCGTCTCGCGGGGGGCGAGCAGCGAGCCGAGGCCCGCGCCAAGGACGCTCCAATTGCCCTCGCCGCGCCGCGTCACGGTCGCGCCAAGCTGGCGGCAGGCGCTGGCGGTGCGCAACACGTCATCGCCCTCGAGCAGACCCTCGATCGTCGTCTCGCCGACGCAAAGCAGCCCGAGAATCAGCGATCGATGCGAGACCGATTTGTCGCCGGGCGGGCGCGGACGTCCGGAAAGGCCGCTGGAGCGCAGCGCGCGAAGCGGCGTCGCCGCGGGATGCGGCTTCGAGACCGAGGCTTCCAAATCGCATCGCCTTTTCTTTGGCGCTGGCGCGCCCGCGGCCCAAATCCGGGCTCCTCGGGCGCGAAAACGCAGGTGTCGGTGTTGCGTGAAAATGCGCGCGGGCGCACTCAGAGCGAGGGTTTATGCGCGAAAATGCGCGTGATTGTAAAGAATCGTCAAGCGCCCGGAAAAAGCGCGGGTCGAAGCCGCGCCTTGCCGCTCCGCGCCCGCCGCCCCAAGTATTGGCGGCCCCCTTAGCTGGGGGCGGCAAAAGGGAGGGGATAATATCATGGATCGCAGGACATTTTCGTTGGTTCTTGGTCTTGGAGCCGCCGCCGCTCTCGCGCCGAGCCTCGCCTTCGCCGAGGATCATTTGGCCGAAGCCATCGGTCACACCAAGGAAGCCATCGCGCAAGGAAAAGAGGGCCATGCCGATGTGCTCGTAACCCATGCCGAAGCAGCGCTGACGCATGCCGAGGCCGCCGAGAAGGAGAAGCCAAATCCCCATACGGCGGAAGGGATTACGCATTTGAAGGCCGCCATCGAGCATGGCAAGATGAAACATGCCGACATCGCGACCAAGCACGCCGAGGAGGCGCTGACGCATTTGGAAGCCGCGCAGAAATAAGTCGCGCCGGGGGCGGGCCGTTTCGGTTCGCCCTCTTTTTTGCGCGGAGCGGCCCTCGCTTTCGCGGCTCAGTCCTCCGTCATCCGCAACCGCCGATAATGGCTCCGAATCGCCTCTTCGCCATGGATGCGTTCCAGCCGCCGCAGCATGAAATGTCCGCGCGCGATCGATTGAAAGTGGTTCATGAACACCACGTTGATCGTCGCGGCGCCCGCCGCGCCGGCCAGAGGGATGGCGCTCGCGGCGATCTTCTACCAGACCACGACGCCAAAGCGCGAGGCGACCCTGCCGGTCAACGCCGCCATCGCCGGCGCGGCGAAACTGGTCGCGCCGCGCTCCAGCAATAGCGACGACGCTTCATTGGCGAGCCGGCCGAGCATGGCGCGCGAAGCGTAATAACCCACGTCCGCGCGGCGCTCGGAACCGCTGGCGCGCTCGCCGATTCTCCCGGAGCCATGGGCGAAGACTTCGACGCAGGCGAGCCGCCCCTCGATGGTCGAGAGATCCTCGCCGTGAAGGCGCGCGATGTCGGCGATGGCCCTCAGCATCAAGATCGTCGTCACCGGCAATTCGACAGGCAAGGAGGCGGCGC
>JBAUVQ010000139.1:0-1689 GCA_049583305.1 Methylocystis sp.
GTCCACGCGGCGTGAGCCGGATCGTCAAACATGTCGCCGAGCTTAGTTTCGAAGAAGACGCGACAGCCGTCGGCGAACTCGCGCGCGGGTTCCTCCACGTTTCGGTCAACTTCAAACCGGAGCTTCCGCTCCTCTATGACCGGGAGCGGCGGCGTGGTTCGTACGCGGGGCTGCTGTCGCGTCGCCGGTTGCACTTCGAGGTGTTCAATGCCGCCGCATATCGCAAGGCGAGACACACGCGCGCAGAAGCGCGGATCGTAGGAGGTCACGATTAACTGCGCACCGGAGATCACGAGCGGGGCAAGCGCTGCCGCGAGGCGTTCACGGTTTTCGTCGTCGAGCAATTCTTGCGGATCGTCGAGGACCAAGATCGTGAGCCCACCGCGCTCTTTCAGCACGTGCTCCCAGAAAGCAAGAAAGAAGGCGACCAGGCTGGCGCGCAGCGCCGAAGCGTTGGTCACGTGCTGAGCGGGCGCCGAGACGCCGCCCGCCTGCACCACAAGGTCCAGCTCGCCCTTGCGGCCCATCCCGGTGTCGACCAACTCGTGGGCCGTGTCCGGGAACGCGCCGAGATAAATCCGGGAACGCCAGTCGGCGGCGTCCTTGCTCAGGGTCTTACGAAGCTGTTCGACCTGTTCGTCAGCCAGCTGTCCTAACCCGGCTAAGTTCGCGAGGGCAGCGCTCGCGATAGCGTATTCACCAAGGCGCGATTCGCTAGCTCGGCGACTTTTCAGATACTGCTTGAGTCGACCGCACTGAATGAGCGCGTCCGAGATGGGCTGCGCGGCCTTCACCGTTACCTCAAGGTCGAGCAGCTTTCCGACGAGCGTAACCTTTTCGCTCGGCTCACCCGCCTTCGGCATGCGCCCTAGCACACGCGCTAAAATGTCACGCGCGAGCGTGTCATTCCCCTGCCGCCATCGTGCGAACCGGATCGCGCAGTCGAGCCGTTTCAAGGTCTCACCAAGCACATCACACCCCATTGGGAGCGAGATTTCGGTTGGGTTGGCAAGCGCCGCGCGATCTTTGACGGCGCGATCAAAAGCAGATGCGGTTTGCGTCTTCAGATCGCCCAACACTCCTCGAAACGGATCGAAGGCGAAGAGCTCATCCACGATCGCCGTACGAAGCAGGTCACACGGATGAGCCGGCAGCTCGGCGTCCGCTTCCGCGCGAAGCGCCCCGGGCAGACTACGCATGAGGTCGCCCTGCGCATTCTCGGCCCAACGGCTAAGTGTTTGCGACAGCAGCGCCGCGTCCGAAGCCCCGTCGTGAATATGCGCCTTCACCGGTCTGCCGGTCACGGGATCAATCGCTTGGTCGAGACTGCCGCCGCAGATGAGGCATACCTCCTCTTTGCGCTGCGGATCTGGATGATCCGCGATCCAGGTAGCGACATGGGCGTAGAGGCGAGTCCTTGCGGCCGTCGAAGAGTCTCTTGCCAAGGCATCGAGTGCGCTGGCTTCGGCGAGAATGCTGTAGATCTTGGTATCGGCGGCGTCGAGTTGTTCAGGAGTGAGTTGGCGCAGTGCGCCAAGCCGAACTGCAGATGTAAGGCTTTGCGGTTGACTCACACGTTCGAGCGCCCGGCCAATATTCTTCTCAAGATCGGAAAGCAACGCAGGATTGGCAGGATCGAATCGCTCGTTCAGAATGTCACGCGCGGATTCGAACGCGATGGCTTTCGCG
>JBAUVQ010000140.1:0-2740 GCA_049583305.1 Methylocystis sp.
CGACAAGGGCTTCGACGAGTCCGCCAAGAACGACGGCAAGGACGTGATCCTGCATCGCGCCTTCGCCTTTTCACCGGCGGCGCGAATAGCCCTCGCGGTCGACGCCTCGCATATTTCCGACGCGATCGGCCCGGCGCAAAGGGCGCTCAAGGCCGCGCGCGACAAAATCGCGCCGACTGGCGGCGAACTCGACGCCGAGGCGCGCAAGGCGTTCGAAGCGGAGGCCGAAAGGATCGGCGCGCAAATCGTCGAAATCGACCTAACGCCGATCACGGAAGCTGAACTCGCGCTCGACAAGAACCCCGGCGTCACGGCGGCGACGATTCAGGCGCTGCTGCCGATCTTCAAGCGCTAAATCCTTAAGCGCGCAATCCACGGACATCATGAACCTAAAAACGCTAACGCTAGTGGGCGCGCTTTGCTGCGCGTTCGCCGCGTCGGCGCGGGCCGCTGACGGCTTTACCGCGCTGGCGAGCTACTACGGCGGCGGTCCGCGTAAATACGAGCCAAACGCCCACACCGCCAACGGCGAGTTGTTCGACAAGCGGCGCCTCACCGCCGCGCATCGCACCCTGCCGTTCGGCACGCGGCTGCTGGTCTCGCGCGGCGCGCGCTCGGTCGTTGTGCGCGTCAATGATCGCGGTCCGGCGAGATGGACCGGGCGCGATCTCGATCTCTCGCGCGGCGCGGCGGCGGGGCTCGCGATGCTGCGCATGGGCGTCGCGCGCGTGCGCGTCGCCGTGCTGCGATAGCGCCGTGCCCTGGCGCTTTGCCCTCAAACTGCCTTTCGCGCTGCTGGCGCTCGTCGCGCGGGCGCTGTTCGAAGATCAAGGGAGGCGACTTTGAACGCATATGGAATTGGCGGCGCGTGCCTGTTCGTGGCGGCGGTCTTGGCGATCACCCTGATCTTCGATTGGGCGCGCCACGATCCAAAGCAACCGAAGCCCGTCGTGCTTGCCGATCGAACCACTTGGCGCAGACCGGAGGCGGTGTCCACGGGAGCGGTGCTGACGCAGATCGGCGGCGTCGCGTTCGTCCTGACGTGCCTGGTTTTCGCCATTTACGGGCCGGGCGTCGGTTAGAGGCCGCGCGACGGCGCTTCCGACCGCCGAATACGATCTCGCGCGCTGGCGGATTTTCGTAATTTCCTGCTGGCGGCACGATCGCGACATCCGCCAAGCCTGCCTGCAGGCCCTGCGCCTCGACATGCCGATGCTGCGCGCCGACTACCTCGCGATCGTGCGCGCCTATTGCGACCAGCAAAGCGAGAACAACGACTATCGCCGCCGGCGTTGACACGCGGCAAATGGAAGGACGCATCATGACCGAGTGGCCGCATGAAGACACCGCCTCGCTCAATCGCTTCTACGGCGACCCGCGCGGCGAGAATGGCGCAGTAAGCCCGCGTTGGGAAATGGAAAACCTCGTCGCTTGGACGCCGGCGTTTCCGATGTTCTACAGCGATGGTAGACATACGCCGCTGAAGACGTTGCGCGTGCATAAGAAATGCCTGCCGGCTTTCGAAGGCGGGTTCAAGGCGGCGCTCGAAAAGCTCGGCCATGATTATATCGTCGAACATCGGCTCAACATCAGCGGCGGCTCTTTCTGTTATCGCCAGGAGCGCGGCGGCTCGCGGCTGTCCGTCCATTCGTGGGGCTGCGCCATCGACATGGACCCTGGCCATAATCCCTTCCCGCATATCTGGGTTCCGAACCACGGCTTCCTCGATCTGCAATTCGTCAACATCATGCGCGAGTTCGGGTTCTATTGGCGCGGCGACGTCGTGAAGCGCGACATCGATCCGATGCACTTGCAACTGTGCGTGCATTGATGACCGCGCGCCGCGCCACGAAGGCGTCTCTCGTCGCGTTCGCCGCCGTCGGCTTCCCGTTCTATTGCGCCGGCCGCCTCGTCAACAGCTTCCCGCACGTCATAGCCTGGTTGGCGCTGATGGCGCTCGTTCTTACCCTGGCGCTCGCGGGATGCGCCGCGCCAGGAAACTGCGCTCCAGGTCATCTGACCTGCGGGTTCAACTAGGAGCCAACATGCAAACCATCCTCAAAATCTTTGGCGCGCTCGTGCTGATTTATGGCGCGATCGTCGCCGCCATTTCCGTCGCGGCCGACAACGGCTGGAACCCGTTCATGTAATCCGCGCCGGGCGGTTCCCGGCAACAGCATAGGAAAAACGAAATGAACGCCGCTCTCGTCAACTGGAAGACATCCCTTCTCGGACTCTCGATCATTCTCACGACGCTTGGCACGATCTCACACGACCTCGCCGGCGGCGCGACGCTCGCGCAGGAAATCACCGGCCCCAATCTTGGCTTGCTGTTCTCCGGCGTCGTCGGCCTGTTCGCCAAGGACGCGGCCGCGTCGGCCAAATAATCCGCGCCAACTCGCTGTCTTGGTTTCGCCAAGCATAAATCGAACTCATCCCAAAGGTCACAAAATGAGCATTTTTGACTCCATCTCGCATCTGTTCACCGAAACCGAACAGGAAGTGGTCGCGATCATCGCCAAGGCGAAAGTCGGCGTCGCGCTGGCCGCGCATGAAATCAGCATCGGCCTGGCGTGGGTCGCGAATAATACGCCGCAGATCGCCGCCGACCTTCAGACGGCGGAGACGCTGATCGTCGCCACGGGCGTCGGCGCCAATCCGAGCGTCGCGGCGGCCATCACCGCCGCCAATGTCGCCGTGGCCGGCCTCAACCAATATGCGGCGTCGGTCAAATCCGGCC
>JBAUVQ010000141.1:0-2001 GCA_049583305.1 Methylocystis sp.
GTCGACAGCCTCGCGCTCGTGACGCCGGTGCTTCGCGGCAAGTCGTTCTTGGTCGAGCAAAGAGCGCTGGCGAAGGTCATCGCCGCGCGGGGCGGCGCCAACACCATCGAGGACTTCAGCGCCGACCGCATTTCGATCGAGGGCTTCGAGTTCGACCGCGACGCCATCGACGCGATCATGAAGATCGATCTCCAGTCGGTTGCGCGCCCGCCCGCCCGGCGGATTCTAATCGTCGGCGAACCCGGCTCCGGCCGCTACGACGCATTCGCGGAAAAGCTGGAGTCGCTTGGCTGCGCGGTCGCGCGTTCGCAATTGTCCGAGGTGGGCGCGTGGCGCCCCTCGACCATTCCCACGCCGGCTCCGCTGGAGGACATCCAATCCATCGTCGACTGGGCGCGAGAGGGGGCCCGCGGACGGCAAGCCCGCCCGGTCGTCCCCACGCGTGGGATCGAAACGGAGCAGTTCGTGGAATCCGTTCTGCGCTTCGGGGAGGCGGAACGGCTGGTTGGCGTCCTTTGCCGCCCGAGGACAGAGACGAAAGAGCGCGGACGCCCGGCCATGATATTGCTGAACACGGGCGCCAATCATCACATCGGCTCCGGGCGCACCATGGTCGAACATGCCCGCTTTCTCGCGGGACAGGGCCATGCGACCCTACGGATGGATTGCCTAGGCATTGGCGATTCGGATTGGCTGGCGGAAGGACCGCTCGCCGTCATTCATCACGAAGAACGCGCCGCCGACGTTTCGCGGGCCATCGACGCGTTGGAGGCCATGGGGTTCGACGACATTAGCGCGGCCGGCGTCTGCAGCGGCGCGTTTCTCGCGTTCCGCTCCGCCTTGAAGGACGTTCGCATCAGAGGGCTCCTGCTCGTCAATCCGCAGTTCTGGCTGCCTCTTTCGGCCGAACAACTCGCGGACGCCCGACTAGGCACGTTCGGCTCCACTTCGACCTATCTCGCCAAGGCGCTCAGCGTCGACGCGTGGCGGCGCGTGGTCGCGGGACAGGTGGACCTGGACGCCTTGCTGTCGATCGTCCGCGAAATTGTCGCGCGAGGCAAAGCGGCGCTGATGTCGCGATTCTCGAAGCGCTCAAGAACCCGGCTGGAAAGCGAATTGTCGGCTCTCGGCGAGCGCGGTTGCCAGACTCTTCTCGTTCTCGGCGCGGCGGATTCCGCGCGGGAAGTCTTCGCCGAACACATGGGCGCGGCCAATATGGCCAGGCCGCCCAAGGGATTGGAGGTAGAGATAATCCAGGGCGCGGATCACGTGTTCGCGACGCGCGGCGCGCGAGAGGTGTTTAGACGTCTGCTGGCGAGGGTTATCAGACAGGACGAACGCGAGCCGTTCGCGACGGGAAACGAATCGGTTTTCCCATCGAATGAAAGGCGGGATCGCGCCGTGACGACGCGAAGGCGCGAGCGCGTTTCGGAACTTGCCTCGAAACCCATGTGAAGGCCGCCCGCCGCTCGTGGCGCGAAAGCTGAAATATAGATCGTTCGACGGCTGCTTCCTTTATCTTCTTCGGCCGATGACGCTTTATTGTTTTCGCTCGCGGATTGCTGTCCTAGAAACGGTTTTTCGGGGTGTTTGCGACAAATTTTTGTTGTGAAGGTCACGTCTTATCAACTACAATTCGTTGTCGCCATCGGAAGCGCGCGTCCAGTGAACGCGGCGCCCTCTCCTTGAGTTTCACCCCCAATTGCGAGTCATTCGCTGATGAAAAATGTGTTTTTCGCCTTGGCGGCGATTCTTGTGCTGTCTATCGGCGATTTTTCCGTGCGCGCGCTCGATTCGTCATTGGCGTCAACGCAGGCGGATACGACGAGAACGATTGACTCCTCTTCGCAGCAGCAGACGTCGCACGGCGATGTCGCCTCCAGGGCGTCATGCCGGGAAGTGGAAGTGGCGACCGATGAGGGCTATGGCGTGAGCAGCCACGTGACGCGCTGGGAATGCGCGCCGGCCCGCTAAGCGGAATGTCGCCCCTTCGCCTTCTCC
>JBAUVQ010000142.1:0-7416 GCA_049583305.1 Methylocystis sp.
GTTCCTGGCGATCGACGATCTCGAGACGGCGAATTACCTGTCAGAAATGCTCGGCGATACGACGGTCAAGGTAACAACGCCGATCAGGCGAGCCGGCGGTGGCGTCTTTGCTCCGGCTGGCGAGAACGTCCACTATGAAGCGAAGGCGCTGCGAAGCGCGCGGGAATTGCGCGAAATGCCGGAGCGCGAGGCGATTTTGATCGTTCGCAGCGCTCGTCCGTTTCTGCTGCGCGTGTTTCGGCATTACGAAGACAGCCCGTTCAAGGAAATCTATACTCGCTACGGTGAGATTCCCGTGACGGTCCCGGTTTTGAGAAAATGGGACGATCGCGATATGGGCGTGATCCTGCAAGGCTCGGGGAGCTCGGACGCCTCGGCCAAGTCGATCGAAGAGAGGGAAGCGGGGTCACATGGGGGCGAGACGCCGCCGCGGGCAGCCGTTGAGGCGGAGCAGATTGCGCCTGCGCGTGTCGAAGAGAAGAAGCCGTTCGCGACGCCCGTCCTCACGAGCGTCGAAATGATGCAGATTGACGATGGGAAGAACTTCAAAGCGTTTTTGGAGGGCGAAAAACAGAAAACCAATGATCCGGCGACTCGGGCCAAGTTCGACAAGCTGATTGCTGAGATAGACGAGGTTGGGTCTACGATTACCGGGCTTCCCGCGATCATCCCCGCCGAGTGAGCGATGCGCGTGCAGCGGGAATCGATCAATGGCCCCATCGGTCACGGCGCCGTCGTTGCTCTCGGGTGATGGTCCGATCCAACGCTTGCAGGAACTGCGATCGGTTGGCCGAGGAAAATGGCGGTGGGCCTCCGGCGATTTCGCGCGTCGAACGGATATGCTGTCAACGATGACTTGAACTGATCACCGGCCTGTTCGATGGTAGCGGTGAGTTGCTGGGATGTCTCAACGCCGTTGGCTCCGACATCGACGTAGCGCCATCCCAGCGCGATTCCGATTTGCATTGGGTTGATCCATGACCGCGCTCGTCGTCTTCGATATCGAGGCTGTTCCCGACTTAGAGGTGGGCCGCCGCCTGCTCGGACAGCCGGACCATACGCCCGACGCCGACATACGGCGGATGCTGGGAGAGCGTTACTCGCGCGATGGAGCGGATCCCGCGACAGCGTTCCTCAAGGTTCCAATCTACCGGATCGTCTCCATCGCCGCCCTCTATGCCAAACGAGAGGATGGCGGCGGTCTTTGGACGGTGACCCAAATCGGCAGCCGTTCGGTCGGTGAGAAAACCGAAGCGGAACTACTGCTCGGCTTCGTCAAAAGCCTTCCGGTCGATGGTCGGGGCACGGGCCCAGTCTTGGTGACCTTTGGCGGCAATGGCTTCGACTTGCCGCTGCTGCGCTATCGGGCCTTCGCCCTCGGCGTTCCCGTGCCGGGCCTTCACGCCGGCGGTCACCGCAACTATTGGCACCGCTTCGGCTCGGACCACATCGATCTCTGCGACGTGCTGTCCGGCTACGGCGGCTCGAGCAAGCCCAGCCTCGCCGAGATGGCGGCGTTGGCCAACATTCCGGTGAAGATCGGCGGCGTCGATGGCAGTCAGGTCGAAGCTTACGTCGAGGCGGGCCGGCTCACCGAAGTGACGGATTACTGCCTGACCGATGTCCTTGCGACTTACGGCGTGTTTCTCCGCTACGAAATGGTGCGCGGCGAATTGAGGCCGGCGCATTTCGACGCCTCCAGGGAGAGCCTGCGGGCCATAATTCAAAGACATTTGGAGCAATGGCCGCTGTTGTCAGCGTTCCTATAGCGCCGGAGTGTAACTCGACCGAGCGGTCACGGAAAACCGCCGCAGCGGGGGGCCGGAAGCTCGCGAGCAACGCGGGGAGGGACAGAGAATGAACCGCAAATAGCGGATGCCGCCCATGTCCAGCGCGGGTCAGGGAGGAGCTCCAATAAAGCCCGGGAAACAGTCGCGACGTTCGCGTCACGAGCGCTTTGTTCCAGTGGGTCCGCTGAACCCCAACTTGCCGCCGCTGCCGACACGCCGTCACCAGGCGGCTTGGCGCCAATACCAGACATTGGACTGGGGGCCGACCGAAGTCTGACGCTGGGGATGTCCGCTTACCGGCACTTGTCTTCAGCAACCGTCGACGGCGACCTGCTTGGGCATCAGTCGCGCGATACTGACAGCCCCGCGAGAAGCGGAGCGTAGGCGGCGAGCCTGCTGGACACGAACTCCGTGAACAGCCGCACGCGCTTCGTCTTGCGTGTCTCCCCCTGTGTGAGCAGCCAGAGCGTTCCGTACATGTGGAGCTTGGCGCCCGGCACTCTCACCAGCAGGGGGTCCGCATCTCCGACGAAGCACGGCAGCGTCGTGATCCCGAGCCCTTGCCGTACAGCAACGATCTCCGCCGCGGCGTCCGTGGTCCTGAACGGACCCCCCGTGGTGCGAAGCTCACCCTCGCTGGCCCACTCCGGAACGCCGTGCATACTTATGACGATCCACCGGATGGGATCAGGCGCGCCCGCACGCCATGCGGCTAGTCGATCGCGGGATATGTAGACGCCGCCGAACAGCTCCGGTCCCATCAGGCCGTGGAGATTGAGCGGCAGGGTTTTGCGGTCGTAGACGACGCGGATGGCGACGTCGGCCTCGCGCTTGGTCAGATTCGCCAGTTCGCCGGACGACAAGATTTCCATCTCGATGTCTGGATGCAGACGCGCGAAATCGGCGAAGTCCGGGATGAGCAGGTGCGTCGCGAGGATCGGCGTCAACGTCACCCGCAGAAGCCCCCGCACGCTCTGGTCGCGCCCGAAGACGCGCGTCTCCAGCTGGTGCGACGACGCTTCCATCTGGATGGCGAGCTCGAGGACCTCCTCGCCCGCAGCCGTCAAGCGGTAGCCCGAAGGCAGCTTTTCGAACATCTGCGCCCCGAGGCGTTCCTCCAGCCGGCCGATGCGTCGCAGCACGGTCGAGTGGTTCACACCCAGGCGCCCGGCGGCAGCCCGCACAGAGCCTCCGCGCGCGGCGGCAAGAAAGTAGCGAACGTCATCCCAGTCGATCATGGTGCAATCCCGCGCCGTCAGCTGCGCCTTCCGAGGCCCATTCTAACATTGAGGTGTAGCGCGCGGGCGATCGTCGCGGCGTTCAAGCGCCCTAACTGGATCGTTTTCGCACCATCGATGTGCGCGATTCCGCACTCACCGAGTGACTCCGGCGAACCCATGTTGAGGCTCTGAGAACCTCCCAATACAGCCCAAGACCCGAGATGGCGAAACGAAGGATGCACGACATGACCAGATTGCATGGAAAGACCGCGGTCATCACGGGCGGCGCCACCGGCATCGGCCTCGCCTCGGCAAAGCGATTCATCGAGGAGGGCGCATTTGTCTTCATCTTCGGCCGCCGGCAGGAGGCGCTCGACGCCGCCATCGCAGAACTCGGGTCCAATGCCCGTGCGGTAAAGGGCTCGGTCTCTAATGAGGGTGACCTCGACAAGCTTTATGCGGCGGTGAAGGCCGAGCGCGGAACCCTCGACATCATCTTCGCCAATGCCGGGGTGGGAAGCCAGCTTAAGCTCGGCAAGATCACCGCCAAGCACATTGATGAAACCTTCGACGTCAATGTGAAGGGTACGATCTTCACGGTCCAGAAGGCGCTGCCACTGATGGGCCAGGGCGGCTCGATCATCCTGACCGGATCGAGCGCCGGCGCCACGGGCGCCCCGGGATTCACCGCCTACGCCGCGAGCAAGGCGGCAGTGCGCAACCTCGCGCGGACCTGGGCGGAGGACCTGAAGGGCGCCGGCATCCGGGTAAACGTGCTGTCTCCCGGGGCGACGGCGACCGAACTCGCGAAGGAAGCGCTGGGCGAGGAGGGCCAGAAGGCCTACGGCGCGATGACTCCGCTCCAGCGCATGGGCGATCCGGCGGAGATCGCGGCCGCGGCCGCCTTTCTCGCGTCGCCGGACAGCAGCTTCATGACCGCCAGCGAGGTCGCCGTCGACGGCGGCCTGGCGCAACTCTGACCTCGGCGCGGTCCCGCGTCCGGGCCACACAACGAAGGATAGAAGATCATGAAAAGACTAGAAGGCAAGGTCGCCGTCATTACGGGCGGAAGCAGCGGGATCGGGTTGGCCACGGCCCGGCGTTTCGTTGACGAAGGCGCCCTCGTCGTGATCACCGGACGACGAGAGCAAGCGCTGAAAGAGGCCGCAGCCCTCATCACGGGAAATGTCACCACGGTCGTGGGCGACGTATCGCGCCTGGAAGATCTGGACCGGCTCTATGCCGTCGTGAAGGAGAAACATGGTCACATTGACATTCTCTTCGCGAACGCGGGCGCAGGGACAATGGCGCCGCTCGAAGCGGCCACCGAGGCACATTTTGACCAGACCTTCGACGTGAACGTGAAGGGGCTGTTCTTCACGGTGCAGAAGGCTCTACCTCTCTTCAGGGACGGCGGTTCGATCATCCTGACCTCTTCGGTCTCCAACGTGTTGGGGCTGCCAGGGTTCAGCACCTACGCCGCGAGCAAGGCGGCTGTGCGCAACTTTGCGCGCGCTTGGACACTGGAGCTGAAAGACCGCAAAATCCGCGTGAATTCAATGAGCCCCGGACCAACCGAAACCCCGGCCTTGGAGACAACGACGGGCCTCACCCCTGAGCAAGCCGAGCAAGCGGCCGCGCAATTTGCTTCGCAGATACCAATGGGGCGCAGGGGCAAGCCAGAGGAAATCGCGGATGCCGTCACGTTCCTCGCCTCCGACGAAAGTTCTTACATCACCGGCGTGGATCTCGCCGTTGATGGCGGCATGGCGCAGGTCTGACGCCCGGCGTTAACACAAGAACGGAGAAACGGTCATGAAAGTTGGGTTCATCGGCGCTGGTCGCATGGCTACGACGATCGGTCGTCATTTGATCGGTGCAGGCCACGAGGTCGTCCTGTCCAGTTCGCGGGGGCCGGAGGCGTTGGCGGGGCTCGTCGCCGATCTGGGGCCGGCCGCCAGCGCAGGATCCAAGCAGGAAGCTGCGGAATGCGATGTGGTGATCCTCGCCACGAAGTGGGCGGATGCGCCGGAGGCGCTCAAGGGAATTGACTGGGGCGGCCGCATACTCGTCGACGGGACGAACGCCCACCAGGGAGAGAAACCGGACATCAGTGCCGCCGGCGTAGCGAGATCGGTTGCCGCGTTGGAGGGCCGCACGTCGAGCGAGATTGTCTCCGCAATGGCGCCCGGGGCCAGGCTGGTGAAGTCGATCAGCAATATGCCGATGGCTTGGATACAGGATTTCTCGCCACAGAAGCCGAAGACCGTAATGTTCGTGTCAGGAGACGATCGCGATGCCAAGGCGCTCGTCGTCGAACTTATCGATTCGACTGGTTTGGTCGCGCTCGACCTCGGCTCTCTCGCGGACGGCGGTGCGATGCAACAGCTCGGCGCGCCTCTATCCGCTGTTGAATTGCACTTCGTCCGCCGGATGGTTCGCTAAGCCAAATTTGAGCCGCGTGCGTTGTGAGCCCGCGAAATAGTCGCCCGTTCAGAAGGATTCAGGATGGACACCTCCAAACCGATGTTTGTTCGAGAAGTGGCCCGCATCGACGACCCCCGGTTCGTGTCGGGACAGGGTGCCGGACATCGCGCTCGCCGTTTGATCGACGCACCGGACGCCGCGTTCGCCGATCCCTTCGTCCTGATGGCTGAGGATTGGACGCCCCCGAGAATATTCGCTTTTCACCCACATCGCGGCATCGGGAGCGCTAACCGATCCGTGCGAAATGGAGAAATTCCCATGAGCATCGAGAAGAACATCCAGACCGTGAAGGACTTCTTCGCCGCGATCGGCCGCGGCGACAGGGAGGCTCTGCTGGCGCTGGCCGCCGAAGACATCGAGTGGATCGTTCCGGGCGAAGACTGGCCGCTGGCCGGAACGCGGCACGGACACGCCGGGCTGACGGATTTGCTTGAGACGGCGTCCAAGTCGATAGAAACGTCCACGGAACCCCGGGAGTTCCTAGCGCAAGGAGACCGGGTCCTGGTCGTCGGCTTCGCGAGGGGAAAGATCAAAGCGACGAACAAGACGTTCGAGGACGACTGGATCTTCGCCATCACGGTCCGCGACGGCAGACTGACCAACATCCGGGAATACATCGACACGCAGGCATTGGCGCGGGCCGCGCAGGTGGACGCGTCCGGGCCGGCGTAGCGCTGGCCGACTGCTGCCATCGTTCGATGTCGAAGGTGAATGAGCCGTGGATCGCCGGCCCCGCACGCCGCGCGCTCGCCGAATGCTCAACCGAAAGGAAATCCCGATGTACGACCAATCCAAGCTATCCGAATTAATCCGGTTCGCACGCGTCGCTGCGGGCTCCACCGTCATCGACGTTTACCCAGGCGACGGCGACTGGACCCGTCTCTTCTCCGACATCGTCGGACCCGAAGGTCGGGTCTACAGCTTCGTGCCGGCCGAAGTCGCCCACTTCAAGAACGATCCGGTCGGCCTCATGCGAACGCTTGCGAAGGAGCCAGGGCGGGAGAACGTCGAAGCCGTCTCGGCGGACCTCGTGGCGATCCCCGAGGTCACGCAACCAGCGGATGTCCTGTGGCTGCACCTGTTCTACCACGATCTCCACACCGCTCTCATCCAGGCGAAAGGCGCGACGGCGGCCGACTTCAATCGAGCCGTCTACGAGCGGCTGAAACCCGGCGGATCCTATGTCATCGTCGATCACGCCGCCGCCGCAGGGACGGGTACGAGCGACACCCAGGCGCTGCATCGGATCGACCCTGCGTCCGTGCGCGAGGAGGTAGGGGCGGCCGGCTTCGTATTGGACGCAGAAAGCACCATGCTGACGAACAAGGACGATCCCCACTCGATCAAGGTCTTCGATCCCTCGATCAAGGGCGAGACCGATCGCTTCGCCTATCGGTTCGTAAAGCCCTGACAGGTCCCGGCACCATACATAAGATCCAGGCGGGCAAAGGCATGATCCGACGCCCGGAAGCGGCAAGGTCTTCGACGTCCCTTTACACTCCTTCTCGCACGTGCTCAACGTCGGCTTTGCGCGCCGCAGGCGCGAGTAATTATCCCGAATTGTGAACGGCACAGGATCAGCCTGGATGTCGCTGAAGGCACACGGCCTCTGGCTTGTCAGGGACGCGCCAATAGTGGCACTTCGCAAAGGAGCTTGACCGCCGATGACCGACGCTCCACATCGCTCGCAAGCTTCCGCGCCGCGTGTGGCGCTTCAACTACCACGGGCTCCCCCATGCGCATTCTGATCCTCGGAGCTGGAGCGGTCGGCGGCTATTTTGGCGGGCGCCTTCTTGAGGCCGGCGCCGACGCGACCTTCTTCGTCCGCCCCGGCCGCGCCCGATTGCTCGCCTCGCGCGGCCTATGCATCAACAGTCCCGCCGGAAATCTTGTCGAGCGGGTCAAGACGATTTCGGACC
>JBAUVQ010000143.1:0-1513 GCA_049583305.1 Methylocystis sp.
CGACCTGGCCGTGCTGATGGAGCTCGCGGCCTGGCGCGAGACCGAGGCGCAGAGCCGCGACGTGCCGCGCTCGCGCGTGCTCAAGGACGACGTGTTGCTCGAAGTCGCGCAGGCCGCCCCGCGCGCCGCCGAGGCGCTGGCCAATCTGCGCGCATTTCCGCGCGGAATGGAGCGTTCGCGCGCCGGCGTGGACATCCTGGCCGCGATTGAGCGCGGCCTCGTTCGCAACCCCGCGACCCTGCCCCATCTCGAGCGGGAGCGGCGCGGCAACAATGGCGCGACCGTCGAACTGCTGAAGGTTTTGCTGCGGCAGGTCGCGGAGGAAACGGGCGTCGCCGCCAAAATGATCGCGACCGTCGACGACCTCGAGGCCATCGCCTCCGACGACGCCGCCGATGTCGCCGCGCTGCGCGGCTGGCGTCGCGCGATTTTCGGCGAAAAGGCGATCGAGCTCAAGCGCGGCCGCCTCGCGCTCGCCGTCGAGAACGGCAAGGTCGTCACCTTCGACTGGAGCGACGCCGAGCCCGTCGCGAGCGAGTAACGCCCGCGGGCCGTTACTGTTCAAATCCAGGATTTCAACTTCGCGCCGGAATCGGAAACCGTCCGGGCTTTCGCGCATGACTTTCGCGCGAGCCGACCGCGCGGCCGCCCGTCCAGAACTTTCACCGGCTGGCGCGTCCACGACGCCCCGTTGTCGCGGCGCGACCGGGCGAGTCGCGCGGCATGCGCTCGCGCACAGCGCCGCGAATGATCTGGCCATAACCTCCTGAGCGTGGGGCGCGAGCTCGATGAGCAAAGCTCAACTCAGGTTCCGCGCCCTTTGGTTTCCATCGACTCCAAACGTGAGGAGTCCCAAAATGACCAATGGTGCGACAATCCACATAGTCGACGATGACCGGGCGATTCTCGACTCGCTAGGCCTGTTGCTGACGGCGGAAGGGTTCGTCGTTCGCACGCATGTATGTTCGCTGGCGTTTCTCGACACGATCCAGCCAACCGATCGCGGCTGCGTCGTCACCGACGTGCTCATGCCGAAAGTGAACGGCCTCGATCTTCTCGCGACCCTGAACGAGCGCGGACTTTTCTTACCCGTCATCTTCATCACCGCCTTCGCCGATGTTCCGCTGGCGATCACGGCGATGAAGCGGGGAGCGCGCGATTTCTTCGAGAAACCGCTGGACACCGACGCTCTGCTCGCCTCCATCCGCTCGGTTTTGACGCCAGGGAACGACCAACATCCGGCCGACGCCGAAAGCCAGATGATCCGCGAGCGCTTCATAAGCTTGAGCAAAAGGGAAAACGAATTATTGTCGGCCCTGCTCAAGGGAAAGCAGAACAAGGACATCGCGCGCGAACTTGGCATCAGCGTCAGAACGGTGGAAATCCACCGCGCCCACGTGATGGAAAAAATGCAGGCCGTAAGCCTCGCGGAACTCGTGAAAATGGCGCTCGCCGTCGAGTCCGCGTAAGACGCGCGCGGCGGCGAAGGTCGCATGATCAGCGGTCGCCGCGC
>JBAUVQ010000144.1:0-5374 GCA_049583305.1 Methylocystis sp.
GGGCGATCTCGCGTCTCACGATGCGTACGCGGGATGTGTTCTCGAGTTGTCCGGTCGCCCGTTGAAACCGCAGATTGAACTGCTCTTTCTTCAGGTTAAGGAGTTCGTCGTTCAATTGATCCTCGGAATGCGCGCGAAGATCGGACACATGTTGCTTGCTTTTCATGACGTCAAATCCTCACTCGGCGATGCGCTCGATAAAGCGCGTCTTGATCGGCAGTTTCGCGGCGGCGAGAGTAAGCGCCTCGCGAGCCAGGGGAGCCGGCACGCCGTCGATCTCGAACATGATGCGACCCGGGGCCACCCGCACCGCCCACAATTCCGGCGCGCCCTTGCCCTTGCCCATGCGCACTTCGGTCGGCTTCTTGGAGATCGGCACATCCGGGAAGATGCGGATCCACACGCGCCCGGCGCGCTTCATATGGCGCGTCATCGCACGGCGAGCCGCCTCGATCTGACGGGCCGTGATGCGCTCCGGCTCCAGCGCCTTCAAGCCGAACTGCCCGAAGTTCAGGGAGAAGCCGCCCTTCGAGGCGCCACGGATGCGGCCCTTGAAGGCCTTGCGGAACTTGGTGCGTTTCGGTTGCAACATGTTGTCGAACTCTCGAATTCGGCTCTAGAGCAAGCGGTTCGGAAACTCGCGAAGCGTTTTTCCGAGCGGCGCTTGCTCGAAGTCATTTCTTGCGCCGTTACGCGGCGTCGCGTTCCCGGCGTCGGCCACGATCGCGATCGCGATCACGATCTCCATGATGATGGTCGCCGCCGCCAGCGGCCTGCTCGGCCAGCCGTTTGTCCTGCGCCATCGGGTCATGCTCAAGGATTTCGCCCTTGAAAATCCAAACCTTGATGCCGCAGGCGCCATACGCGGTGTGCGCGGTCGCGACGCCATAGTCGACATCCGCGCGAAGCGTGTGAAGCGGCACGCGGCCTTCACGATACCATTCAAGTCGCGCGATTTCGGCGCCGCCAAGACGACCCGAGCAATTGATACGAATGCCCTGGGCGCCAAGTCTCATCGCGGACTGGACAGCGCGCTTCATCGCCCGGCGGAAAGCGACGCGGCGTTCCAACTGTTGCGCGATGGAGTCGGCGACGAGGGTGGCCTCGACCTCCGGCTTGCGCACCTCGACGATGTTGATCACAACTTCGCTGTTCGTCAGTTTACCGACGAGCTTGCGGATCTTATCGATGTCCGCGCCCTTCTTGCCGATAACGACGCCCGGACGCGCGGAATAGATCGTAACACGGCACTTCTTGTGCGGGCGTTCGATCACGATGCGCGATACGGCGGCCTGCTTCAGCGCCTTCATGATGGCTTCGCGAATCGCGATGTCTTCGTGCAGAAGCTTGGCATATTCGCCCTTGGCCGCGAACCAGCGCGAGTCCCAGGTGCGGTTCACGCCAAGGCGCAGCCCGATCGGATTGACCTTCTGACCCATGGTGCGCTCCTTTAGGCCTGTGCCTGCGCTTGAACTTCGCGCACGATGATCGTGAGATTCGAGAAAGGCTTTTCAACCCGACTCGCCCGGCCGCGCGCTCTCGCATGAAAACGCTTCATGACCAGCGCCTTGCCCACGAAGGCCTGAGCGACGACGAGGTCGTCCACATCCAGGCTGTGGTTATTCTCGGCGTTGGCGATGGCGCTCTCCAGCGTCTTCTTGACGTCGAGGGCGCTGCGTTTGCGCGAAAACTCAAGATCCGCGAGGGCGCGCTCGACCTTCTTGCCACGAATGAGCTGGGCGAGAAGATTGAGTTTTTGCGGCGACACGCGCAACATGCGCGCCACGGCTTTCGCCTCGTTTTCCGCGAGCCGGGGCGGGTTATTGGGCTTAGACATCGGCTTTAGCCTCTCTTCGACTTCTTGTCCGCCGCGTGACCGTGAAAGGTGCGCGTCGGAGCGAATTCGCCGAACTTATGACCGATCATGTCTTCGCTGACATTGACCGGAATATGCTTGTGCCCGTTGTGGACGCCAAAAGTGAGGCCCACGAACTGCGGCAGAATCGTGGAGCGGCGGCTCCAGATCTTGATGACTTCAGAGCGGCCCGTGCCGCGCGACGCATCCGCCTTCTTGAGCAGATAGCCGTCAACGAACGGGCCCTTCCAAATAGAACGAGCCATGGATCAGCCCTTTTTCTTGCGGGCGTGTCGCGAGGACACGATGAAACGATCGGTCGATTTATTGCTGCGGGTCTTTTTGCCCTTGGTCGGCTTGCCCCACGGCGTCACGGGATGCCGGCCACCCGACGTGCGGCCTTCGCCGCCGCCGTGCGGATGGTCGATTGGGTTCATGGTCACGCCGCGGTTGTGCGGGCGACGCCCCAGCCACCGCGAGCGACCCGCCTTGGCTACCGTGGTGTTCATATGGTCCGGGTTGGAAACGGAGCCTATGGTGGCGAAACACTGCCCATGCACCAGACGCTGCTCGCCCGAGTTAAGACGCAGGATCACGTAGCCCTGATCGCGACCCACGATCTGCGCGTACGTCCCGGCCGATCTCGCGATAGCCCCCCCCTTGCCGATTTTCATCTCGACATTGTGAACGATCGTGCCCACTGGAATATTGGCCGCCGGCATCGCATTACCCGGCTTCACGTCGACCTGCTGTCCCGACACCACCTCATCGCCGACGCTCAATCGCTGCGGCGCGAGAATGTAAGACAGCTCGCCGTCGGCATAGCGGATGAGCGCGATAAACGCGGTGCGGTTAGGGTCATATTCGAGCCGCTCGACCTTGGCCGGCACGTCGAGCTTGCGACGCTTGAAGTCGACGATGCGATAGGTCTGCTTGTGGCCGCCGCCACGAAATCGAACGGTGATGCGCCCGGTGTTGTTGCGGCCTCCCTTCGAGGACTGACCCTCGGTCAGCGACTTCACGGGCTTGCCTTTATAGAGGTCCTTGCGATCAACGATCACGAGCTGGCGAAGGCTCGGCGTGACCGGCTTGAATGTCTTCAGCGCCATGTTCTTGTCCTCGAGCCTTCCCTTAGAGTCCCGTCGTCACGTCGATTTTGTGGCCTTCGGCCAGCGTCACGACGGCGTTCTTCACGTCGCTTTGCTTTCCGCGCACGCCGCGGAAAGCTTTCACCTTCCCCTTGCGCACTAGAGTATTCACGCTCTCGACCTTGACGTCGAACAGGCCTTCCACGGCCGCCTTGATCTGCGGCTTGGTCGCGGTCCGCGCGACCCTGAAAACCATCTTATTGCTCTCAGCCGCGAGCGTCGCCTTTTCGGTCACGACCGGCGCGACGATCACGTCGTAATGGCGGGGATCCTTGCTCATTTCAGCCGCGCCTCCAGCGCATCGACCGCCGAGCGGGTCAGAACCAGCTTGTCGCGACGGATAATGTCGTAAACATTGACGCCCTCGACCGGCAGCACGTCGATCTTGGGAAGATTGCGCGCGGCGAGCGCGAAATTGCTCTGCGGCGCGGCGCCGTCGATGATCAGCGCGCTGCCGAGACCGGTTTTGTCGAAGCCGGCTTTCAGCAGTTTTGTCTTGGGCTCGGCGAGTTGCGCGTTTTCCCACACGACGATCGCTCCGTCCTTGGCTTTCGCCGACAGGGCGTGCTTCAGCGCCAACGCCTTGACCTTCTTGGTGAGATCGTGCTCGTGGCTACGCACCTGCGGCCCGAAAGCCCGGCCGCCGCCGCGAAACTGAGGTACCCGGGCGGAGCCGTGACGCGCGCCGCCCGTGCCCTTTTGCTTATACATTTTCTTGCCGGTTCGGGCGATTTCCGCCCGGTTCTTGACGGCGTGCGTGCCCGCGCGGCGCTTGGCGAGTTGCCAGCGGATCATGCGGAAAATCAAATCCGAGCGCGGCTCCAGGCCGAACACTTCGTCTGAAAGTTCGATCGAACCGGCCGTCTGACCGTCGAACGACGTTACGTCGATCTTCACGGCTCAGTCCTCCTTCTTTTCTTCTTGCGGGGTGGAAGCCGCGTCCGCCAACCTGAACTTGCCAGGCTGGGGGGCTTCCGCCGGAAGCGCCCGCTTTACCGCGTCGCGCACGAAAATCCAGCCGCCGGCGTGGCCCGGGACCGCGCCCTCGACGAGAACCAGACCGCGCGGAACGTCGAGCTTCACCACGCGCAGATTCTGCGTCGTCACCCGATCCGTGCCCATATGGCCGGCCATTTTCTTGTTTTTGAAGGTCTTGCCGGGATCCTGACGGCCGCCGGTCGAACCGTGCGAACGATGCGACACCGAGACGCCATGGGTGGCGCGCAATCCGCCGAAGTTCCACCGCTTCATCGGTCCGGCGAAGCCTTTGCCGATGGTTGTTCCCGTCACGTCGACGAACTGCCCCACGACGAAATGGTCCGCGGTGATTTCCGCGCCGACCGGCAATAAGTCGGCTTCGTCCACGCGAAACTCAGCGAGCTTCATCTTGGGTTCGACCTCCGCCTTGGCGAAACGTCCGCGCTCCGCCTTGGAAACATTCTTGACCTTGGCGCGGCCGATGCCGAGTTGCACGGCCGTATAGCCGTTCTGCTCGTGTGTCCGGTGCGCGACGACTTGGCAGCCATCGAGCTTGAGAACCGTGACCGGCACATGTTCGCCCGCATCGGTGAAGATGCGGGTCATTCCGACCTTTTGCGCGATAACGCCCGACCGCATGATCCAATTCCTTCGCAGGACGCGCTCCGCTTCGAGGAGCCGCCCGAGTTTCTCATCTGCCTTACAGCTTGATCTCGACGTCGACGCCCGCCGCCAGATCGAGCTTCATAAGCGCGTCCACGGTTTGCGGCGTGGGATCGACGATGTCGAGAACGCGCTTATGCGTCCTAATTTCGAACTGCTCGCGCGACTTTTTGTCGATGTGCGGCGAGCGGTTCACCGTGAACTTCTCGATCTTCGTGGGCAGCGGAATCGGTCCACGCACATGCGCGCCGGTGCGCTTTGCCGTCGAGACGATTTCCTTCGTCGACGTATCGAGAATCCGGTGGTCGAATGCCTTTAGACGGATCCGGATGTTCTGACCGTTCATTGTCTCTTCCTCGATGGACCGCGATCCCCTTCGGATCGCCCCTGGATAGCGAGCCTTCCGGCCCGCGATCCGTAGCCTTGCGTGTGCGAGCCCTCTGGCTCGCGGTCCATGATTGTCACTCGATGATGCTGGCCACCACGCCCGCGCCAACCGTCCTGCCGCCCTCGCGAATAGCGAAGCGCAGCTTTTCTTCCATCGCGATCGGCACGATCAGCGCGACTTCCATCGCGACGTTGTCGCCGGGCATCACCATTTCGACGCCCTCGGGCAAGGTCACGATGCCCGTCACGTCGGTCGTGCGGAAGTAGAACTGCGGGCGGTAGTTGGTGAAGAACGGCGTGTGGCGGCCGCCCTCTTCCTTGGTCAGGATATAGGCCTCGGCCT
>JBAUVQ010000145.1:0-2231 GCA_049583305.1 Methylocystis sp.
ACCCCGAGGAGGAAATTTCGGTCGAGGTGATCAACGAACCGCCGCCGCCCCAGCAGCAGGCTCAGGACCCGCCTCCGCCTCCGCCCCAGCCCGAGCAAAAGCCGCCGGAGCCGCCCGAGCCCGAAAAAAAGCCGCGGCCCAAGCCGCCACAGGAAAAGCTCACGCTCGACGAAAAGCCGGCCTACGACGCGCCGCGCGCCGAGAACAAGGAGAAGCTCGACCGCGAGGCGCCCGACGACGCGACCAAGGCGCAAAAGCAGGCGCAACCCAACGAGCAGGTCGCGCCGACCCCGAACCCGGTCAAGCAGAAGCCGCAGCAGGAAGCCGCGCCGCAGCCCGCGCAAGAACCCCAGGAGACCGCGCCGCAGGACGAGGATAAGCGCGAGGCCGAGGTCATCGAACAGGCGCCCAAGGCCGGCGTGAAAACCGACAAGAAGCCGACCAAGCCCGACCCCAAGGCGGTGGTCGGCGAGAAGCAGAAGTCGATCTCGGACATGGTGGCCTCGCTCGCGCCCGTGCCCGACTTCCAAATCGGCGGCTCGGCCAAGACCGCGCCGATCACCGGCGGCACGGCCAAGCCGACCTATCTTTCCGTGGTTCTCGGCTATATCAAGCGGCAGTTCCGCCCCCCCGGCGGCTCGCGAAGCTCGGATGGCGTCATCACCTTCTACGTCGACCCCGACGGACATCTGGTGCATCAGGCGCTGCGGCAATCCTCGGGCTCGGCGGCGCTGGATCAGGCGGCGATGAGCGCCTTGCGCCGCGCCGGCCCGTTTCCGCCGACGCCAACCGCGACGGCCATCGGACTGATCTGGAAATATTGAGTGTCTTCGGCGCGCGAAAGACTGGCCATGCGGCGGAGCGGCGCGAAAAGCTGGGTCGATTTCTGGAATGGCGACACGGCGATTTACGCCTGCGACCGTCACAGGGAATTGCATTACGAAGCCGTCGCGCGCGATCTCGCCGCGCATGTTCCGTCGCCGCGAGCGCGTGTTTTGGATTACGGCTGCGGCGAGGCGCTCTCCGCCGCGCGGTTGGCGCGGGAGTGCGGCGCGCTACTGCTCTACGACGCTTCGCCGTATGTGCGGGAAAAGCTGCGCGCGCGATTTGGGCGCGAGACGCGCGTCGAGATTTTGGAGGACGGGACGCTTGGCGCGGTGGGCGACGCCTCGCTCGATCTCATAGTCGCCAATTCGCTGATCCAATATCTGAACCCGAACGAATTTTCCGCCCTGCTCGATGTTTGGCGCGCCAAGCTGAAAACCGACGGACGGCTGCTGCTGGCGGACGTGCCGACGCGGCGCTCGGGCCCGCTGAACGACGCCGCCGCTCTATTGCGCTTTGGCTGGCGCGGAGGCTTTTTCGGCGCGGCGTCGATGAGTTTGGCGCGGCTGTATTTCTCGGACTACCGCCGTCTGCGCGACGAACTGGGCTTCGCGCGCCACGACGCGGAGGAGTTGGCGGCGCTGCTGGCGCGGCGCGGCTATGGCGCCCTTCTTTTGCCGCGCAACATCGGGCACAATCAGGGGCGGCTCTGCTTCATCGCGCGAGCGAACGATTAAACGCGCGCGTCAAGGCGCGGTCTCGCTTCCGCCGCTCGGCCCTCGACCGCCTTCACGTCGACGCTCACCGCGAGCTTTTGCGGTCCCGAGCCCAGTATCACGCCGTCGATCGGCGAGACGTCGGCGTAATCGCGACCGATGGCCAGCACGATATGATCGTCGCTCACAACAATGTCGTTGGTCGGGTCGAGTTGGAGCCAGCCGAAGGCCGGACCGCACCATATCGACGCCCAGGCGTGCGAGGCGTCGGCGCCTTCCAGCCGCTTCTGGCCGGGCGCGGGCAGCGTGCGCAGATAGCCGCTGACATAGGCCGCCGGCAGGCCGAGGCCGCGCAGGCCGGCGATCATGATATGGGCGAAGTCCTGGCAAACTCCGCCGCGTCGCGCGAAAACGTCGGCGAGCGGCGTCGCGATGTCGGTCGCCTTCGGATCGTAAGCGAAATCGACGTGCATGCGCCGCATGAAATCCTGCGTCGCTTCGAGGATCGGACGTCCCCGCGGGAAGCTCGCGCGCGCATGGGCGGTGATTGGCGCGAGCAAGGGCGTCAGGCGCCCCGCGAAAAGAAAATGCGCCGGCGATTGGGCTTCGAGCGTTCGCGACGCGGCGGCGCTCGCGCGAATGGACTCCCAAGCCGGGGTCAGCGCCGCCGCCGGCGGCGCCGGCCGCCGC
>JBAUVQ010000146.1:0-2942 GCA_049583305.1 Methylocystis sp.
ATCGAGGTGACCTTCGACATCGACGCCAACGGCATCGTCAATGTGACGGCGAAGGACAAGGCCACCAACAAGGAGCAGCAGATCCGCATCCAGGCCTCGGGCGGCCTCACGGATTCCGACATCGACAAGATGGTCAAGGACGCCGAGGCGCACGCCGCCGAGGACAAGGCGCGGCGCGAACTGGTCGACGCCCGCAACCACGGCGAGGCGAGCGTGCACTCGGCGGAGAAATCGGTCGCCGAATTCGGCGACAAGGTCTCCGCCGCCGACAAGAGCGTGATCGAGGCGGCCATCGCGTCGCTGAAAACCGCGCTCGAGGGCGAGGACGCCGAGCACATCAAGGCCAAGACCAGCGAGTTGGCGCAGGCCACGATGAAACTGGGCGAGGCGATGTACAAGGCCCAGCAGGCCGAGGGGGCGGCGCCCGGAGCCGGCGCCCACGAAGCCGCCAAGGACGACGTGATCGACGCGGAGTTCAAGGACGTGAACAGCGACGATCATAAGAAGTGAAGTTGGTTCAACTTCAATAATACAAATAGCAGGGGCGCATCCCTTCTCCCGCGAGCGGGAGAAGGTGGCCCCGCGAGGCGGGGTCGGATGAGGGCTCTTTCCGCCCCAACGAGAGATGCGGTATGCTCGCCTGATTAATGGCGGGTGAGCTTGAAACGGGATTGGAACGGCGCGGAACCTCATCCGACCCGTGCGGCGCAAGGGCCACCTTCTCCCACAAGTGGGAGAAGGAGCGCGCGGCCAGCCTTGCGGAGCGACCGAGGCAGGGTTGGAATTCCAGCGAGAGGCGCGACCCATGAAGCCATCCGACGCGCTCGAACAACATCGCGAGGCCGTGCGCGCGGCGGTGAGCCGCAATCGCGCCACGAACCCTCGCGTGTTCGGCTCGGTTTTGCGCGGCGAAGATCGAGACGGCAGCGACCTCGACATTCTCGTCGACGCGCTCCCCGGCGCGACGCTGTTCGATCTTGGCGGGCTGCAAATAGAGCTTGAGGAAATCCTTGGCGTGCGCGTCGATCTTCTGACTCCCGGCGACATCTCCCGCTACTTTCGGGAGCGCGTTTTGGCCGAGGCGCGGCCCATATGACGGGCAAAACGCCGTTCGCCCTGATCGGCCATATGGTCGACAGCGCGGAATTGGCGGTCTCGTTCCTCGAAGGAATGGAGAAAGAGGATTTCCTCGATGATATACGCACGCAGCAAGCCGTCATTTTGAATCTGCTCGTCATCGGCGAGATGGCGGCGCGGCTGGCGCGTGAGCATCCGGACTTTTGGAAACGCCATCCCGAAGCCCCTTGGCGAAAAATGACAGCGATGCGCAACCGTATCGCGCATGGCTATTTCGAACTGAATTTGGATACAGTTTGGGAGACGGCGCGAATGGCGCTACCCGAATTGATCCGCGGATTAAAACCGCTCCGCGACGAACTCGCCGCGCAAGCCGACTTGCGCCCGCCGTCGCCGAGCGGTGGTAATTAAACGCCTCCGTCGCTCGCGCGGGAAAGGGCATCCATGCTCCTCAAATAGGTTTACGCGGCGCGAAGGCGCGGTATTGACCTCGACCGCGATAACGCCGTGACGAAGGCGCGTTTGCTGAAAGACGGCTCTCGACGTCGCCCAGCGCGGTGCTTACATCAGGCGCCGAACTGGTGTATCGCCTGCGTTCGATCCCGGCGGACGCGGAAAACCGCGCCGGCGACCACGATCTCTTGAGATGGACTTACGGCGTCTAACATGGCCAAGCGCGACTATTACGAAATTCTCGGCGTTTCCAGGACCGCGACCGACGTCGAGATGAAGATCGCCTTCCGCAAGACGGCGATGGAATGCCATCCCGACCGCAATCCCGGCGACAAAGCGGCCGAGGCGCGGTTCAAGGAGCTCAACGAAGCCTATCAGGCGCTGTCGGACGCGCAGAAACGCGCCGCTTACGACCGCATGGGCCACGCGGCCTTCGAGCAGGGCGGCGGGGCGGGCGGCTTTGGCGGCGACGGTTTCGGGGCCTCGATGGCCGATATTTTCGAGGACCTTTTCGGCGACGTGATGGGGCGGCGCGGCGGGCGGGGGGGCGGCAATGGCCGCGAACGCGGCTCCGATCTGCGCTACAACATGGAGATCACGCTCGAGGAGGCCTACACCGGCAAGGCCGCGACCCTAAAACTGCCGACCTCCGCGACCTGCGAGGCCTGCGGCGGCGGCGGCGCCAAAAAGGGCTCGAAGCCCAAGACCTGCGCGACCTGCGCCGGCCAGGGACGCGTGCGCGCGCAGCAGGGGTTCTTCGCCATCGAGCGGACCTGCCCGACCTGCCAGGGGCGCGGCGAGATCATCGAAAACCCCTGTCCGTCCTGCGCCGGCTCCGGCCGCAAGACGCTGGAGCGCACGCTGTCCGTCAACGTGCCGGCGGGCGTCGAGGACGGCACCCGCATCCGCCTCGCGGGCGAGGGCGAGGCCGGCCTGCGCGGCGGTCCGCCCGGCGACTTGTATATTTTCCTATCGGTCAAGCCGCACGCCTTCTTCCAGCGCGACGGCGCCGATCTCTATTGCCGCGTCCCGATTTCGATGGTGCGCGCGGCCATAGGCGGCGAAATCTCCGTTCACGCCATCGACGGCTCCGAATGCAAGCTTAAGGTGCCGGAGGGCGCGCAATCGGGTCGCCAAATCAAGGTGAAGGGCAAGGGAATGCCGGTGCTGCGCGGGCGCGACCAGGGCGATCTCCACGTCCAGATCAGCGTCGAGACGCCGCAAAATCTCACCAAGCGCCAACGCGAGCTGCTCAATGAATTCGAGCAGGAGTCCTCGCACCACACCCACCCCGAATCGACCGGCTTTTTCGCGCGCATGAAGGATCTGTTCGGCAAGTAGCGCGTCAAATTGTCGGGCGCCGGGGGATTATCAAAAGCGCTCGATAAGGCTAAAGGGGAGCAGGGCGAGCC
>JBAUVQ010000147.1:0-4937 GCA_049583305.1 Methylocystis sp.
TGGATGTCGAACGGCCGACGAAAGTAATTGACATCACGCGGCTACCGCTGAAGCAGGTTGAAAATACGCCGGGCGGCGGTCTTCGCATCGGAGCGCTGGTGCGCAACGCCGATCTCGCCTATCACCCCGACGTAGCGGAGCGCTATCCGGTTCTCGCCAGCGCGATCATGGCCGGCGCTTCGCAACAACTGCGCAATATGGCGTCGACGGGCGGCAACCTCTTGCAGCGCACACGCTGCCACTACTTCTACGATACGGCGACGCCCTGCAATAAGCGCGAGCCGGGCAGCGGCTGCTCCGCCGTCGACGGCCAGAATCGCATGCACGCCATACTCGGCGCCAGCGAAGCCTGCATCGCGACGCACCCGTCCGACATGTGCGTGGCGCTGGCGCTGTTGGAGGCGAAGGTCCATGTTAGCAGCGCGCGTGGCGACCGCGTGATCGCCTTCGAGGAGTTCCACCGTTTACCCGGCGACATGCCGATGCGCGACACGAACCTCGACGCCGCCGAGATCATCACCGCTGTCGAGCTGCCGGCGCAAGGCTTCGCTACGAACTATACCTACCTGAAGATTCGCGACCGGCTTTCCTACGCATTCGCTCTCGTTTCCGTCGCGGTCGGGCTCGAGCTCGATGGCGACATTATCAAGGAAGGCCGCTTCGCGCTTGGGGGCGTCGCACACAAGCCCTGGCGCGATCCAGGGGCCGAAGCCGCGTTACGCGGGCAACGCGCCATTGCGGCGACGTTCGCTCACGCGGCCGATGTGCTGCTGCGCGACGCCAAAGGTTACGCGCACAACACCTTCAAGATCGATCTCGCGAGCCGCTGCATCTCGCGCGCGCTCACGCAAGCCGCGCGCGGCACGCCGCAGTCGCAATCGTCCAAGAAAATCGCCTGAGCACGAACATGGCGCATTACATCGGCACGCCCACATCCCGCGTCGACGGCTTCGCGAAGGTCACCGGCGCCGCGAAATATGCCGCCGAGTTCAACGCGCCGGGCCTAGTTCATGGCAGCGTTGTAACCTCGACAGTCGCGAAGGGCCGCATCGCGCGCATCGATCTTAGCGACGCCCTGCGCGTCGAGGGCGTACTCGACGTGCTCACGCACGAGAATCGTCCGACGATGGCGGACAACGATCAGGCTTATAAGGATGATGTCGCGCCCGCGGGATCGCCGTTCCGGCCGCTCTATGACGGCAGGATCATGTTCAACGGCCAGCCGATCGCGCTCGTCGTCGCCGAAACGTCGGAGATCGCGCGTTTTGCAGCATCGTTGGTGCGGGTGGAGTACGAGACGGATGCGCACAATACGGATGTGTATCGTCGGCGCGAGGCCGCCATTCCGGTGAACCCTCCAGGCAATCCAATCGAGGCGATGTTCACGCCGCCCAGGACCCGCGGTAGGCCCGAGCAGGCGCTCGCCGCCGCGGCGGTGCGCCACGCCGGCGAATATTACGTTCCGATCGAGCATCACAACCCGATGGAGCTCTATGCCTCGACGGTGATCTACGATGGCGACGGAAAGCTGACGGTCTATGACAAGACGCAAGGCGTGCAGAACGTCCAGCGCTATCTGTGTAGCGTGTTCGGCATGAAGCCCGAGGATGTGCGTGTCATGTCGCCGTTCGTGGGCGGCGCATTCGGGTCGGGCCTGCGCCCGCAGTTTCAGGTGGTTCTGGCGGTGCTGGCGGCGCGCATGCTGCGGCGATCGGTCCGAGTCGTGTTGACGCGACCGCAAATGTACGTGCTGGGCTACCGACCCGCGATGATTCAGCGGATCGAGCTCGGCGCCAACGCCGACGGAACTCTTGACGCGATCATGCATGACGCGACCACGGTGACCTCGCAATACGAGGATTTCTTCCGGCAAGAGACCGGCTGGTCGGGCCCGCTCTACAAATGCGCCAATGCGAGATACAATCACAAACTCGCGCGGCTCGATCTCGCGACCCCGTGCGATATGCGCGCGCCAAGCGCCGCAACCGCTTGCTTCGCGCTTGAATCCGCGATGGACGAGCTAGCGGTCGCGCTTAATCTCGATCCGCTCGAACTCCGTCTGCGATGTTATTCCGAGCGCGATCAGAACACCGATCGGCCGTTCGGCAGCAAAGCGCTGCGCGAATGCTACCGCCAGGGCGCCGTGGCGTTCGGCTGGGAGAAACGCGATCCCGAGGCGCGCTCGATGCGGGACGCCGGCGACCTGGTCGGCTGGGGCATGGCGACCGGCGTGTGGGAGGCGTTGCAAATGCCGATCACCGTGCGTATCGCGTTAAGCGCCAACGGCCATGCGGAGGTCGCGTGCGCCACGTCCGATATTGGCACGGGCAGCTACACCATCATGGCGCAGGTCGCGGCGGACATGCTTGGGCTGCCGCTCCAAAACATCAGCATCAACCTCGGCGACTCGAGTCTGCCGCAATCGCCGGTCGAAGGCGGATCATGGATTGCGGCTTCGGTATCCAATGGGATCGCAATGGCAGCCGACGCAATCCGCGACGAGCTGTGGCGTCTGGCCAAACAGATGCCGGGCTCGCCACTCGCGAACATAGCGCCCGGCGAAGTCACGCTCGCCGACGGTAAGCTGATGAGCAAGGGCGACCCGTCGCGATCGGTGTCGATAACGGGCGCCATGCGGCACAGCGCCGTGGACCGCATCGAACAGGAGAAAACTTACAACCCCAGCAATGATGTCGCGCGCGCGCACAACACGCACTCAGCAATCTTCGCCGAGGTGAAAGTCGACGAGCAGCTCGGGGTGATCCGAGTCACGCGCGTCGTGAGCGCGATTGCCGCGGGGCGTATCCTGAACACCAAGACCGCGAACAGCCAGATCCTGGGCGGCGTGGTCTGGGGCATCGGCATGGCGCTGCACGAGGAGACGTTGATCGATCACGGCGTTGGTCGAATCATGAATGCCAACATCGCGGAATATCATGTGCCAGTGAACGCGGACATCCACGACATCAGGGTCATCTTCGTCGACGAGCCCGACGACAGCAATCCATTGGGCGTCAAGGGGCTCGGCGAGATCGGCATTGTTGGCGTCGCGGCGGCGATCGCCAACGCGGTCTACCATGCGACGGGAAAGCGCGTCCGCGACCTGCCGATCACGCTCGATAAGTTAGGGCTGTAGCGAACCACTCAGTTAGCGCGGCGCCTCTCACCAACCGCCGGAAGCCTCGCGGTGGACCGTTGATCCGAGCCTTTAGCCGCCAGTTCCAGGGAAGCAACTCGTCGAGCCGATGAGCCGGATGCGCGGCGATGCGCGTCAGAACGTCGGCGAGCCACGCCTGCGGATCGACGCCGTTCATTTTGGCGATGACGATGAGGCTATGCATGGCGGCGGCGCGCTCACCCCCGCGGTGGAACCGCGGAACAGCCAGGATTTGCGGCCAAGAGCGATTCCGCGCAGTCCGCGCTAGGCCACATTATTCGAGAGGCAAACGCGCCCGTCGTCAAGGAACAGCGTGAAGGCCGGCCAATGCTTCAGCATATATTGCATCGCCTTGGCGAGGTCATGTCCGCGCGACAGCCTAGCCACCTGCTCGACAGACTCCAGCCGTTAGTTTCAGAGAGATTTTTCGCCAGCTTCATCATCGTCGCGGCAAGAGAATCCCGACGAGAAACAGAAAAATATTCAAAAGGATAAGAGCTGCGAGAAAGGCCCAAACCCAATCGTTGATGGTGGCGGAACCCGGGGTATGGTAGGCAACCGAGAGAGCTTTGGCTCCCTTGTCCCACGAACAACTCGCTATTTCGGAGAAAGCCATCTCGGCGGCCGGCTTGTCGCAAAGCTCCATGATCGTCTCCCCTTCGTTTTACCCTTCGTGAAAATAGCCGACGCCCCACTTCATTCAATCCTGAAAATCTGCCGAACTTGATGACAGGGCGTTGCCCTTTGCCTTCCCCTTCTCGTCGACGAAGATCGCGCCGGCAGATTCGAGCGCACGATGGAGCCCAGCGCCGATGGCGCATGACGAATCATCGCCGGCGATGGCTCTATCCTCGCGGGCGGCTTGAGCAACGCCGATGCGTGGCGATATCTTGATCGCGCGAATCATGAGCCCGTGAGTCATCGCGACGAGCTTGTCGATTGGATTAACCGCGCGCAAATCGCCGGGCTGGCGGGAAGGACGCGGGGGGCGATGATCGCGTTTTTGCTGATCTTGATCTTGCTCGCCATCCTGTGCCCTGGAATCCTCGGCGCGCTCTTTCGCGGCGCTTTCGAGGTCCTGTGGCGCTGGCGCCGATTGTCGTGTTCGTCGATTTCGTCGTCGCGCCGCTGACGCCGGATGACGCCACGTCGACGTTTCACGCGACCGAAGGATCGACCGACGCGCGGCAATAGACGCCGGGCTTGCCGTCGGCGGTGGCGGGCATATCGAGGTCGCGACGTATGATGGCGGCGGCGGCGCGTTTGGCTTACCGTCCTTTGCCTGCAAGTGCGAGCGGCGTCGAATTACGACGTTTAAAGCCGCCAACAAGAGCCGGTGATTCGGCATCATGGCAGCACCACCAACGCGACCATCTGCAGCACCGTCGCGATGACGAGGAACAACGCGCACAGCAGAACGACGGTGACTACTCCCCTGACTAAAGACCATAGGAGGCTTGTAGCTCCTTCATTCATGCAGAGCCTCCTTCCGCAAGCGTCTCGTCGCCCGCGCCCGCGGCTTGTCATTCCACGCGAACAAGGGCGCGCTCGCGAATCACGGCGGGTGATTTGCCCGCGCCATATTGGTCTTTGTCCGCCACGATATAGCATCGCGCCAGCGACGAAAGCCCCTTGGGGCAGAGGGGCGACGCGACTCCATTCACGACAGCCCGACCGCGCAAGGCGCGGGGACGCCCAAGCTCCTCAATTTTGACTGGCTTGCAAAAGCTCTACCTTTTGCAAGGGCGCGTAACGCTCATTATGGAACGCGGCGGTAGCT
>JBAUVQ010000148.1:0-2071 GCA_049583305.1 Methylocystis sp.
CGTCATGGGAGAGTCATCGCAAGTCGGCGGGGAATTGCATAGCGCGAAAGTTCGCGGAAACCTCGGCGCCCCTCATCCGACCCGGCTACGCCGGGCCACCTTCTCCCGCGAGCGGGAGAAGGATTCCCTTGCCCCGCCTTGCGCCTCTTCCCATTGCATTTTAATCTGCATTATTCCGGCGCTTAGCCAGCGGGGCAGGGCGATGAACGAAGGCATGGCGTCATTCTTCGCGCCGATCACGCTGCTTGTTGGCGGCGGGCTCGTGGCGCTCGGCTTTTTGTCCTTCCTCGACCTCAACTTCTTCAAGACGCAGCTGCGCGCCAAGCTCGCCCTCGCGGTCGGGCTCGCCTTTCTGACCGCCACCGAGGCGATGTTCCTCACCAGCAGCGGCTCCGGCCGCTATTTCGCCGGACTCCGGCTCGACGTGACCGACTGCGAATATAGGGTCGAGGAGGCTTATCCGCTGGAGCGCGGCAAGCACGGCCAGGTCATCCCCGACAATATCAAGGCCTGCATGGACGGGCTCGGCTACGAGTGGATCACCGACCATCCGCATTGCCAGGAGGCGGTCGTCGCCACCAACACCTTTTGCTATTTGCCGCGCGCGCCCTTCGCCCGCGAGATCGTCAAGTTTCAGACGAAGTTTGAGTGAGGCCGCGCGTCTCTTCCTTCTCCCACAAGCGGGAGAAGGAAGTCGCGCCCGCGATTGCGCGCGGCGCCGCGCTGCCCTAAGACAGGCGCGAAACCTAAGAGCCCGCGATGCAAAACGACGCCTTGTCAAAAAACCCGGCCGACGCGCTTGGCGAATTGCGCGGCGAGATCGACCGCATCGATGTCGCCATGCACCGCCTGTTGATGCAGCGCGGCGAGATCATCGACCGGCTGATCGAGGTGAAGCGCGCGCAAGGCGGCGGCTGCGCCTTTCGGCCCGACCGCGAGGCGCGGATGATGCGCGCGCTGGTCGAGCGCCACCACGGACTGCTGCCGCTCGACGCGGTCGAGGGCATCTGGCGCGTCATCGTCTCGACCTTCACCTTCGTCCAGGCGCCCTACGCCGTCCACGCCGACGATTCCGGCGGCGACGCGCAGATGCGCGACAGCGCGCGTTTTCATTTCGGCTTCACCGTGCCTTACGTGCCGCATCACGGCGCGCTCGCGGTCGTCGACGCGGTGAGCGCCTCGACCGGCGACCTCGGCGTGCTGCGCTCGCTCGGAGGCTCCGGCGACGGCGCGTGGTGGCTGCGCCTCGTCGGCGAGAACGCGCCAAAGATCATCGCGCGGCTGCCTTTCGTCGAGCGGCCCGATCACCCGGCGGGTCTGCCGGTGTTCGTCATCGCCAAGCCCGCCGCCGATTTTTTCGCGCAGGACATCGCGCTTTACGCCGTGACTCTGCCGCGCTGGGCGCATGGCGTGCCAGCGGCGGTCGCGACGGTGGAAGGCGAGATCCTCGCCAGCGCGCCCAAAAGCGGCGGCCACGCGCTGCTGGTCGCCGCGCCCGTCGCGAGCGGCGGCGAAGCGCTGTTGCGCGAATTGCGCGCCTGCGGCGTCGAGGGCCCCATCGTCGAGACGATCGGCGGCCACGCGACGCGCTTCGAGATGAACGAGGCCCGCGCCGGCGTGTTCGCGCCGAAGGGGTAGTGCCATGCGTCGACTAGACTGAAAACCAAAGGCCCCCACCCTGACCCTCCCCCGCTAAAGCGGGAGAGGGGACGCGCCCTTCCCGCATGACGTACGGTCTTCATGAAGGACGCAACCCGCCCCCTCTCCCGCGAAGCGGGGGAGGGTTGGGGTGGGGGCGCGCCGACCCGGAGCTGACCGAATGACCAACCCCGTCCCGCGCGCGAGCGTGATGGCCATCACCCCCTATGTTCCCGGCAAGAGCGCGAGCGCGGCGGCGCCGGGCCAGCGCGTGTTCAAGCTCTCGGCCAACGAGACGCCGCTCGGCCCCTCGCCCCACGCCATCGAGGCCGCGCGCAAGAGCCTGGAGCGCGCCGCCGATTATCCCGAGGGCTCGTCCCGCCTGCCGCGCGAAGCCATCGGCGCGCGGCACGGACTCGACCCCGCCCGCATC
>JBAUVQ010000149.1:0-2777 GCA_049583305.1 Methylocystis sp.
CAAAATTCCCGTCACCGTCATCACCGGCTATCTCGGCGCCGGTAAGACGACGTTGCTGAACCGCATCCTCACCGAGCAGCATGGCCGCCGCTACGCGGTCATCGTCAACGAGTTCGGGGAAATCGGCATCGACAATGATCTCGTCGTCGGCGCCGACGAGGAAATCTTCGAGATGAACAACGGCTGCATCTGCTGCACCGTGCGCGGCGATCTCATTCGCATCATCGAGGGGCTGATGCGCCGGCGCGGCAAGTTCGACGCGATCATTGTCGAGACCACCGGCCTCGCCGACCCGGCGCCCGTCGCGCAAACCTTTTTCGTCGACGCCGACGTGAAGGACGCGGCCCGGCTCGACGCGGTGGTGACGCTGGCCGACGCCAAATGGCTGCTGGACCGCCTAAAAGACGCGCCGGAAGCCAAGAATCAGATCGCCTTCGCCGACGTGATCGTGCTGAACAAGACCGATCTGGTCTCGCCCGCCGAGCTGGCCGAGGTCGAGTCGCGCATCAGGGGCATCAACCCCTACGCCAAGCTGCATCGGGCTGTCAGGGCTAACGTGCCGCTAGCCGCGGTGCTGGAGCGGAACGCCTTTGACCTCGAGCGCATTTTGGAGATCGAGCCGAATTTTCTTCACGCGGAAGAACACGACGACCACGATCATCATCACACCCATCACGATCATCATCATGGCCACGAGCACAATCAGGGCGCCAATTGCGCGCCCGATTGCGGCCACGATCACGAGCATCATCACCACCACGAGGAGCACGCGCCGCTCAAGGCCATTCACGACGAGGACATGCAGTCCGTGGCGATCCGGCACGAGGGCGAGGTCGACCCCGCGCGCTTCGTGCCGTGGCTCAACGAGCTGACGCAGCGCGACGGTCCAGACATTCTGCGCTGCAAGGGCATCGTCGCGTTCAAGGACGAGCCGCGCCGCTTCGTGTTTCAGGGCGTGCACATGATCCTGGACGGCGACCTGCAACGCGACTGGCGCGAGGACGAACAACGCAGTTCAAGGCTGGTGTTCATCGGCCGCAAGCTCAAGGAAGCGGAAATCCGCGAAGGCTTCGCCAAGACCGTGGCTTGAGCACGGCCGGTGGTGAGCGCCGCGCCACCGGCTCCGCGCTCACCAAAACTTGAACAGCGACAGAATGCCCTTGTTCAGCAATCTGGCGTCCATCGCGCGCAGTTCCTGATAAGCGGCGCGGGCGTTGGCTCGCAGTTCCAACAGCTTTTCGTCGGGCACGTCGAAATCGATGACGGCGGCCTTGATCTCGCGGCGCGCCGCGTCCAACCTGTCTTGCACGAAAGTGACTCTGGCGTCCCGGCTCATGGTCTCTCCTCCAGCTGTTCGCAACTATTCGCGGGTCGGCCGGAATTCCGCCGCCCGTTATACGTGTGGTTCTCGCCCGCTTCGACCCTTTGGCGAAGGGCCGGCGGTCGCGCGGGGCGAGACGCCCGGAGCAATACACCAACCGGACGAAGAGCGGGAGGGCGGGAATCTTCCTAATTGCGCGATTAGGTTATCGAGCGGCGCGGTCGATCGCCTCGCGCGCGACGCGAACCAGAGTTTAGGGAGAACGAAGGGCGATTGATCCGCCTCCGCCAAGACATTAACGGTATTGCCGGGACATCCACGCGGCGGCGCGGTTCGCCTTCTTCCTCCGGCCCGGCGCGCGAATCTCGATCAAGGCGACCGCAATCATGAGTGACTTATACGCGGTGTTGGGAGTGGCGCGCGACGCGGATCTCGCGACCATCCGGCGCGCGTTCCGCAAGAAGGTTCGAAACGCCCATCCGGACGGCGGCGGCTCCGCCGAGGCCTTCGAGGAGCTGAAATCCGCCTATGACATTCTTTCGGACCCGATCCGCCGACGCCGCTATGACGAGACGGGCGATGTTGGCGATCCCGCCGCCGATCCGCGCCGCGCGAAAATCATCGAGGTGTTGTCGTTCGGGCTGGATCAGGCGCTGGTCAGGCTGGGAAAGGTTCCGCAAGTCCGCCGAAACGCCGACCTGATCCGCCTGATGACGGAGGTTCTGTCCGAAGGACGCGTGGAACTCTTCGTTCAAAAGGGCCAGTTCGAAATGGCCCGCGACAACGCCCGCTGGCTGGAGGATCGCTTCCTGGTGATGGAAGGCGAAAATCTCATGCAACCCGTCATCGCCAGCCGCATCTCCTCCTGCGAAAAGCAAATCGCCTTTCTCACGGAACGCGTCGCGCTGATCGACGAGGCTTTGGTTTTTTTGCAGAAGGCGCGCTTCGATTCCCCGCTCGAGCTCACCAGCGACATGCGAGGCTTCAACCCATTGCTGGACCTTTCCAGTCTTGTCGGATTCAAGTGAACGGACTGGCGATTCAGGTCTGCGGAAGCGGTTTTCCAGCGCGGGGCGAAGCGCTGGCCTCGCCCCGCGTTCGCGGCCTGGAGCTACATCGGAGGCGGGGCGTTGTTCGCCTGTGTTTCGGTTAGCGTGGCCGCGGCCTGGGCGGCGTTGTTCATGTCCTGGGCGGCGGCGACCGCCTGATTGGTGGCGGCCTCGCTATTGGAGGCGGCCATTTGCGCGGCCATATCCGACGAGGACGTGTCGTTCGACGAATAAGTCGGCGAAGGAATGTCGGCGCTGTTGTTGTCGGAGGCGACGGGCCCGCGCGGGGCTCGCGCCGTCCTGACACCCGCCCCGCTCGACGAGTCGCACCCAAAGAGGAACGACAGGAAAAAGCAGCTCTCGTTCGCCGGTCGCGCGGCGCGAGCCGTCGCGGTCCGAACCGGGCC
>JBAUVQ010000150.1:0-1835 GCA_049583305.1 Methylocystis sp.
GCGCCAGTCAGTCCGTCGCCGATGGCGAGCGACATGCGCGAAAAAGCCGCCGTCGCCGGCGCGGTTTTTTGCGCGGCGTCGCTGACGCTTTCCGAGAGCTTTTTGAGGTCCGGCGTCACCGAGCCGACAGCGCCGCGCACATCGGCGAGACCGTCCTGCAAATCGTCGGCATCGGCGCTAAAGCGGATCGTCACATCGTCGGCCATGGACGGTTTTTCCCAATTTGAGCCGCGCCGGAACTGGCGCGAATTTTATGTTCTCTGTTTGAACTTTTGCAACCCTAAGTTTGTATTCATGCGCTGACGCAATGATTCGCCAAAACGCCGGTGTCGCGCATATGCCTATATTATTGCTGCTAATCGCGTTATTCGCGAGCCCAGCTCGCTCACAATCCATGCGTGCATATCCCTTGCATAATCCGGCCGTGACGCAGGATACCATCGGGACGACGATCTGCGTTCCCGGCTGGACCAGGGGTGCGCGGCCGCCGTCGTCCTACGCGCGGCGCGTGAAGATCGCGCTGGTCCGCGAAATGGAGATTCCGCACGATATGCTCGGCGATTTCGAGCTCGATCACCGCGTTCCCTTGAGCCTCGGCGGCGCGCCTTACGATCCCGCCAATCTGGAGCTGCAGCCCTGGGACGAGGCGAGCGAAAAAGACCGCAAGGAAGCCTGCCTCGCGCGCGCGGTGTGCGACGGCCGCCTCGCGCTGGACGAGGCGCGGCGGCGCATTTGGTCCGATTGGCGGAGCGTCGGCGCGGGCTGCGATTGACGCCGGGAAGCGGCGGCTGGCCTTTCGCGGCGGCCGAACAATATTTACCCTTTTGATGCGTCCGCTCGTTCTCGAATTTCGGAGACGATTGATATGAGCCCTTATCCAATCCTCGTGCTGGTCGGCAGCCTTCGCCGCGACTCTTACAACCGCCAACTGGCGAACGCCCTGGCGAAACTGGCGCCGCCGGAGTTTGCCCTCCAACAGGCGCAAATCGGCGATCTGCCACTCTACAATCAAGACGACGACGCGGACCAGGCCGCCTCCGTGAAGCGGCTCAAGGGCGAGATCAGCGCCGCCAAGGGCGTTCTGTTCGTGACGCCGGAATATAATCGCTCGGTTCCCGGCGTGCTCAAAAACGCGATCGACAATGCGTCGCGCCCCTATGGCGCCAACTCCTTCGCGGGCAAGCCCGCCGGCGTCATCGGCGTCTCGGTCGGCCCGATCGGCACGGCGATCGCGCAGCAGCATTTGCGCAACATGCTCGCCTATCTCGACGCGCCGACGCTCGGCCAGCCCGAGGCTTTCATCCAGGCGAAGGAAGGCCTGTTCGACGCTGACGGCGAGATCGGCCCCGCCAACCGGCAGTTCGTGCAGGCCTGGATGGACCACTATGTCGCCTGGGTGAAGAAGCACGCGGGTTGAGGGCCGGCGCGACCGGGAAGTGCGCCTTGGGCGAGTCTGTGTTATTTAGAGGCGGGAGCCAAAACCATGACGACGATCGCCTTCGACACATTGAAATTCGCCCAAGCGCTAAAAGAAAAGGCCCATCTAACCACCGAGCAGGCGGAAGGTTTTGCCTCGGCCATCGCCGACGCTCTGCACGACGACCTCGCCACGAAGGCCGATCTGAAAATCGAGATCGAATCCGCCAAATCCGAAATCATCAAATGGATGTTCGGCACGATTGGCTTTCAGACGGTGATCATCCTCGGCGCGGTGATCGCGCTGGCACGGACCGCGCATCCCTAAATCTTCCCCTCCGGAAACATCGCCTTCAACGTCGCCATCGCGTCCCTTGGCGGCGGCGCCGGCTTGAACACCCCCAGCCCCACCGCGATCG
>JBAUVQ010000151.1:0-1668 GCA_049583305.1 Methylocystis sp.
CGCTATGGCTCGGCGCTCGGCGCGGCGTTTCAGGTCGCCGACGATATTCTGGACGCGGCCGGCGACACGGCGGCGCTCGGCAAGCGCGCCGGCAAGGACGCCGAACGCGGCAAGGCGACTCTGGTCGGATTGCTGGGGCTGGATGCCGCCCGCGCCCGCCGCGATTCGCTGGTCGAAGAGGCGATCGCCGCGCTCGACGAGACGGGATTAGGGGCGGCGACCGAGACGCTGAAGGAAGCGGCGCGCTTCGTCGCCTGGCGCAACAACTAATTAGCGCAACAACTGATCGGATAGGCCATGACGGACCAGCCGCTCCGCCGCCGGCGCGAAAGAAAATCGGCGCTGCTAAAGCCGTTTCGCGTCATTTTGGCGCGGCCGCGCCTGTTCGTTTGCGCTCTCCTGGGCTGCGCCGTGGGCCTTCTCTTGCCGGAACATATGCGCGCCGCGACGCGGGCGCTGATCGCCTGGAATATCGCGGTTCTTTCATATCTTGTCGCCTCGGCGAATCTCGTCGCCCAGTCGGATCACGAGACCGTGCGCCGCCGAGCGCGGTTTCAGGACGAGGGGCGCCTCGTCATCCTGCTGCTGGCGATCGGCACGGCTTGCGCCTCGATCGGCGCGATCGTGTTAGAGCTTGGCCCGGTCAAGAATATGGAGGGCTGGGCGAAGGCTTGGCATCTCGGGCTGACGATTCTGACCGTGGTCGACAGTTGGATGTTCATGCATCTGACCTTCGCTTTCCATTACGCGCATGAATATTACGACGAATGCGAGGCCTGTCCCGACAAGAAGCCGGAGGAACGCGGCGGTCTGAGCTTTCCCGGCGGCGAGCAGCCGAGCTATGTCGATTTCCTTTATTACGCCTATGTGATCGGGCTCGCGTCGCAGACGGCCGATGTCTGCACCACCTCGCGCGCCATGCGCATCCTTACGGCGGTGCATGGCACGCTCTCGTTTTTCTATAATCTGGCGATCATGGGGCTGACGGTGAATATAACGAGCGGGTTTATTTAATGATCACGCCGATTCGAAAGGCCGTTTAGCCCCCGATCACCGTCGTGAACACCTGCCCGCCGCGTCCCACGGTGATCTTCCAGTAATAGGTCTTTGCGCTCGTGACCTGTTCGAGATCGCGCGTCGTGGCGATTTTCTTGTCGTTGATGGAAATGATCACGTCGCCTTTTTGCAGATTGAGCCGCTGCGCCACCGAGCCGTCCTCGATTTCGGCAGCCACCACGCCGGTCGAAACGCCCTGGACGGAGAGTTCCTCGGCCACCGCCGGCGACATGTTCTCGAACGTCGCGCCAGCGAAGGGGTTTTGGCCGTTGAGTTTAACGGGATCGCGCGGCGGGATTTCGGGCGCGGCGACGAGCTTCATCGGCGCGACGATCTTCTTTCCGCCGCGCAACACGCCAAGGCTCGCCACGCCGCCAAGCGGCTTTGTCGCGAGCCGGTAGCCGACCGCCTCGGGATCGTCCGCGATCTGGCCGTCGACCGAAACGATCACATCGCCCCGTTTGAGGCCGGCTTCCGCCGCCGGCCCCTTGGGGTCGAGATCGGCGAGCAACGCGCCGGTGGGGCGCTCCAGCCCGAGACTCTCGGCGATTTCCTGCGATAGGGTTTGCAGCGTCGCGCCGAGCCAGGGACGGCGCACCTGCTTGCCGCCGC
>JBAUVQ010000152.1:0-5079 GCA_049583305.1 Methylocystis sp.
CAGCACGCGCGGCTTGTGGCCGCCGATTTTCGCCGGCGCCACGCTGCCGGTCTCGCGCAATCGCCGAGACCATTTCGACACGCAGGACGGGCTGATCGACAGCGCCGCCGCGATCGCTCGGATCGGCTCACCCGCCGCAACGCGAGCCATCGCTCGCTCGCGAAGATCGTTGGAAAGTGGTCGCGACATCCACCCCGGCCTCCCAGTCCCGGCGTGAAGTTTGAATCAGATGACGCGCGATTCGGGAATCCCTAATCGATTCCGAACAAACACATCCCGCCCTAGGGATCGCGGTGATGTCGACGATGGTGGTCGCGATGAACCGCTTGTTTTGGCGCCCGCTCTATGCCTTGGCCGAGCGTCGAACCCGACTGGATTGAGACATCCCATGACCGAATCCGACACGTCGCCAGTTCTCGAACTCCAGCATATTTGCAAGGCCTTCGCGAAGCCGTCGGGGGAGCCGCTGGCGGTCCTATCGGACATAGACATTTGCTTGCGCGAGGGCGAAATCCTTGGGTTGCTGGGGCGCTCCGGCTCGGGAAAATCGACGCTGTTGGCATCGCCGGCGGGTTGATAACACCCACCGCGGGGCAAGTCCTTTACCGCGCGACGCCTTTGAACGGTCCCGCGGACGGCATCGCGATCGTCTTCCAGACTTTCGCTCTCTTTCCCTGGCTGAATGTTCTCGAAAACGTCGAAGCCGGATTGGACGCCTTGGGGCTGGCTCACGCCGAGGTTCGCGCGAGAGCCATGCAGGCGATCGATCTGATCGGCCTCGACGGCTTCCAGTCCGCCTATCCTCGCGAATTGTCCGGCGGCATGCGTCAGCGCGTCGGATTCGCCAGGGCGATCGTAATTAATCCAATTCTTCTGTTGATGGACGAACCTTTTTCATCACTCGACGTTCTGACCGCGGAGACTCTTCGCACGGATTTCCTCGATTTGTGGACAGAACATCTGATTCCCACCAAATCCGTTTTGATGGTCACGCATAATATCGAGGAAGCCGTTCTGATGTGCGACAAAATTCTCGTGTTTTCCTCCAACCCGGGTCGCATCGCCGCTGAGATTTCCGTTTCTCTATTGCATCCCCGCAATAGGCTGGACGAAGAATTCCGGGCGATCATGGATGAAATATATTCGATGCTCACCGCCCGCGCGGTCGAATCGATCAGCGCGCTGAAGCGTGTTCACGGGGGGGCTTGTGCAACCCCTGCCGCGCGCCTCGGTTAACAAGATGAGCGGGCTGTTGGAAACCCTGGCGGCGCGACCCTATGGCGGCCGCGCCAATCTGGCGGAGTTCGCGCGATCGCATGGCTTGGAGATCGACGACTTGTTTCCATCAGTCGAAGCGCTTCACATTCTGGAATTCGTCGAATTGGGCGACGGCGCATTGAAGCTCACAGCCGCCGGTCGCGCCTTTGTCCATGGCGGCGCCGACGAGCGCAAGCGATTGTTCAAGGAGCATCTGCCGCGGTTCGTTCCGTTGACGGCGCACATGCGCCGCGTTCTCCAGGAGCGCGAAAGTCATGGAGCCCCCTCGGCGAGATTTGAGATCGAACTCGATGATCACCTGACCGCAGTTGACGCCGAACAGACATTGCGCGCCGCGACCGCATGGGGCCGCTATGCCGAACTATACTCGTACGACGAAAAAACACGGATGTTTTCGATCATTCCCGCCGGCGGTTAATATGCGGCGACCGTTTGCAACGGATCAAGCATGACAGAGCAGGGAGCGGCTTGATTTCGATGACACGCACGATGAAAGCAGCATGGGGCGGTCTCGGCGTCAGCGCAACTGTTCTGGGCCTGAAAGTCGCCGCTTGGTGGGTCACCGGCAGCGTCGCGCTTTATTCGGACGCGCTGGAAACGACGATTAACGTGGTCGGCGCGCTCACGGCGCTGATCGCGCTCTGGTTCAGCGAACAGCCGGCCGATGCGAACCATCCCTATGGCCACCAGAAAGCAGAGTATATCAGCGCCGCCGTCGAAGCGTTCATGGTGGTGGCGACAGCCTTCGCCGTCGCCCGAGAGGCCTGGTTCGGCTGGCTGTATCCCCACGCCCCCGAGACGCCGCTGTTGGGCGTCTTGCTCAATGGCGCTTCCGGCGTGGCGAATTTGCTTTGGGCGCTGTTCCTGATCCACGTGGGACGCCTATGGCGCTCCCCCGCGCTGGCGGCGAGCGGCAAGCACATCATGACGGACGTATGGACATCCGGCGGCATTCTCGTCGGATTCGCGCTCATTCCCGTGACGGGGTGGCTGCGTCTGGACCCCGCTTTAGCGTCATTGGTCGCCATAAACATTCTTTGGTCCGGAGGACAAATGCTGCGCGAGTCCATGCGCGGGCTGATGGACGAGGCATCGGACCCTGAGACGGTGGCCGATATCAAGCGCATCATCTCGGAGAACAGGGGCGAAGCGATCGAAGCGCATGATGTCCGAACCCGAGTCGCTGGCGACATGACCTTCGTGGAGTTCCATCTCGTGGTGCCGGGCGGCATGACCGTGGATGATTCCCACGCGCTCTGCGACCGGATCGAGACCGCGCTCGTGGAGCGACTCGGACACGCCTCCATCACCATTCATGTCGAGCCAGACAGTCAGAGCGCGGCGGCCCGCGGCTGGTCCAATGACCGCCGCGCGGCGCGTCAGATCACCACAAGCGCGGGGGTCGTGGCGCTTGAAATTTTCGAGGATGGCCTACCGCCGCGTTTCCGACTTTGGTCGGATAGGGGCCAGACCCTGGACGCACGGGCGATCAAAATTGAAACGGTCCGCGCTTGCGGCGCGTGGCAGCGCTTCACTATGACAAATCGCGACGGATATCTGGAGTCCATCGAGGAAATTCCAGAACCACACGCCTTCACCGCATATCTACGGGTTGGCGGTGAAACTTATGCCGTTGATTTTGTAACGCGCAAGCGGATGGGGCGGTAATGTCCATTGATATCAAACAAGTGCTAGATCGACTGTCACTTAATCGCGACGATGCTCGCGCCGATTGAAGCGGCCGATTCGGATGATGGAAAATCATTGCGTCGCCGGTTCGAGAACTTGCGAGCGAGTTTTCCCACCGCCGACGATGTCATCCGTCGCGAGGAAATCTCCCGCATGACTTCGGCGCGGTCTGGTCGAGCAGACAGCCTGCATCTTCTCGTGATGGATGCGCACAAGGCAAACTATCGCGTTGCGACGGAGACGGCGGTCGAAGTAATCGGCGGCGCGCAGTTTCATCATCTCGGTCCCGACGATCGGGGGCGAGTCGCGGCTTTCATGCGTGGCCTCAACCGAACCGCTCCCTTGGCGTTCGGTCATCCTGGCCTTGCCACGACGGCGGCCCGCGTCAGTCCCAGGTTGACGATTCAAAATGACATAGGCGCAACCGACGCCCATGTGAACGCGGAACGCTTGATGCACGAGATCGAGGAAACCGCCGGCGCGCGATCCGCTAAAGCCCAGGAGATCGTGCTCGGCTGGTATGGCCGAGCGAAAATTCTCGCGGACGCGGATCTTCGCAAGAGTTGGAAGCTTTGTGAGCGAAGGGAGGCCTTTTGGCGTCAGAGCCGCCGTTGGTTTCCATGCGAGACATGCGGTCGATGAAATCGAAATCAATCTTAAAATCTCGTTCGCCCAAGGTGTGGGCGAAGTGATATCGCCCCAGCACAAAAATACAAGACGGAACAGAACATCACCTAATGGCAAGTTGGAGGTGAACCATTTGCTGGGTCAATCTCGAACGTGACCGCCGGCGCATTGGCCGAATGATCGACGCTTTTGATTTGTCGTGTTCGCCCGCCGGGCATGCCGACTTGGCCGCGCGGGTAATTACCCAGCCCCAATTTTAGGGAATTATATACTTGACTCCCTTGGCTTCGCGCGGTAGGATTTCCCGAGAATCCAAGGGATAGAGACCGATGTCCAAGAGCACCATTTCCACCTTCCAGCTCTTCGAAATGTTCCCCGATCAGGAAACCGCGCGGGTGTATCTCGAAGGCCGGCTTTGGCCGAATGGACCGCGTTGCCCCACCTGCGGCCTTGGCGAGCGCATCACCGCGCGCAAGGATGGCTATTATCGCTGCAACGCCTGCAAAGAGGACTTCACGGTGCGAACCGGAACCATCTTTGAACGCAGCCACGTGCCGCTCCACAAGTGGATTTACGCGATGTATCTCCTTGTTACGGCGCGCAAGGGCATTTCCTCCATGCAGCTTGCGAAGGAAATCGGCATCACGCAAAAATCGGCGTGGTTTGTTCTGCATCGTTTGCGCGAGGCTTGCGGTTCTGATCTTGAGAAGCTTCAAGGCATAATCGAGATTGATGAAACCTACGTTGGCGGGATAGAAAAGAACAAGCATGAGTCCAAGAAGCTCAAGGCGGGTCGCGGCACGATCGGCAAGACGCCGGTTCTCGGGATGCGCGAGCGTGGTGGGCGCACCCGCGCTATGACGATCACAAGCACTGACAAAAAGACGATCCAAGCTGCGATCAATGAGCACGTCGCTCCGGGCGCGACGATCCATACCGATGAAGCTGGCGCATATGTCGGCGTCGAGGGTTCTGGCTTCAAGCACGCTTCGGTCAATCACAGTGCGGGAGAATACGTCAGAGACGACGTGACTACGAACGGGATGGAAAGCGTCTTCGCGGTTCTCAAGCGCGGCATCATCGGGGTGTATCATCACACCAGCGCAAAGCACCTTGATCGCTACGTCGACGAATTTTCCTTTCGCCTGAACGAAGGAAACGTGAAGAACCACACGCTTACTCGGCTCGATAGCTTCGTTGACGGCGTTTCCGGGAAGCGACTCACATATAAGGCGCTGATCCAATGACCGAGCCTCCGCTGAAACCTCCGAAAGAGCTAGACGCAATCGTGGATTTGGTCTTCGCCTATAAGGCGAAACCGAAGACGAAACCCGCGAAAGAACGCAAGAAAAAAGCGAAGAAGATCGCCAAGAAGCCGCGCGACGAAACCCGCTTGCTTGAACGGTAGAACTATCGCTCTGTACTTTCATCTGCATAGCTTATTTTTATTGGCGTTCATTTGAATTTCTCTTTGTAACATGAGGC
>JBAUVQ010000153.1:0-3231 GCA_049583305.1 Methylocystis sp.
AATGCGGCGCGCGGTGGCGCATGATGATGTCCCCCGGCATGTCGATGCGCGCGAGGCTAGCCCGCTCGAGCACGCCCACGTCTATCTCGCCCTCCTGGTCGTGCTCGTGCAGATCGAGATCGACGAAGGCCGAGGCGCAGAACTCCACCGTCGCGAATCCCTGATTGAAATTGCGCGCCGCGAGAATGCGCGCCAGCATGTCCTCCGGCAAGGCTTCGCCCGTCTGGGCATGAAGCGCGAAAAGGCGCAGCACATAGGGCTCCAGCAGCCAATGCTCATACAGCTGCGAGGGAAGCTCGACGAAATCGCGCGCGACATTCGTGCCCGCGACGCGCGGATGGGTGACGTCGGACAACATGCCATGCAGCGCATGGCCGAACTCGTGGAACAATGTGTGCGCGTCGTCGAGGCTGATCAATTGCGGCGCGCCGGCCGCGCCTTTCGCGAAGTTCATCACATTGACGACGATGGGGCGAACGTCGCCGGCGAGTTTTTCCTGGCCGCGGAACTCCGACATCCAGGCGCCGCCGCGCTTGGAGGGCCTTGCGAAATAATCGCCAAGAAACAGCGCGACATGTTCGCCCCGCTCGTTCAAGACTTCGAACGCGCGCACTTCCGGATGATAAAGATCGAGCCCGTGTTGCTCGACAAAGCGCAGCCCGAAGAGACGCTCGGCCACATGGAAGGCGGCGGCGATCATATTGTCGAGCTGGAAATAGGGCGCGACCTCGGCCTGATCGAGATCGTAACGCTCCTTGCGCGCGCGCTCGGCGTAATAGCGCCAGTCGGCGGCGGTGAGCTGAAAATTCGCGCCTTCTTTTTCGATGGCCGCCTGCAGCGCGGCGCGCTCGTTGCGCGCCTGTTCGAGCGCCGCCGCCCAAACCTCGTCGAGAAGAGCACGCACCGCCTCGGGCGTTTTCGCCATCGTATCGTCGAGCTTGTAGGCGGCGAAATTCTCGTAGCCGAGCAGCCGCGCGCGTTCGTGTCGCAGTTGCAGGATTTCAGCGATGATGGCGCGATTATCCGTCTCTCCGCCGTTCTCGCCTCTACTCGCCCAAGCGCTGAAGGCCGCCTCGCGCAGATCGCGCCGCGCCGCCCCTTGCAAAAACGCTTCGACCGAGGAACGCGAGAGCGAGACGCCATATTTCCCGCTGGCGCCGCGCTCAGTGGCAAGAGCCGCGGCGGAGGCGCGAAAACTCTCCGAGAGGCCGTCGAGCGCGTCTTCATCCAGCAGCAGCAGGAAAGAGGATTCGTCGGCAAGCACATTTTGCGAAAAAGCGGCGCCAAGCCGCGCGAGCCGTTCGACGATGGCCGTCATGCGCGCGCGCTGATCGCCTTCGAGCCGCGCGCCGGCGCGCATGAAGTCCTTGTGGGTGAGCTCCAGCACGCGCGATTGCTCATTGGTCAGTCCAAGCGCCCCGCGCCGCGCGTATAGCGCGTCGATCCGGGCGAACAGCGCCGCGTTCATCGACGTCTCGCTGGCGTGCCGCGCGAGCACGCCCGAGATTTCGCGCTCGATTTCCTCTAGCTCGGGCGTCGAATCGGTCCCACAAAGATTCCAGAACACCGCGCCTACCTGTCGCGACAGGCGTCCCGAATCTTCGAGAGCGGCGATGGTGTTGTCGAAATCCGGCGGCGACGGGTTTTGCGCGATGCGGTCTATCTCCGCGCGATGTTCCGCCAGCGCCTCTTCGAAGGCGGGGCGGTAATGAGCGGCGGCGACGGCTCCAAATGGCGGCAGGCCATAGGGCCCAAGCCACTGGGCGAGCAACGGATTCTGATGGTGCGGCATGGCGGCATTCCTGGAAGAAGACGAGTCGAAAGATAGGGATTCGCGCGCGTGGGCGCCAGCGGGAGTATGCTACGCGCGGCCGCCACCCTCCCCGCCGCTTTTCGCCGAGCGCCTCACCGCAAGAGTTGCTCTTCCCTGTGTCCGCGCTGGCGCAGGGAGGCGATACTGGTTCGGTCGAGGATCATGGCGATGGAGTCGCGCACGTCGAGCATGATGTCCCGGATCGCGCAAGCGGCCTCGTCCGGGCAATCGGCGCAACGTTGATAGGCGGTCTTGCTCGCGCAGGCGATGGGCGCGAGCGGGCCGTCGAGAATGCGGATGATCTGCCCGACGGTGATTTTTTCGGCGGGCCGCGCCAGTAGATAGCCGCCACCCTTGCCCTTGCGGCTGTTGAGAATGCCGGCGTTGCGCAATTCCACCAATATCGCGTCGAGGAATTTGCGCGGAATATTGTTCGCCGCCGCCATGTCCCCGGCGAGGCACTGCCCCTCGGCGCCGGCCAGATGAATGAGCGCCTTCAGTCCATATTTGGCTTTATTCGACAGCATTTATTTTAACGTCGCCCCGATCGCCCCGCTTTCCATGGTTATCATATCGGATCACGGCGGAACAGAATGATGGCGACGGGCGCGGCCAGCCATCCCGATCCCGTTCGCGGGCGCGCGAATGGATCACGCGACCGCTTAGTGAGCGACGCCGCACGCGTGATCTTGAAGATCTTCGCCATGGGCATTGTCCAGCGGCGTCCGACCCGCTCTATCCTCAAGCAATATAAACCCCTCCTTGCCATCGCCAAATTTAGCCCCGGCGACGAAAATTGTTTCCGCCCCCATGTCGGAGACCGCGTCGGGCAACTCATCGGAAATTAGGGCGATTGGATTTGTCCGGCTAAAATCTGCGTCATCGACCCGTCGCGCGTTGTATTTTTTTCCGTCGACCTCAAACGGCAGCAACCCCCAGGAGTAACCGATCTCGTCGACATGTCCGCGAAGCAGATCTCGAACTTGCGGCTTGATGCAATCGATGTGGATATGCAGTTGGTCTTGGCTTCGGTCGTGTTGCGAATTCACGGCCAGGCTCACTTCGTCTCGCGCGATTTCCCGTTGCAGGTACCCGAACACAAAGTATCTGGCGTTCCAAGCCGCCGACCAATATTTTTTGGCCGGAGCCTGTCGGCTATCCGGGCTCTCAATGCCTGATATTTGTTTTGTCGGAATTACGAGTACTTGAGCAGCGCCAACCCTATCCTTCAGGATGGCGAATCCCGCTTCATCGTCATTATTCAAGGTGAGGCAGGGGCTCGGAAAATTTCCAGCTCGGCTCGCTGGAGCACATTGCGTGCTTACGATCCTCCAAAGGGCCTCGCGCTTATATAACACATCGTCCGCTTGAGCCTGACCAGTCGCAAGGGCGAACGCCGCTACAATGGACGAACCTGT
>JBAUVQ010000154.1:0-3786 GCA_049583305.1 Methylocystis sp.
CGTTCACCCTGGCGAAGGGGTAGAGCATCTGAAAGAAAAACACGAAGGCGGGCACGAACCAGCGCTCGGCCGCGCTCTCGCAGCGCAGCTTGACCATCAGCGAGGCGAGCACGGTTTTTCTCGCCAAGGCGCCCGTCGCGAGACGCTCCAGCGCCGCAGGGCCAAAGGCGATGTCGGCGTCGCAAAACAGCACGAAATCTGGGGCTTTGGCGAGACGCTGGACATGGTCGAAGCCGCGCTGCATCGCCGCGAGCTTGCCGGTCCAGCCGGAAGCGGGGCCGTCCGAGGTCAGCACCGTCAGTCGTTCGCCGGCGTTTTGGGCCGCGGCGCTGGCTTTCGCGGCCTCGGCGGTGCCGTCCGTGCTTTGGTCGTCGACCAGCACGATGTCGAGCCGTCCGGAAAACTTTTGGGTCAGCAGCGACGACAGGCACTCTCCGATCACATCCGCCTCATCGCGCGCGGGGATGATCGCGATTACCTGGGTCCCCGTGGGCGCCGGCGCCCCCGGCGGCGCGAAATTATCGTCGCGTTCGCCGAGCCGCCAAAAGCCGCCATGAAAAGCAACGAGATAGAGCCAGACGGCGAGGCCGGCGAAAGCGAGGAGCGTGAGAATCATGCGGGGATCGCGAGGGTTTGGGGACGGAGCCAAGCGCCTCTATTACCTCACCGCCGCGCGAAATGCGCCGCCTTCGAACGATCGCTCGCCCTCAAAAGCGAGGAGATGTTGCCTTTTTCGGGCAAAGCCCGCTATTCCAGACCGACGACCGGTCCGGAGACGCGCGGCGAATGCACAGATCACCCGCCTTCACGGCGCCCGCCCTCTCCTGGGCCGGGAAAGCAACATGAGCGATCCCAAAAGGCCGGACCTTAAAGACCGCGGCCCACTGGATCTCGACCCGGCGGACTGGGAAGCGTTTCGCGCGCAGGCTCATGGCGCGCTGGACGCGATGATCGACCACATTCGCGATGTGCGCGAGCGTCCCGTCTGGCGTGCGGCCAGCGACGAGGCGAAAGCCTTCTTTCGCCGCCCTCTTCCGCTCGAAGGCCGGGATTTCGCAACCGCGCTGACCGAATTCGACCGCTACATCAAGCCCTTCGCGATCGGCAACACGCATCCGCTGTTCATGGGCTGGGTGCAGGGCGCGGGGACGCCGGTCGGCATGATCGGCGAGATGCTGGCGGCCGGGCTGGACTCCAACTGCGGCGGCCGCAACCATATCGCGCTCGACGTGGAGCGGCAGATCGCGCTGTGGATGGCGCAAGCCTTTGGTTTTCCGCCGGACGCCTCGGGGATTTTCGTCACCGGCGCGTCGATGGCCAATTTCCTGTCGCTGCTGGTCGCGCGCGAACACGCCGCCGGCGACAGGAATGTCCGGCTCAACGGTCTCAACGCGCTGGATTCGATGCTCGTCGCCTACGCCTCGCGCGAGGTGCATAATTGCGTGCGGCAAGCGATGGAGCTGTCCGGCCTCGGGGCGCGGCATCTCCGCCTGATTCCGTCCGACGAACGCCGCGCCATGCGCGTCGAGAACCTCGTTCACGCCATCGCCGCCGACCGCGCGGCCGGATTCACGCCCTTCATGATCGTCGGCACGGCTGGCACCGTGGACACGGGCGCCATCGACGATCTCGACGCCCTGGCCGACGTGGCGCGGGAGGAAGACGTCTGGTTCCACGTCGACGGCGCGTTCGGCGCGCTCGCGGCCCTGTCGCCGGCGCTCAAGCCTTTGGTGAAGGGGCTGGAGCGCGCCGACAGCATCGCCTTCGATTTTCACAAATGGCTGCATGTGCCTTACGATGCGGGCTTCTTTCTGGTGCGCGATCCCGAGGTGCACCGGCGCGCGTTCAAGACCGACGCGGCCTACCTGTCGCGCGCGCCGCGCGGGCTCGCCGCCGGGGAGATCTGGCCGTGCGATCTCGGCCCCGATCTGTCACGCGGCTTTCGCGCCCTGAAAACCTGGTTCACCATCGAAACCTTTGGAGCGGAACGGCTCGGCGCCTGCATCGAGCAAACCTGCCGAATGGCGCGTCGACTGGAAAAAGCCATCGGAGCGTCGGAAAACTTCGTCATGCGCGCGCCGGTGATGCTGAACATCGTCTGCTTCGGCGTCGCGGACGACCCGAACGGGGAGTTGGCGCGGGAAATCGTCATGGAATTGCACGAGAGCGGCGAGGCGGCGCCATCGCTGACGCTCCTCGACGGCGCGCCGGCGATCCGCGCGGCGATCATCAACCACCGCACTCACGAGGCGGACATCGACAAATTCGCGGAGCTGCTGGAGGCGACGCTGCGGCGCGCGCGGTCGGAGCCGCACGAGGCGGAACGGAGGGTCGCGGCCCCCGTGGGGCCGGGCCGCGCGCGGCTGTCGCAGGATTGACGGGGACAGCGATCGGCGGGATTTAATCGCGCCCCTCTTTGGCGCCGCCACTCTCGACGGCGTTGAAATCACCTTGCGGTGAGGCCCTTGTTGCTTCATGAAGGGAGATTGAGCCGATTGAGGCGAAACGCTTCGATCGAGCCGCGACGGAATTCGTGAAGGTGCGGGAGCAGGATTTGATCGGGAGGGATCAGCCCGGCGAAAGCGGGAGCGTGGTCGAGACCGCGCAGCGCGCGCTCCTTGGTGGGCCGGCGGCGGCGGGCGATATTCAGCCGTCCGTCCCGCGGTTCGATTTGTCCTCGCCCGCGCACTGCGCTCGCGACGGCGGACATATCTACGCCGCGCTCGATCTCGGGACGAATAATTGCCGCTTGCTGATCGCCAAGCCCGAACGTCGTCCGCGGCGGCGCGACACCGAAATGCTGCGCGTGGTGGACGCTTTTTCCCGCATCGTGAGGCTGGGCGAAGGGCTGGGTCGCCATGGGAAGATCAGCGACGAGGCGATCGAGCGGACGCTCAAGGCGCTGGAAGTCTGTCGCGACAAGATGCAGGCGCGCGGCGTCACGCGCGCGCGTCTGGTCGCGACGCAGGCTTGCCGCGGAGCCGCCAATGGCGACGAATTCATCGCGCGCGTGCTCGAACAAACCGGGCTTCAACTGGAAATCATCGACCGCGAAACGGAGGCGCGTTTCGCGGCGCGGGGCTGCGGCGCCCTGGTCGATCGGGATTCGGACAGCGTTCTGCTGTTCGACATCGGCGGCGGTTCGACCGAGCTTGTGTGGCTCGCGCGGCCGCTGAACGCGTCTGGCGGTCAGCTGGAGCTCTGTGACTGGACTTCGCTGGAAATCGGCGTCGTTTCGCTGGCCGAACATTTTGGCGGCAAAAGCGTGAGCGCGGAGGCGTTCAAGGCGATGACCCGCTACGCTCGCGACGCTTTGGCGCCTTTCGAGCGGGCGATGGCCCGACGCCATCGTTGCGCGCGCTTTCATTTGCTCGGCACCTCGGGCACGGTCACGACCCTCGCGGGAGTGCATCTGGGCCTCGAGCGTTACGACCGCTGGCGCGTCGACGGTCTCTGGATGTCCAATGAGGACGCGTCGCGCGCGATCTCCAGGCTGCGCGCCATGGATTTCGAGGAACGCGTGGCCAACGGCTGCATCGGCCCGCAGCGGGCCGATCTGGTGCTCGCGGGCTGCGCCATCTTCGAGGCTATTCGCGAGGTTTTTCCCGCCGAACGCACGCGCATCGCCGATCGCGGGCTAAGGGAAGGCATGCTGCTCGAGCTGATGGAAGCCGACGGCTTATCGCGCGGCCCGCTTTAGCCGGAATAAATCTTCCTGTTGGGATCGACCGAGGCCGGAGCCGGCCGTCGCCACCCCAACATTTCATTTTCGTTGAGAATGAGAGC
>JBAUVQ010000155.1:0-29671 GCA_049583305.1 Methylocystis sp.
ACGGGCTCGACGCGCTTTATCTCGTGTCGCGACAGGATTTGACCGAAAGGCTGCCGGACGCGTTGGTTCTGGATCTCAACATGCCTCGGCTTGACGGCATCAAATTTCTAAAATCCCTGCGGCAAGCTCTGCTGCTCGAAGCGCTTCCGGTGTTCGTGTTGACGACCACGACGGCGACATCCATCCACGACGAGGCGATGCGCGCGAACGAACTCGTCTGTGACGCTCGGTATCCCAAGCCCAAGCAGTGAAGGATAATTCGATGCGCAAAGATCCTCTTCTGTTGGGTCACCACTTGTTTTAGCCGCGGCGGGAGCCGCCCACATCGCCGAACCCGCGAAGACGCTGATCGAGGGGGTGTTTTTGACCCCACCTCGTTTCGCGGCGCCCGACTCGCAAGCGCGATAAAGCGAAGCCGCGGAGGGCGCGGCGAGGCATGGGACTGCGTTTCAGGGCCCGGTCTCAGGGCGCGAGTCCGAAACAATGCCGGGCGACGGCGCGACGGTCACGGCGAGATCGCGCCGATCGCCCGATCGCCCGCGCCGGATTACTCTGTCATCGCCGGATAATCCGTATAGCCATGTGCGTCGCCGCCGTAGAATGTCGCTGGATCCGGCTCGGCGAGCGGCGCGTCTTTTTTGAAGCGCTCGACAAGATCGGGGTTGGCGATGAACGGGCGCCCGAAGGCGATGAGATCGGCCGCGCCGTTCGCGATGGCGGCGTCGGCGCTCGTTCGCGTATAGCCGTTGTTGGCGATGTAGGTTCCGGGGAAGCTCTCGCGCAAGGCGCGATAATCGAACGGGAGGTAGTCGCGCGGGCCGCCCGTCGCGCCCTCGACGACATGGATGAAACCGATCCTCGCGGCGGCGAGCTTCTCGACAAGACGCCCGAAGGTCGTTTGGGGATCGCTGTCGGCGCAGTCATTGGCCGGGCTGACTGGCGCGATGCGAATCCCGACGCGGGACGGATCCCATTCGCGGCAGACCGCGTCGACGACTTCGAGGGCGAAGCGGACGCGGTTCTCGACCGAGCCGCCATAGCGATCCGTGCGCTTGTTGACGCCATCGCGCAGAAATTGGTCGATCAGATAGCCGTTGGCGCCGTGAATCTCCACGCCGTCGAACCCCGCGACCCTGGCGTTGCGCGCTGCTCGCGCGTAATCCGCGACGACGCCCTGAATTTCGCCTGTGTCCAGCGCGCGCGGGGTCGATACGTCTACAAAGCCGGTGTCGAGAATGGTCCTGGTTTTGGCGGCGATGGCCGAGGATGACACCGGCGCCGCGCCGCCGGGCTGCAGCGCGACATGTGATACGCGGCCCACGTGCCAAAGCTGAATGAAAATCCTTCCACCGGCGCCACGTACAGCGTCGGTGATCTCGCGCCAGCCCGCGATCTGCGCCGGCGTGTAAACACCGGGCGTCCAGATGTAGCCCTGGCCCTGCTGGGAGATTTGCGAGGCTTCGCTGATAATGAGTCCGGCGCCGGCGCGCTGGCGGTAATATTCCGCCATCAGTTCGGTGGGCGCGTTGGCGTCGTGCGTCGCGCGGCTGCGCGTCAGCGGCGCCATGACGACGCGGGTGGGGAGTTCGAGATCTCCGAGCCGATAGGGTTGGAGCAGCGGCGAAGTCGCGGTCATGTCGATCCGGTATCTCCTGGACTGTGAAGCCGTCGCGCGCGGGCGCGAAATCCACGTGTCGCGCGCGGCGTTTCATATATCACAAGGAGAGACCGACCGAGAGCGGCTTTCGCGAACCCAAAGCGCCGGATCCCGCCTTCGGACTGCCCCGCGCGAATGGGCCTTCGTTTGTGATACAAAGCGGCTGTTCCAGTCTGTCTCGAAACCTCGGTCGCGATGTCCGAAATTCCTTTCGCCGTGCGCTTCGTCCCCTCGCTCGCGCTTGTCGACAGCGAGGCGTGGGACGCTTGCGCCAACCCCGCGGGGCTCGCCGAGACCGAGAGCCCCGCCGAGCGATATAATCCCTTCGTTTCCAGCGCCTTCCTTCTCGCGCTGGAGCGTTCGAAATCGGTCGGCGGGCGTAGCGGGTGGACGCCCGTTTATGTGCTTGTCGAGGACGCGAAGGGCCGTCTTGTCGCCGCCACGCCCGCCTTTCTGAAGGCGCACAGCCTCGGCGAATACGTGTTCGACCAAGGCTGGGCGCGCGCCTACGAGGAGATGGGCGGACGGTATTATCCCAAGATCCAGGTCGCTATCCCCTTTACCCCGGTGACAGGCCGGCGCCTGCTCGTCGCGGGGAACGCGCCCCCAGGCGCGCGCGAGGCGCTGGTCGCGGCGCTGCGCGCTTTGCGCGAAACGAGCGGCGCGTCGTCCATTCATGTGACCTTCGCGACGCAAGCCGACGCCGATGCGCTGCGAAACGCCGGCTTCGCGGTGCGAACGGGCGAACAGTTCCATTTTCTCAACGAAGATTACCGCGGCTTTGACGATTTTCTCGCGACGCTTGCATCGCGCAAGCGCAAGGCCATCAAGCGCGAACGGCGCGAGGCGCTGGGTGACGATTTGACAATCGATCTCTTGACCGGCGCCGACATCGGCCCCTCGCATTGGGACGCGTTTTTCGGCTTCTACATGGACACCGGTTCGCGCAAATGGGGTCGCCCCTATTTGACCCGGGAATTCTTCGATCTTATCGGCGCGACGATGGCCGACCGCGTTCTGCTGGTGATGGCGCGGCGCGGCCGAGATTATGTGGCCGGCGCGATCAATTTTCTTGGCGACGACGCCATTTACGGCCGAAACTGGGGCGCGCTGGAAGAGCGGCCGTTCCTGCATTTCGAGGTCTGCTATTACCAGGCGATGGAGTTCGCCATTCGCCATGGCTACAAGCGCGTCGAGGCGGGCGCGCAAGGCGAGCACAAGCTGGCTCGAGGCTACAGGCCGGTCGTTACCTATTCGGCGCATGACTTCGCCGATCCGCGTTTTGGCGCCGCGATCGCTGAGTTCGTCGAGCGAGAGCGCGCGGCGGTCGAGGCTTCGATCACCGAATATCAGGCTTTCCTGCCATTCCGACGCGGCGGGCGGGATGAGGATGAATGAGGCGGCGCCCGGGGTCGTCTTGGAACGCCTATCCAGGTTTTGTCGCGCCGTCTTCGGATAAAGCAGCTCCTGCCTATTTTCGAAGGCGTTACAATTTGCCGCCAATCGCGAACCTGGAGAGATAGCCGCCGATGTCCGTGTCATCAAAGGGAAGGTCGCATAAGCCCTTGGCCTCGGGTTGAGTTGCCGCGACGTTGGTTCCCAAGGCGGCATCGTGAAGATCGGCGCGAAAGGTTTGTTGCGCGGCCGCCAGCAGTTCGGCCGCGCGTCTCGCCTGTCCCCAGCGCAGCATTTGCGCATAAATCCAGGCGGCTTGCTTCGGGTCGGGGCGGTTCGCCGCACCCTCTCCGATGATAAGATAGTCGGAGTTTTGCCGTTCGTCTCCGTCTGGCGCGATCTTCAGGCGTCCCTGGAGCGTGCGCCGGATCACCTCGGCGTCGACTCCGACATATTCTGGCTTCGCGAGGATAGCGGCCACTTCCGTGCGGTTTTCCGGCGCGGCCGCGAACCGAGCGGCTTTCGCCAAAGCGCGCGTCAGCGCGGCGACCCGATCCGGCGCCTTTTCGGCGACGCTCTCGCGTAGCGCCAGCACCTTTTCCGGCGCGCGCGCGAATATGTCGACGCCGAAATGCAAAATACGTCCGAGGCCCGCGTCGACGGCGAGCGAATTCCATGGCGCTCCGACGCAAAAGCCGTCCACCTGTCCCCGCGCGAGACTCTCAACCATGTACGGAGGCGGCAGGGTGACGAGTCGCACGTCGTCGTCGGGATCAACTCCGCCGGAAGCGAGCCAGCCGCGTAGAAGATAATTATGCGTCGAGAACGGGAAGGTCATGCCGAACGTCAGCGGCTCGACGCCGCGGTCCGCGCGCCGCAGCGCGATCTCGGCCAGGGCGTGCGCGCTGGAAGCGGGCCTCTCGGGATCGCCGCCGCCGGTCGCTCGCAATTCGGCGTACAGCGCATGCGAAACGGTGATCGCGTTGCCGTTGATCGCGAGAACGAAAGGCGCGGCGATTGGCTCCTTGACGCAGCCGAACCCTAGACTGGAAGCGACCGCCATCGGCGCCAATAAATGCACGGCGTCGAACAGGCCGATATTGAGCTTGTCGCGCACATTCGACCACGACGCTTCGCGCGCCAGCGCGACGTCGAGCCCCTCGTCGGCGGCGAAACCCTTGTCTACGACGACGAACAGCGCCGCAGCGTCGACAAGCGGAATGAAGCCGATTCTCATGGTTTCGCGCGTAGTCATTTCAACAGCTCCGCCGCCGTGACGATCGCCGCCGCGATTTCCGCGATTTTCTTTTTCTCCCGCATCGCGGCGCCGCGCATCAACCGATAGGCTTCATCCTCGGTAAGGTTTTTGGTCGTCATCAGAATGCCTTTCGCGCGATCCAGCGTTTTACGATCCTCGAGGTCGGTCTTGGCGCGTTCAAGTTCATTCTGGAGGCGCGAGAAAGCGTTGAAGCGAGACACGCACAAATCGAGGATCGACTTGACGCGCTCTTTTTTCAAGCCGTCAACGATATAGGCGGAAACGCCGGCGTCGACGGACGCGCGGATCGACGCGGCGTCGCTCTGGTCGACGAACATCGCGACGGGGCGCCGAACCGCGCGGCTTACCTGAAACATTTGTTCGAGCGTGTCGCGCGAAGGATTTTCCAAATCGATGAGGATCACGTCCGGATCGATGGCGTGAATGCGCATGAGCAAATTGTTCATCTCGCCGAGGCGCTCCACCGCCGTAAAGCCAGCCTCGCGTAGTCCCGCTTCAAGGATCGCGGCGCGGATCGGGCTCTCGTCGACTATGACAATCTTCAATAGGTCGAATCCCACAATTCGCGCTGAGCCGACTTCGCCGCCATGATGTCGCCTTGACGTGCGCCCGCGGCGAAGCGCGCGCCCACGATATAGACCCGTTCAGGTTTCATGAAAACACGAACGCGCCCCGCCCGTCGTTCGGACGCTTATTGTCGTGAAGCCAAACCAGATTCGACCTCCCATCTTCTAAATCTTCCAACGTAGGGCGACGGAGGCTTGCCAGTTCCTCGAGAGCAACGGACCGATGAGATCCTGATAAACGGGAATTCCCGCTTCGACGGCGATCGACAATGAGTCCATCCCAATCATCCTTCCGCCGATTGCCGCGCCCCCAAAGAGCTCGACACGCTGGCCTCCATAGAAGTTTGGATCGGCGGCCGGCGCCTTTCCAACGACGAGACGATCGGCGCCAATGATGGATCCTTGCAGGGTCCCGGCGACGCGAACGGTCGTTGTCAGGTTCGGCGTCCAGCTATAGCCGCCCCAACCGTTGAACTCATGTAAATCGCCATACATCCAACCTTCCGGATTGACGCCCAGGGGCAGGCGCCCGCGGTAGGAGAGTCCCCAGGACCATTTCCCGAGCACGCCAGCGTATACAATTCCCGGCATCACGTCGAAGGTGCCGGATCCCGGTTGCATCGAATAGAAGGCGCGGCTTGTCGCGTAGGTTCCATTCGGCTGGAGCAAGGTGAAGGTGTTGTGATCACTGCCCGTCGGAAACGACATTCCCAGATTGATTTGGATGCGATTGATCGGATCCTGATAAACGCGCCAGATTCCCGCCAATGTGGAATCCGTCATGCCATCCGTTCCCGAAAAACTCATTCCGAGCGGGATGATGCCGGAAGTTCCCTTGAAGGTCATCATATCGATATTCTTCTCGATCATTCCCGTGACCACGACAATCGAGATGTCCTTGGTGACGCCATATGCAAGCGAAACGCCCTGCGACGAGTTAGAGATGTCTTGCGGGATCAGGCGTAGCTTTGACGCGGTTGGGATCCAATACCAAGGGACGGTCGCCGCGAGTTGTTGCGACGAGACACCCTGTGTCCCGAGCAGGGAGTGAGAATAATTCGAGAACTGCGCGCCGACCGAGAATGTCAGCCGCCCCGCCGCCGGCATGTCGACGCCGAAAACGCCGAGCGGAGCGGGGGGCAGGGCAGGGGCCAGGACCGCGGTCGCGAGCGGCGGCGACGCCGCTTCGAGATCCGCGGCTCGCGCGGCTCCCGCTCCAAGTGTCGTGATCGCGAGGGCCGCGAGCGCCGTCCTCGGACCCACGGACACCCTTCGCGGAGTTTTGCTTCGCGCCTTGTACATGCGTCTCTCTCTTTCCCTCGGCGCCGTCGCGATCGCTCGCCAGCGACCGTTGTCGCGAAAAAAAAAGCCGCTGTTCCTCGGAGCTCGCGAAGAATGCGGCTCTGTCGGAACAGCGGCGTTGCTGTTTCACCCCTCGTTGGGCGGATGTCTCGTTGCAAGCAATCGCGGCGCCACGCATCGCGACCCTAATGACCTAAGTTATGACAACGCGCTTTTGAAGATGGATTTTCGTTCGCGCCGACATCTGCTCAACAAATCATACATCGCTGCCTGTGACATGAGCGGATTGCTTCATCTAGGGCGGCTTGAAGCGCGGCGGATGAGACGAAAGTCGAGAAAATAATCGACGCGCGTGATCCATGCCGCCGGCTGACATTTTCCGCGAGAGCCGCCGACCTCGGTCGCGCTGGCGCCCATCGATTGTTCGAGTTGCATGGCGAGCGCACGCCATCGACGGGATGGCGCGCAGATTGCTAGGAGCGACACACTGGACCACGTCAACCAACGGCGCGCGCGTAGTCCAGCTCCCCCCGAAATAAAGCTCGAACTGGAGCTCTCATGACCGAGCAATCGCACGGCGCCCTGAATCTATTTCGCCTTGAGCCACGCATCAAAATTCTGCATCTGACCTGGCTCGCTTTTTTCGTCAGCTTCTTCGTGTGGTTCAACCACGCTCCTCTGATGGCCTCGATCCGCGCATCGCTGAATCTAACTGACGCGCAAGTCTCGGCGCTGCTCATTCTCAATGTCGCGTTGACGATTCCCGCGCGCGTGATCTGCGGCATGCTGGTCGACAAGCTCGGCCCGCGCCTTTTGTTCACCCTGCTTCTTGTTGTTTCCGGCGGGCTTTGCATTTTCTTTGGGCTCGCGAAAAGCTTTCAAATGCTGGCGATCGCTCGCTTCCTGTTGGCTTTTGTCGGCGCCGGATTCGTCGTGGGCATTCGTATGATCGGCGAATGGTTCCCGGCGAAGCAGACCGGCGTCGCGCAAGGAATCTACGCGGGCTTTGGCAACTTTGGCTCGGCCGCCGCGGCCGTGACCCTGCCGAGCGTCGCCGCCTGGATCGGCGGTCCCGACGGTTGGCGCTGGGCCATCATGTTCACCGGCGCGATCTCGATGATCTATGGCGTGATCTATTATTTCACGACCAGCGACACGCCGAAGGGCTCGACCTATTTCAAGCCGAAGAAAACCGGCTCGATGGAGGTGACAAGTCGCGGGGACTTCGTGCTTTATGCGGTGGCCCAGGCGCCGCTGGCGCTCGCTCTGGCCGTGCTGGCTTGGAAGCTCGGTCCGTCCGGCCTAAAAATGCTGTCGGCGCCGCTGACTGTCGCGATTTATGTGGCGCTGGGTGCGCTCTACGTTTACCAGATCTTTGATATGTGGCGCGTTAACGCTTCGGTCATGCGCGGCGAGATCGTTCCGGCGATCCATCGCTACAAATTTCGCCAGGTGGCGGTGCTGAGCGTGGCCTATTTCGTCACCTTCGGGTCGGAGCTCGCGGTGGTGTCGGTATTGCCGCTGCTGTTCAAGGACACCTTCGGCCTGTCTCTCGCCGTGGCCGGTTTCGTTGGGGCGAGCTTTGGCTCGACAACTTTTTTCGCGCGTCCCGCAGGCGGTTGGCTGAGCGATAAATTCGGACGCAGGCCGGTGATCCTGACAGCCATGGCCGGCGCGGCGGCGGGCTATTTCGCGATGAGCTACATTGGCGCGGCGACGGGAGTCGTGTTCGCCGTTGTGACGACCTTCTGTTGCTCGCTGTTCATCAACGCCGGTAATGGCGCCGTCTACGCCATGCTGCCGCTGATCAAGCGTCGACTTACTGGCCAGATCGCGGGCATCGTCGGCGCCTTTGGCAATGTCGGAGGCGTGCTGTTTCTGACGTTCTACTCCTTCGTCACGCCACACGTGTTCTTCCTGGCCGGCTCGATAACCGCGGCGCTTGGCTTCATTCTGATCTTCTTTTTCATCGAGGAGCCGAAAGGTCAAATTTCCGAAATCATGCCGGACGGTTCGGTGACGATGATAGATGTCGCGTGACGCGCACGCGGCGACAACCAAGGCGCGATCGATGACGAGCGGCCCCGCGATCTCCATCGGCCAGCATTCGGAAGCTGGCAGAAAGGAGCGGAACGACGACTCCTATGGCGTCGTCGTTCCCGACGCCGCGCTGCTCGAACTCAAGGGCGTCGCCATGGCCATCGCCGACGGCATGAGTTCAAGCGAGGCGGCGAAGATCGCCAGCGAAACCTGCGTGAAGAGCTTTCTCGAAGACTATTACGCGACTCATCCCACCTGGACGGTCAAGACATCGGTTGGCCGCGTGCTTTCGGCGATCAATCGCTGGCTACACGGGCAGGGCCAGGCCAATTACCTGTCCGACCGCGCGATGGTCTGCACCTTTTCCGGGCTCGTCCTGAAATCGGCGACCGCCTATGTTTTCCACGCCGGAGACTCGCGCATCTATCTGCTTCGCAATGGCGCGATTGAACAGTTAACGCGCGATCATCGCGTGCGGCTCTCGCCAGACCGGGAATATCTCTCGCGCGCCGTCGGCGTCGACGCGGCGCTCGAAATCGACTATCGGACCGTGCCGATGGAGGCGGGCGATGTGCTCATCTTCACGACCGACGGCGTTCACGATTTTTTGCGCGACAGCAAAATCGCCGAGCTGGCTGGAAACCACGGCGGGGATCTCGACGCGGCGGCGCGAGAAATCGTGCGCGCGGCCTTCGACAATGGCGGCGCCGACAACCTCACCTGCCAGATCGTGCGCGTCGATGATCCCGGAAAGCTAAATGAAGCCGCGCATTTCGAAAAACTGTCAGCATTGCCCTTTCCGCCGGAGCTCGCGCCGGGCCAGCTTTTCGAGGGCTATCGCATCCTGCGTGAGTTGCATCTCTCCAAGCGCACGCAGGTCTATCTCGCGCGGGACGAGACAAGCGCCGAGTCGGTTGTTCTGAAGACGCCATCGGTTAACTACGCGGACGATTCCGTTTACGTCGAGATGTTCACCCGCGAGGAATGGGTTGGGCGGCTGGTGGCGAGTCCGCATGTCCTCGAAGTCAAGCGGACGTCGCGCGCGCGGCGCTCGCTCTACTATGTGACCGAATATTGCGAGGGGCAAACCCTGCGACAGTGGATGCGCGATAATCCGCGCCCCGACCTTGCGACCGCTCGGGTGATCGCCGACCAGATCGCCAAGGGATTGCGGGCGTTTCACCGCAAGGAAATCATTCACCGCGACTTGAAGCCCGAAAACATCATGATCGACCGCGATGGGCTGGTGAAGATCATCGATTTCGGGTCCGTGCACGTCGCGGGAGTCGAGGAAGCCGCGGCGCCGGGAGAGAAGCCGCATCTTCTGGGCACCCTCGATTACACCGCGCCGGAGTATCATTTGGGCGAAGCGCCGACCGACCGGGCCGACATATATTCTCTCGGCGTGATCGTCTACGAGATGCTGACCGGGAAATTGCCCTATGGGCGGGGCTTTTCAGGCCGTCGAGACGTGGGCCGACTCAAATATGCGTCCGCCACGGCCTTCAACGACGCGATTCCGCCCTGGTTCGACGCCGCGCTGGCCGAGGCGACGCATTGGAGAGCGGATCAGCGCACGGAAGCGCTATCGGCGCTGCTAATGGATTTACAGCGGCCCAACCCAAATTACGCCAGCGCTCCGCGGCCGCTGATGCAGCGCGATCCGGTGGGCGTTTGGCGCGCCATCGCGATTGTTCTCGCGCTCATCAACCTTGTGTTGCTGTATCGGCTGTCGCGCTGAAGCATTTTTGGGTCGCGCGACGAACAGAAGATAGGCAGGGCGCCGCTTGGTTGGCCTTTTCCCGCCGAGAAATTGATCGCTCTGCTCCCGGAGCGTCGTGTTCTATCGCGATACATGGGGCGAAACTCGCCTGGCGCCGGGTTTGCTTGGATGGTCACGCCGGCGATCACCCCGCGCCGGCAGGCCCGAAGATGCGCCTCTACAGCAACGCCGCTGTCCTGATCGAAACCGCGTTTCCCGCGCGTGTTTTTCAGGAGGCGGCGTTTTTTTGTTTCGCGCGCGAAATCCCGGATCGACGAACTTGCGCCAAACACCCCGAACGCGAAGAGGAACATCACCATGAACAAAGCGCTCGTCGTCATCGGAAACGGCATGGCCGCCGCGCGCTTGGTCGAGGAATTATCCAAGAGGACGCCGGGCCGCCACGACATCACGGTCGTGGGCGAAGAGCCGACGCTCGCTTACAACAGAGTGCTGCTGTCGTCCGTACTTGCCGGCGAAATCGATAAGAGAGACATCGAACTACAGCCCGCGGCATGGTGGTGGGAGCGCGGCGTGACGTTGCGTTATGGCTGCAAGGCCACGTCGATAGATGTGACAAAACGCCAGGTCGGGCTGGCGAACGGGGACAGCCTCACCTATGGCGCGCTCGTGCTGGCGACCGGTTCGAACGCGCTGCGGCTGCCGATTCCCGGCGCGGAGCTTTCCGGGGTTCACACCTTTCGCGATATTTCCGACGTGGAGCAGTTGACGCGGCTCGGCGAGTCGCGCGGGAGAGTTGTCGTGATCGGCGGCGGGCTGCTTGGGTTGGAGGCGGCCTATGGCCTCTCCCTACGCGGCGCGCGCGTTACCCTCGTCCACATCATGGATAGGTTGATGGAGCGCCAACTCGACGCCGCTGGCGGCGCGCTGCTGGCGCGTCTCGTCGAACAAAAGGGCGTTCGGGTCATGTTGAACGCCAGCGCGACCCGAATTCACGGAAACGGCGCCGTCGAGCGTGTCGAATTTCGTGACGGCGCGATGTTGAACGCTGACGCGGTCGTGTTCGCCGTCGGCGTGAAGCCAAATGTCGATCTCGCGCGCGCGGCGGGAGTCGCGATTGGCAGAGGCGCGCTGGTCGACGACGGACTCGCGACCAATATCGCGGACGTTTATGCGCTGGGCGAATGCGCCGAGCACCGCGGTGTTTGCTATGGGCTCGTAGAACCCGCCTACGAACAGGCTGGCGTGCTCGCGGCGCGTCTTTCTGGCGCGGACGCCTCGTACCACGGCAGCGTGGTCGCCACAAATCTGAAGGTCTCCGGCGTGAACGTCTTTTCCGCCGGGGATTTCGACGGCGGCGAAACATCGCGCCGCGTCGCCTATTCCGATCCTAGCATGGGCGTTTACAAAAAGCTCGTCATTGACGGCGACCGTCTCGTCGGCGCGGCGTTGATTGGCGACACCGCGGCCGCGCTTTCCTATCTCTCTCTTATCCGCTCCGGCGCGAGCATCGGCCCCGCGGGCGAGGATTTGATGTTTGGCGATCCCGCCGCGTTGAGAAAGGCGGCCTGACCATGTCCGGCGATTTCACGCTCGATCAAAAGCGCTACCTCGAAGGTTTCGCCGCCGGCCTTGGCGCCGCGCGTCCGCGACGCGTCGAGGCAAAGCCGACCGGCCCCGACGCCGCGGCGCTGACGGCGCAGGACCAGGCGATGGCGGGCGGCGCCAAGCTGTCCGATCCGGAAAAATGGAAGCGCGAGGAACATCCGTTCGACGCTTATCCCCGGCTTGTCGCGCAGGCGCGCGCCAATGAGGCGCCAAAGCCGCCGGATAATTTCCGCTGGCGCTATTACGGACTGTTCTACGTCGCGCCGACCCAAAGCTCTTACATGTGTCGGCTTCGCATCCCCAATGGCGCGCTTTCGCATTGGCAGTTCGACGCGCTCGCCGAACTGGCCGAGCGCTACGGCGGCGGCTATCTGCATGTGACGACGCGGGCCAATCTGCAAATCCGCGAAATCGAACCTCGCGACGCTGTGAAAATGGTGGAGGGCGTGCAGGACGCGGGGCTTTGGAGCAAAGGTTCCGGCGCTGACAATATCCGCAACGTCACCGGCACGCCGACCGCCGGCGTCGATCCGCGAGAACTCATCGACACGCGCCCCTACGCGCGCGCGATGCACCATCACATATTGAACGATCGCTCGCTTTACGGACTGCCGCGCAAATTCAACATCGCCTTCGACGGCGCCGGAACCGTCGGCGCGCTTGAGGACACCAACGACATCGGCTTTCAGGCGGTGGAGATTCTGGCGGAGTCGGGGCTCGCGGCTGGTGTATATTTCCGCCTCGCGCTTGGCGGCATCACCGGCCATAAGGATTTCGCGCGCGATACCGGCGTCATTGTCGCGCCCGAGGAGGCGGTCGAGATCGCCGACAAAATCCTGCGCGTGTTCATCGAGCGCGGCGAGCGCGCCAACCGCGCCAAGGCGCGATTGAAATACGTGCTTGACGCGCTTGGGTTCGATGAATTCCTCAAATTCGTCGAAGAGAAGCTTGGGCGTGAATTGCTCCGGGCGCCCATGTCGGCGATCTCGACGCGACCGCGTCAGGATCGCTCGGCGCACATTGGCGTTCATCCGCAAAAGCAGCCAGGCCTGAATTGGATTGGCGTCGCCTTGCCGCTTGGCCGGCTGACCTACGCGCAGGTTCGCGGCCTCGCCAGCGTCGCGCGCGAGTTCGGCGATGGCGGCGTCAGGTTAACGGTTTGGCAGAATCTTCTGCTTACCGGCGTGCCGGACGCGCGCGTCGCGGATGTCGTCGCGGCCATCGACGAACTCGGGCTCGCGACGCGAGTGTCCGCGCTGCGCGCCGGTCTCGTCGCTTGCACGGGCAATGTGGGCTGCCGCTTCGCCGCCGCGGACACCAAGCGTCACGCCGGGGAAATCGCTGACTATTGCGAAACGGCGGCGCCTGTCGATACGCCGATCAACATTCATGTGACCGGCTGTCATCATTCCTGCGCGCAGCATTACATCGGCGACATAGGCCTTGTCGGCGCGCGCGTGCCGGTCGGCGAGGAAGGCGACACGGTGGAGGGCTATAACATCGTCGCCGGCGGGGGCTTCGCCGAGGACGCCGCGATCGCCCGCGATCTTTATTCCAACATCAGGGCCGACGACGCGCCGCGCGTTGTCGCGAAAATCATCTGCGCGTTTATAAGGAATCGCGCGGATGAACACGAAACTTTCGTCGCTTTCGCGCGGCGCAATGATACTGACGCCATTCGGCGCCTGACAGAGGCGGAGACGCTGCCGTGAACCAGATTACGCCTGCGCCGCAACTTGATCTTATTCCGGAAGCGGCGCCATTTTCGCCCGAACAGCGCGCCTGGCTCAGCGGCTTTTTCGCCGGATTTTCCTCGCCCAATGGCGGGACGATCACGGCGCTCTCGCCCGAACAAAACTCCGCCATGCTCGACGGCGGTGAAGACGGCGAAGCGCCGTGGCACGATCAGACGCTCTCGCTCGATGAGCGCATGGCGCTGGCGGAGGGTCGTCCCTTGGCGCGGCGGATGATGGCGGCCATGGCGCAACAGGACTGCGGCCAATGCGGTTACAACTGCAACGACTACGCGGCGGCGCTTGGCGCGCGCAAAGAGGCGCGGCTCAATCTATGCGCGCCGGGAGGCAAGGAAACGGCGCGCATGCTGAAGACGCTCGCCGAGGAATTGGAGAAGGGAGCGGCTGTCGCCAAATCCGCGCCCGCGCTCGCCGATTCAGCCTCTTCCGCGGCGCCGGGACGCTCGCGCGACAATCCGGCGCAAGCCGTGTTCCTCTCGCGCCGCCGTCTCAATAAAGAGGGGTCCGATAAGGAGACCTGGCACGTCGAATTCGAATTGCCAAACGACGGTCTGGATTACGGCGCGGGCGACTCCTTCGGCGTGTTTCCAAGAAATGAACTTGGCCTCGTCGATCAAATCATAGCGATGCTTGGCGCGTCTCACATCACGCAAGTGTGCGGAAAGGCGTTGCGCGACGTGTTGCAGAACGACGTTTCGCTCGCGCCGGCGCCCGACGCGCTGTTCGATCTGATTTCGTTTCTGACCGGCGGCGACAAGCGCGACAAGGCGCGGCGGCTCGCGCATGGCGAAGATCCGGATGGCGACGCCGCGAGCCTCGACGTTCTTGCCGTGCTGCAGAAATTCGCCGGCGTGCGGCCGCATCCCGAGGCGTTCGTCGAGGCGTTGGAGCCCTTGCAGCCGCGCCTCTATTCGATCTCCTCCTCCCCCAAGGCGGCGCCAGGAAGATTATCGCTGACCGTGGACGCGGTGCGGTATGTCGTCGGCAAGCGTAAGCGGCTCGGCGTCGCGTCGACCTTTCTCGCGGAGCGCGTGGCGCCGGGGGAAACCCTGCCGGTCTATGTGCAAGCCGCGCATAATTTCGCGCTTCCCGGCGATCCGAACACGCCGATCATCATGGTGGGCCCCGGCACGGGCGTCGCGCCGTTCCGCGCCTTCTTGCAGGAGCGCGGCGCGATCCACGCGCCCGGCAAGAACTGGCTGTTTTTCGGTCATCAACGCCTGACGCACGATTTCTTCTATGCGGACGAACTCGATGCGATGAAGACAAGCGGGTTGCTCACGAGATTGTCCCTCGCCTGGTCGCGCGACAGCGCTGAAAAATTCTATGTGCAGGACCGCATGCGCGAAACCGGGCGCGACCTTTGGGCGTGGCTGGCCGATGGCGCGCATCTCTATGTTTGCGGCGACGCCAAGCGAATGGCCAGGGACGTGGAGCGGGCGCTGGTGGATATCGTCGCGCAATATGGCGCGCGCACGACGGACGAGGCGATCGCCTTCGCGGCAGAACTGAAGAAAAGCGGCCGCTACCAGCAGGATGTCTATTGAGAACCGCCATGCCTAACGAAGCGTCATCCGCCGCGGTCGCTGAAATGCCGCGCAAGGAGAGTCGCGCGCGAAACGCCGCCGCGACGAAAACGACCTGTCCTTATTGCGGGGTTGGCTGCGGCGTGCTGGCGACTCCGGATGGCGAGGGCGGCGCCGGCGTCGCCGGAGATCCGAACCATCCCGCGAACTTCGGAAGGCTGTGCTCGAAGGGATCGGCGCTTGGAGAAACGCTGTCACTCGACGGACGGCTGCTGCATCCGATGACGCGCGACGAGAATGGGCGGCTCCGCCGCTCGACGTGGGACGATGCGCTGGGCGCGGTCGCCGGTGAATTCGCGCGCATCGTCGCGCGCGACGGTCCGGACGCCGTGGCGGTCTATCTCTCGGGCCAATTGTTGACCGAGGATTATTACGTCGCCAACAAGCTGATGAAGGGATTTATCGGCTCTTCCAATGTCGACACGAATTCGCGCCTGTGCATGGCCTCGACCGTCGCCGGCCAGCGGCGGGCGTTCGGTCAAGACACCGTACCCGGCTGCTACGAGGATCTGGACAAGGCGGATTTGATCGTTCTCGTCGGCTCCAACGCGGCCTGGTGCCATCCGATTCTCTACCAGCGGATGCTGCGCAACAAGCATGAACGCGGCGCGAAGCTCGTTGTCATCGATCCGCGCAGGACCGCGACCGCGGAGGAGGCGGATCTGTTTCTGCCGGTCGCTCCGGGCATGGATCAGGCCTTGTTCGCGGGACTGCTGGTGCATCTCGCGCGCTTTGGCGCGCTCGACCGGGAGTTCATCCGCCGGCACACCGGGGGCCTCGCCAAGACTCTCGCCAGCGCGCGACGGCTCGCGCCGACGATCGCGGCGACGGCGGCGATCACCGGGCTGCGCGAATGCGATATCGTCGCCTTCTTCGACATGTTCGTCGCGACCCGGCGAACGGTCACCTGTTTTTCGCAAGGCGTCAATCAGTCCGGCCAGGGTACCGACAAGGTCAACGCGATCATCAATTGCCATCTGGCGACCGGACGCATCGGCAAGCCCGGCGCATCGCCATTTTCGTTGACGGGCCAGCCTAACGCGATGGGTGGACGCGAAGTCGGCGGCCTCGCCAACCAACTCGCGGCCCATATGGGCTTCGAGCCGGAATCCGTCGATCGCACGCGCCGCTTTTGGAACGCGCCGAGCATGGCGGAGAGGGAAGGCCACAAGGCCGTGCAAATGTTCGAGGCGGTCGCGCGCGGGGAGATCAAGGCGCTGTGGGTGGTCGGCACCAATCCGGCGGCGTCGTTGCCGGACGCTGACATGGCGCTCGCCGCGTTGAAGAAGCTCGAGTTCCTCGTCGTCTCGGACAATATCCGCTCGAATGACACGATCGCGGCCGGCGCGCATGTGCTTCTGCCAGCCCAGGCCTGGGGCGAAAAGGATGGCGCGGTGACGAATTCCGAGCGCCGGATTTCGCGCCAACGCGGCTTTCTGCGCGCGCCTGGCGAGGTCCGCGCCGATTGGGCGATCTTCGCGCAAGTTGGGCGGCGCATGGGCTTTAGCGGCTTCGATTTCGCCACTGTCGCCGATGTGTTCCGCGAACACGCGGCTTTGTCGGCGTTCGAGAACGACGGCGCGCGCGATTTCGATATCGGCGGCCTCGCGCAATTGTCGAACGAGGAATATGACACGCTGGAGCCGACACAATGGCCGATCCGCGCGGGCGACCGCAAAGGCCGCGCGCGGCTGTTCGCCGACGGCGGCTTCTTCACGCCCGACCGGCGCGCGCGTTTCGTCGCGCCTGAGACGCCAAGGTTGAAGAGCGAGCTGACGTCCCTCCATCCGCTTCGACTCAACACCGGGCGCATACGCGATCAGTGGCATACGATGACGCGGACGGGCGCGAGTCCTCGCCTCGCGCGCCATTCGCCCGAGCCCTTCGTCGAGATTGGGGAGGCCGACGCGCTGGAGTTCGGCGTGGCCGATGGCGGTTTCGCGCGCGTGTCGACACCTTGGGGCGCTTGCGTCCTGCGGGTAGTGGTGACCGACCGGCAGCCGCGCGGACAGATTTTCGCGCCGATCCATTGGACGGACGCCACCTCCTCCCATGCCCGGGTCGGCGCGTTGGTCGCGCCTTTCATCGACCCGATTTCCGGGCAGCCCGAGGCCAAGGCGACGCCGGCGACGATCGCGCCTTGCGCCTTCGCGTCGCAAGGCTTTCTGCTTGCGCGCCGCCGCGTGAAGCCGCTCGGCGAATCCTGGTGGGCGCGAGCGGCGATAAGTGGGGGCTTTGGCTATAAAATCGCCAGCAACGCCACGCTCGCGAGCTGGCGCGTTTTTCTCGCGGAGGCCTTCGGCGAGCTTGACGTCGCCACCTATGTCGACGAGGCGCGCGGCGTGTCTCGCATCGCCGGGTTTCGCGGCGATCGGCTCGAATTCGTATTATTCATCGGTCCCGATCCGGCGCCGAACTGGGACGCGGCGGCGAAACTGTTCGAATCCGACGAAATCACTGGGCGGGGACGCGGAAGCGTTCTGTCCGGCCGATCGTTCGACGGCGCCGCGGACGGCGGCCCGATCATTTGCGCCTGCTTTGGCGTTGGCGAGTGGGCGCTTGAGAGGGCGATAGCCGGGGGCTGTATGACGCCGGCGGAGATTGGAGCGAAATCGCGCGCCGGAACCAACTGCGGCTCCTGCCTGCCGGAGATCAAGCGGCTCCTCGCCCGATCCACGAAGGGCGCCGCCGCCCGATAGGGACGACGACGCGGGACAGCGATCACGCCGCCGCCGGAGGGTCTTTCTTGTCGCCGGACTTTTCGGCGACGAGCATCGTCAGCAGCATTTCGACGAGGCCCGCGCCGCCGGTCTTGCCGTCGCCGCCGCCGACCATGATATGCGGCACCAGCGGCAGCTGGCCCTTTTCCACCGCCTCGGCGAAGCGCAGCAGCACCTGGCTGTTGAGCTGATATTGCGGGCCGCCATAGGCCGCCACCTGCTTTTCTGTCGCCTCGGCCGACGCAAGACCCGTGGCTCTGATCTTCTCGGCGTCGGCGAGGCCGATGGCGCGGATGCGGTCGGCGTCGCCCTGGCCCTCGAGGCGCACGCGCTCGGCGCTGGCCTTGGCCGCGACCTGCGTCGCCTCGGCCTCCTGATGCGTCTGCGCGAGTTTGGCCTTGCCTTCATTCTCGCGTAGCGTGATGGCCAGCGACGACGCCGTGATATTGGCCTGCTGTTGCGCCATCGCCTCCTTTTCGCGCAACGTGCGCTCCTGCACCGCCGCGACCTCCTGCAGCTTGTATGTCTCGACCTTCTCGACCGCGATCTGGCGCTGGCGCAGCTGCAATAGGATTTGCTCTATGCCCGATTGCCCTTCACTCTTGTCGGCGCTCTTTTCGGCGCGCGGCGTGCCAATCAGCACCTCCTGCAGATCGAGGCTATAGGCCGCGAATTTCTCGCGCATTTCCTCGCTGGAGAGTTGCTGAATGTCGCTGCGCTCCTGCAACAACTGGATCAAGGTCTTGGTCTGGCCGATATTCTTGAAGTAGGCCGAAACCATCGGGTCGAGCGTCTGCTCGACGAGACGCTTCACATCGCCGAAACGCTGCACCACCAGCGGCGCCTTCATGTAGTCGATATGGACCACCACCGAGAGAGGCAGCAGCGGCTCGAAGGCGTCCTTGGTGATGAGGCCGATTTCCGAGAGATTTTCATCGAGATGATGCGGACCAGTCTGGTCAGAGGTCCATTTCAGCACGAAATTGGTCGTCGGCACGGTGACGATCTTGCCGGCGAAGGTGTTGAAGGCGTATTTGCCGGGCAGAAGCGGCTTGCTCCAGACGCCGCGCTGACCCGGCGCGACCAGTTCGCCGTGCCGATAATCGTCGCCCGAAATATCGTTGCCGTAAGGGCCGGTATAGGAAACGACGACGCCGACCGTGCCGACCTCGATCACGGTTTTGGGAACAAGCTCCACGGTCGCGAACAGGCGGTTGATGTAATAGCTGCCGTCCACGAGCACCTGATGCTGGCGCCCGCGAAAGCCCCCCGCGCGCAAAAAAGCCCGCGGGTTCTGGAAGTTGTTGTGAAATTCCGGGGCCGTGGCGATGGCGCCGACTGTCGGCGCGATGATCTCGCCTTCGGGCAGGGCGGGGCCGTCATGCACCGTCACGACGCCGATCACGTCCTGCTCGTCCTTGATGACGATGGGCTCGAAACCCTTCCGGGCGGCGATCAGCGTCGCGGTTTTGACCAACACGCCGTCGTCGCTGGCCGTCAGTTCCACCGAGTAGTTGCGCGATGCCGTCAGCACGACGAACTGCGCGAGGTTGATGGCGTAGACGCCCTCGCGCAAAATTTTGCGCTGAGGGCCCTTCTGGCCGCCCTTGGCCAGAAAGTCGCGCACGTTCTCGAAGTCGTCGGCGGCCGTGTTGTCCGCGAGGGTTTGCTCGGGCGCGAGCGCCACGCCGTCGCGCGCATAGACGTAGCCGATCTGGCCCTGCGGAATCGACACCAGCGGCGCCTTGTGCACCCGGTATTGGAACGGCACGAAGAAGTGAAAGCCGCCGCGAACGGTCTCGGGCTGGAAGCCGGCCTCGCCCCTGAGCGCGATGAAGCCCTCGGCGACCGAGCCGCCCGCGCTCCACAGCTTTTCCAGAACGCCGAGCCGGTCGTTGGGGATGTAGCGGACCGCGCCGCTGACATAGAGAAACAAAGCGATCGCCGAGGATATAGCGGCAATGATGATGGTCCATTGCCAAGCGTGCGACAGCGAAGAATAATATTGTAACATTTCTAGCGCTCACGCTATGCGGAATATCGCGCCCAAAGTAATCGCCGACGCGATGCCCGCCGGATCGCAAGAGAGTCCCGAGCACGGATGGCGCGCGGGGCATCTTGCGCGGCGGAAAATATGCTCACGCTCGGCGGTCTACAAGATGGGCGCCGGTCGCGTCGGCGGATTGTTGCTTTGCTTTGTTAATTGAACGTCCAGTTTTACAGTTAAATATTTCAGTCGGGCGCGTTTGGCCGCTTTCGTTTGGAGGCCGCGCTACACTTTCGCGGCGCGCTGCTCTATAGAAAGGCCAACCCACGAACCCCAAGGCCTCGTCGATGTTCGAGTCTCTAAAAGCTTTTGTCGGCGACCTCGCGCGCGGCGCGCCGCGCGAGACGGCTTTCGAGGCCTCCGATTACCAGCTCGCCGCGGCCGCCCTGCTGGTCCATCTCGCCTCGGTCGACGGCGAATTCGACAACAAGGAGCGCGCGCGACTGCAAAGCATCGTCGAGACGCGCTTCGGCTTGGACCAGGGGCAGGCGCGCGAGTTGATCGCGCACGCGGCGGAAAGCGAGCGCGACTCGGTGGATCTCTTCCGCTTCACCAGCGTGCTCAAGCGGACGCTTGACGAGGAGGGCCGTCGTCAGGTCGTCGCGATGCTGTGGGACATGGCCTATGCCGACGGGACGATCCATGAGTTCGAGGAGAATGTCGTCTGGCGCGTCGCCGAACTGCTCGGCGTCTCCGCGCGGGAGCGCGTTAATCTAAAGCGGGACGCGCGCGCCGAGGCCGAGGAGCAGGCGCGTGACGAGACTTCGCCCGCGTCCCCGCCAGGTCCCTGGTCGAAAAGCTGAAACGAAGCCATCCACGGGAGTCCTGAATGAATTCAGCCGCTGATCCACGCAAGGTTACGGTCGTCACTGGCGCGTCCGATGGCATTGGAGCCGATCTCGCCCGCGTTTTCGCGGCCAAGGGTCATGAGGTCGTGCTGGTGGCGCGCCGTCGCGACCGGCTCGACGCGTTGAGCAATGAAATCGTCGCGGCCGGCGCGCCAAAGCCGCTCGTGGTCGCGCTCGACCTTTGCGAAAGCGGCGCCGTCGACGCGCTGGAGCACTCACTTCGCGAGGCCGGACTCACTGTCGAAATTCTGGTCAACAACGCGGGTTTTGGGCTTATCGGCCCCTCCATTGGGCTGGATCGGGTAGAGCAACTGGCGATGGTGGATCTCAACGTCCGCGCTCTGACCGAACTGACGCTGCGCTTTCAAAATGAAATCGCGGCGGCGCGGGGCGCGATTCTCAACGTGGCGTCGATCGCGGCGTTCATGCCGGGGCCGAATTTCGCGATTTATTACGCTTCCAAGGCCTATGTGCGCTCGTTCAGCGAGGGGTTGGCGCAGGAAATGGCGCCGCTGGGCGTCAAGGTTTCTTGCCTGTGTCCCGGCCCGGTCGAGACCGGTTTTCAGGCGCGCGCGGGGATGGCCTTCGAGGGAGCGATGTCCTCGATGAAGCCGGCGCTCGTCCCCTCGGCGGAAGTCGCGCGGCAGGGCTATGAGGGGTTGATGGCCGGAAAACGGATCATCGTACCGGGAAACATGAACAAAATCATGCTGGCCATGGTCCAGATTACGCCGCGCGCCGTGCTAATGCCGATGCTCGCCTACGCGCAAAAGGGCCGTTGATCCAGCGACAAAAAAACGGCGCCTCGCGGCGCCGCTTTCCTAAATTGCTTCCGGCTAAGCGTTACGCCTCGGCCGACTTGACCTTCAACACCTGGCGGCCGCGATACATGCCGGTCTTTAGATCGACGTGATGCGGACGGCGCAGTTCGCCGGAATCCTTGTCCTCGACATAGGTCGGCGCCTGGAGCGCGTCGGCGGAACGGCGGAAACCACGCTTCATGCGCGAGGTCTTTCTTTTCGGAACGGCCATTTATCTCTTCTCCAATGGCTCCAGCCGCGCGTATTGGGCGCGCGGGAGCGAATTCATCTGCGGCGGATACACCATTCCGGCGTCGCTGGCTAGTGTTTGAGGAGCGATTGTATCTCGAACGGGTTTATCGGGCCAATTCGTCGCCCAGCTCGACCTTTTCCGTTTTCTTATCGTAATCGCAAATGATCGCGTAGCGCTTTCCATCGTATTTCGACAGACCGGAGACCACCGCGCGCGCCATGTGAAACGCCCTCGCTCTCGCCCCCGCGCCTTATCCTTCCGCGGTTTTTTCCGCGCGCCCCAAAAAGACGCCGGCGATCGAGGGCGCTACAACAGCGTTCCAATCTCGGGAGTCCATGGTTATCCTTGGGGAGGCGATAAGGGTGCGCGAGCGCTGCCGCGTTTTGGAGCTGAGTTGGATCATGGCGGCAACGGTTCGCGGATCGCTGGTGGTCGGGGGTCTGCTCCTGTCGAGCCTCGCGCTGGCTCAGGAGAAGCAAGCCGGCTCCAACGTGGATACCGAGCATATCTTCGGCTTCACGGAAGGCGCCGATATCGGCGACAAAGGCGAGGAAGAGCTGGAAAGCATCACCATCGCACGCTTGTCCAAGCAGGGCGGTTTCGCTGACCTAACCAATGAAACTTCATACCGCTACGGCGTTGAGCGATCGTTTCGGGCGTCGGTGGGAACGCTCACCGACTATTACAGCGTCCACGACAGCCCGGGGTATCTCGACCGCAGGGGGCTGCGCTACAGCGGGTTGACCAGCGAATTCCGCTGGCAGTTCTCCGAGCACGACAGCGCCCCCGTTGGGCTGACCTTGTCCTTCGCGCCGACATGGCGACAGGTCAACGATCCGACGCCGGGACAGTCGCGAAGCTTGGATCTACCGCTGGGCCTTCTCGTCGACCGCGTGCTTGTCCCCGACCGGGTTTTCCTCGCCGTCAACGCCACGGTCACGCCGAGCTTTGTTCATGTCGGGAGCGGGTGGCAAAGCTATCGGCCTCTGGAAATTTCCGCGGCGCTCTCGGTGGCGGTCGGCGACCGATTCTTTCTTGGCGGGGAAATTCGTCAGGCCGCGCAAAACCAGACCGGCATGTTCGCCGACCGCGCGCTCTTCATCGGTCCAAGCTTTTTCGTGAGGCTGCGACGGGATCTGACTTTCAAAGTGGCGTGGTCCGCGCAGATCCCCGACGTTATCGAAGGACGCCTGGATCTCGCGAATTACGAGCGGCACCAGTTCGTCGCGCAGTTCGCCTACGGTTTTTGATCCTGTCGGCGAGGCTCGCGACTCACCCGCGCGTCTGCTCCTTCAGCCAAGCCTCCCACTGCTCCTGCGTGCCGTGAAACGTGTTCTGGTCCACCGACCCGGGGATGCCCGGCACGCTGCCGTCCGAGCGGTATTGCCAGAAAGTCCACTTGCGGTCGCCGTAGCGAACGGTCGGGTGATATTTGGTCGAGCGCACCCAGATCGGATATTCCGCCAGCGCGTTCGAATGCAGGATCGATTGATAAAAATCAACCGAGGAATAAATGATCGGCTTCTTGCCGTAGTGACGCTCCATTTCCTCGAGCATCTTGCGCATGTCGGCAAGCACTTCCTCGCGGTAGAGCGTGCGCTTGCAGGTTCTGGAAGTCGGCGTGGCCTCCACGTCGAGCACGGGCGGCAGCGCGTTCGCCTCGACCGGAACGATGCTCTCGAAATTGCCGATTTCCTCGTGCGGCTGGCGGCACCAATAAACAAAATGATAGGCCCCGCGGGGAATCCCGGCGGCCCTCGCGCCTTCCCAGTTCCGCAGGAATTTGGCGTCGGCGGCGTCGCCGCCTTCGCTCGCCTTGATAAAGGCGAAGGCGACGCCCGCGTCCTTGGCCGCCTGCCAGTCGATATTGCCCTGATACTTGGATACGTCGACGCCATGAATGGCGTATTCGGCGCTGCGGGTCGCCGGATATTGGTGCAGATCCGACTCCGGCACGGCGTAGGCCAGGAAATCCGGGTCCTTTTTCGCGTGAGTCAGCGGCGCGCTGGTCGAAAACCTTGCCGCGCGCGGACTATAGGAGGGGTCAAGCCCGCCGCCGCAGCCGGCCAGCAGGGAGGACACGGCGATCAACGCAGCCGTTGCGACGCGAATGCGTACTGGGGAAGCTAAAGCGCACATTGCATCAAATTACCCCTCAAGCGGTAACGGAACGTTAAAGCGCGGGCGGCGACCACTCTGACTCAGAAAAGATGAAACCACAAAGTGGCGATAGAAAGAAACGCGCCATATCCCACGACATCCGTCACCGTGGTGACGAAAGCCGAGGAAGAGACGGCGGGGTCGATCTTCCAGCGGTCCAGCGTCAGCGGCACCAGAACCCCGCCGAGCGCTCCGGCGACAAGGTTGGTGAACATGGCGAGCGCCATCACCGGCGCTATGCCGATGTTTTGAAACCAGTTCGCGGCGACGACCCCGGTGATGAGGCCGAACCCCGCGCCATTCACCGCAGCCGCCGCGAGTTCGCGCAGAATCACGCGCGTGGCGTTCGCTCGCGAGAGTTCGCGGGTCGCCAGCGCGCGCACCGCCACGGTCATGGTTTGCGTCGCCGAATTGCCGCCCTGGCTGGCGACAATGGGCGCCAAAACGGCAAGCGCCACCATTTGCTGCAATTGGCTTTCGAACAGCCACAGAACCGACGATGCGACGATCGCCGTTCCCAAATTGACCAGAAGCCAAAGGAAGCGGCTCTTGGCGGTCTCCCAAAAATCGTCGGAAAGCTCTTCTTCCGGGTTGACGCCGCCGAGCGCCTTGATTTCCTCGGAGGCAGCCTCCTGCAGCACGTCGACGATATCGTCGATGGTGATGACGCCGACCAGCCGCTCCGCCTCGTCGACGACCGGCACCGAAACAAGATTGTAGCGCTCGAAAACCCGGGCGACCTCGGCGCTGTCCTCGGTCGCGGTCACGCGGCGACGGTCCGCTTGCATGATCTCATCGAGCCGCCGGCTGGGGCGGGCGCGCACCAGGGCGTCGAGAAACACCGTTCCAAGCAGGCGATAGCCGGGATCGACGACGAAAACCTCGAAAAAACTGTCGGGCAGGAGGTCGGGATCGGTTTCGCGAAAAAAGTCGAGCACCTGACCCGCTGTCCAGAAGGTCGGAATCGCGATCAAGGTCGTCTGCATCAAACGGCCGGCGCTGTCTTCCGGGTAGTTCAGCGAGCGCCGCAGCACCACGCGCTCATGCGCCGGCAGCGCCTCCAGAACCTCGGCCTGTTCCTTGGGCTCCAGCGTCTCGAGGATCGCCACCGCGTCGTCGCTCTCGAGCTCGCGCACGCCCTCGACAAGCGTTTCGACCGGCAGTTCCTCGAGAATATCCTCGCGGGTCGTCTCGCCGACCTCGGTCAGCGCGGCGAAATCGAAGTCCGCGCCCATCAATTCGATCAGCTTGGGACGCGTCTCATGGTCCAGCAACTCCAGCAGCGCGCCGACGTCGGCTTCGTGCAGCGCGCCCACGAGATCGTGCGCTCGCGCGGCGTCGCCCGAATCGACGGCCTGCTCGACGCTCGCCACGAAATCCGCGCGAGGCTCCCCAGCCTCGTCACGGAAAATCTCGGGGCTGGTCTCCAATTCTTCACGATCGAGGGCCATATCGGAATCCGTCCGCCATCCGCGCTGGTGCATAACCCGCTCGCCTCCGAACTCAAAACTGTAAAGCGCCCATGATCCGCCTTAAGTCGATTTGCCACGCCGCTCTCGTCGCCGCGTTCGTTTCCGGGCCCGCGGCCGCGGACCCCGCTGCTTGCGGCTCCGACAAACTCGGCACATCGCGCGAAATCGCGATCGACGGGAGCGAGGGGTTGGCGCTTGGGCTGCAAAGCTATCCACACACGCTGGCGCTCGCCGATCACGAGGTCGTGCTGACCTTCGACGACGGCCCCGCGCCGACGACGCCGCAAGTGTTGACCGCGCTGAAGGAGCAATGCGTCCACGCTACCTTTTTCGTGATCGGCCACAATGCGAGCGCCAATCCGGAATTGGTGAAACGCGAAGTGGAGGAAGGCCATAGCGTCGGTTATCACTCCAACACTCACCCTGCGCGCACGCTGCGGCTGATGACGCCGGAAGCGGCCAAGGCCGACATCGAGGCGGGAATCGCAGCCGTCGACAAGGCCGCCTATGGCGACGCGGGAGCCAAGCCGCGCGCGCCGTTTTTCCGCTTCCCCGGCTTCGCTGATTCTCCGGCACTGCTGGATTATTTGCGCGGTCGCGGCATGACGGTGTTCGGCTCGGACCTTTGGGCCTCGGATTGGCGAACGATGACGCCGCAAGCCGAACTCGCGCTCGTGATGGGCCGGCTGGAGCAGGCCGGCAGGGGAATCATCCTGTTCCACGACTCCAAGGCCAGCACCGCCAAAATGCTCCCCGATTTCCTGCGCGCGCTAAAAGCCAAAGGATTTAAGGTCGCGCACATGGTCGCCGGCGCCGGGCCGACGCCGGTGGAGAAGGCGGGGCCGGGCTGGAAATCCACCACCGAGCCGATCATCGCCAAAACGCTGGGCGGCAAGGGGCCGGCGAGCGAGCATGGGGACCCATAATTGCGGGAGCGGTGGGCAGATCAGCGCTATTCGCCAATATTTTCGACGGCTCTCGTCGGCGCGGCCGATATCGGACACATCGCGCGGAACATCAAAAGCATGGGCCGGACTGAAAAGCGCGAGCCGGTCGGCCGCCTCGCCGCGTTGATGCTCCATTTGCTGAAATGGCGGGTTCAGCCGATCATGAGCAGTGTGAATTGGGGCTCGAGCATGGAGCGTCGGCGCCGCGGAAAGCGCTCTGACCCGGAGGAGTGATGCGCGTTCTACACCTGCTCCTTATCGTCCCGCTGCTATCCGGGTGCGCCAAAACGGCCTTCATGCCGTTTGACGGAGATATTGGCCATCTGGCGGTCGCGGGGGAGACTTGTGGCTTTAACAAAGCGCAAACAACGGCGTTGCGCCGGGCGGCGGCGATCGAAACCATTAACCGCGGCTACGATCGATTCATGCTGTTCAAGGGGCAGGGGCCGGATGCGCCGCCCGTGCTCATCGCCGGAGCCTACACCAACAACTGCGCTGATCCGGGAAGCGCGGAATCACTCAGGCTGTACGGCAGAATGTCGTCCATCGCGGCGGATTCCTGTGGCCAAAGCGTCACCATCAAAATGTTTAGGGATGCCGATCCCCTCGCCACTTACGCGGTCTCCTCGCGCCAGACGCTGGGGTCGGACTGGCGGTCCGTCACTGAGCGCCCGGACGCGCTGATTGAATTTTTGACCTTCACCGGACCCACGCGGCCGGCGCCGGTGGAAAGATTCTGCCGCGCGCCGCGATGAGTCGGGGACGCCAGCCGCCGTCCCTCGCGAAAAAGCGCACGATTTTTTGTAGGAGAGACTGGTGCGGTCGAGAGGACTCGAACCTCCACTGGTTGCCCAACTAGCACCTCAAGCTAGCGCGTCTACCAATTCCGCCACGACCGCACGGGCGCTTCGCGAAGCGCCGGCGGCTCAGCGTCTAACAAATCGGCTCCGCTATGACAAGCGGCATAGCCCGACCTTTAGAGACGGGCGTCCTTTCGGACGCCCTTTCGCGCCTATTGCGCGAGTTGCGCCGGATAACCCGCTTCGGTGATCGCCTTGGCGATGGCGGCTGGGTCTTTGGGGGCGGGCGTCACGGTGACCTTGCCCGTGGCGAGATCGGCGCTGACCTCCGCTCCGGGCTGCGCGCCCTGCACGGCCTTGGTGACGTGGCTCACGCATCCGCCGCAGGACATCTTCTTCACATCAAATACCGTGCTCATTTTTCTTTCCTTTCGAATCTACGCGACTTCCGGCGGGTGGAACCGCCGCAGCCGCAGCGCGTTGGTCAAAACGAAAACGCTGGACAGCGCCATCGCGCCGGCGCCGAGCATCGGCGACAACAGCGTCCCGTTGACGGGATAGAGCGCGCCAGCGGCGACCGGGATCAGCACCACGTTATAGGCGAAGGCCCAAAACAGGTTTTGCGAAATGTTGCGCATGGTCGCGCGCGAGAGGGCCAGCGCCGCCGGAACCTTGGCGAGGTCGCCCGACATCAACACGACATCGGCCGCCTCGATCGCGACATCGGTCCCCGTGCCGATGGCGACGCCGGCGTCCGCCGCCGCCAGCGCCGGCGCGTCGTTGACGCCATCGCCGACAAAGGCGACCTTTCGCCCTCCCTTGAGACGCTCAAGCGCCGCGACCTTGCCGTCTGGCAAGACGCCCGCGACGACTTCGTCGACGCCCGCCTGCGCCGCGATGGCGCGCGCGGAGGACTCCGTGTCGCCTGTGATCATCGCGGTCCTGACGCCCATGTCGCGCAGCGTTTTGAGCGCGACGGCGCTGGTCGGCTTGATCGCGTCGGCGACCGTCAACGCCGCCGCGAGTTCTCCGTCGATGGCCGCGAACAGCGGAGTCTTTCCCTCGCCCGCGAGCCGCGTCGTCTCGTGCGCGAAGGCGCTCACGTCGAGGCCTAGGGACACCATGAAGCGCTCCGCGCCGACGGCGACCGTCTTGCCCTCGACAAGACCCCTCGCGCCCATGCCGGGGATAGAGGCGAAGTCCGCGCATGAGGCCGGCGCCAATCCTCGCTCGCGCGCGCCTTCGACCAGCGCGCGCGCGACCGGGTGTTCCGACTGCGCCTCGACGCTCGCGACGAGCCGCAGCGCATCATTCTCCTCGAAACCGGGCGCGGCGATGAGGTCGGTCAGCCGCGGCTTGCCAACGGTCAGCGTGCCGGTCTTGTCGAAAGCGATCAGCCCGACGTCGCGCAACGTCTGCAACGCTTCGCCCTTGCGAAACAAAATGCCGAGCTCCGCCGCGCGGCCCGTGCCCGTCATGATGGCGGCGGGCGTGGCGAGGCCCATCGCGCAGGGGCAGGCGATGATGAGCACGCTCACCGCGTTGACCAGCGCGAAGGAAAGGCGCGGCTCGGGGCCCACCAGCATCCAAATGGCGAAGGTGAGCGCGGCGACGCCCAGCACGATCGGCACGAAGACGCCGGTGACGCGGTCGACCAGCGCCTGAATCGGCAATTTGGCGCCTTGCGCCTGCTCGACCATCCGAATCACGCCGGCCAGAAAAGTGTCGGCGCCCACTCGCGTGGCTTTGAACGCGAAAGCGCCCGTCGTGTTGACGGTCGCGCCGGTGACGGCGGCGCCTTCGGATTTTTTCACCGGCGCCGGCTCGCCGGTGATCATTGATTCGTCGACGTACGATTCGCCGCGCGTGACCACGCCGTCGGTCGGAATTTTTTCGCCCGGCCGCACCGAGACGATGTCGCCGACGCGCACGTCCTCGGTCGCGATGTCGAGCGCCACGCCATCGCGTTCGACATGGGCGACGCGCGGCTGCAATTTCGCGAGCGTTTTAATCGCGTCGGAAGCGCGGCCCTTGGCGCGGGCTTCCAGAAACCGCCCGAACAGGATCAGCGTGACAATGACGCAGGCGGATTCGTAATAGACATTGGCGGAGCCCTCGGGCAGCAACGAGGGCGCGAAGGTCGCGACGACCGAGTAGAGATAGGCGCTGATGGTGCCTGTCGCGACCAGCGAATTCATATCGGGCGTCCCGCGCGCGAGGGCCGCGAATCCCTTGACATAGAAGGCCCGGCCTGGGCCGGCGAGCACTAGCGTCGTCAGGACGAAAGAGATGTATTGCACGGCATCATGGCCAATATGCGCCATGATCCATTCGTGCGCGGCGGGGATCATATGTCCGCCCATTTCCAGCGCGAACACCGGCGTCGTCAGCACGGCGGCGGCGATCAGCCGGCGCGTGAGCTTTTCGCTCTCCTCCGCGCGCGCGTCGCCCTCGTCCGCGCCAGCGACCTCGGCCGGCTCATAGCCCGCCTCAATGATGGCGTGGCGTAGATTCTCGATCGTCGCCGGCCCCTTGAGCACGCGCACGCTGGCGCGTTCGGTCGCGAGATTGACGCTCGCCGACAGCACGCCGGGCGCCGCCAGCAGCGCCTTTTCGACGTGAGAGACGCAAGACGCGCAAGTCATGCCGCGGACGCCAAGCTCCATCGTCTCGACGACGGCCTCGTAGCCGGCGTCGGTCACCGCTTGCGCGAT
>JBAUVQ010000156.1:0-1606 GCA_049583305.1 Methylocystis sp.
TGGAGCCGGCGCCTATCGGCCGGCGAAACGGAGATGGATTTTCCCGTGCGCATCGCGCAGACTCGCACGCGCCGCGAAAAACCGGAATCCCAAAAGGGATTCAACCGTCAGATTTTATCCACTAGAGTCTTTCCGATTTAAGTTGCGGCATAGCCCGCCCCTCTGAGATAGGCAGCGCATTCGGTTGGCGGGAACTGGTCGAGGAGGGTTCCGATTCTTCGCCACAAGGCGTCGATGGTTCGCTCTTCGGCCTTGCGCAGGAGGCGTTTGAGCTTGGAGAAGACCTGCTCGATCGGATTGAGATCGGGCGAGTATTTTGGCGGGAAGACGCGCCGCGCGCCTTTGCGCGAATGGCTTCGTCGATGGCGGCGCTTTTGTGCGAGCCAAGATTGTCCATGACGACGATGTCGCCGGGCTTCGGCGTCGGCGCCAAAATCCGCTCGACGTAGGCGAGAAAGCTTTCGCCATTGATCGGCCCGTCGAGCACGCAGGGCGCCGTGATGTCGTCGCAACGCAAGGCGGCGAGGAAAGTCATGGTTTTCCAGTGCCCGTGAGGAGTTTTGCCGATGAGCTTTCGCCCGCGCGTCGTCCAGCCGTGCGTGCGCGTCATATTGGTTTTGGCCCAGGTCTCGTCGATGAAAACGAGACGTTTTGGATCGAGCCTCGGCTGGAGTTTTCGCCAGCGGGCGCGGTGACGCGCGACGTCACGCCGATCCTGTTCGGCGGCGAACAGCGTTTTTTTTGAAGCTGATTTTTTCCTTGCGCAGGAAGCGCCACAGCGTGTCGCAGGAAACGACGACGCCGCGCTCGCGCAACTCCGCAAGCAGCGCATGCAAGGTCAAATCCGGCTTCTCGGCAATGCGCGCCAGCAAAAACTCGCGCTGGCCCGCCAGCAGATAGGGGCGCTTGCCGCCCATGGGCTTGGCCGCCGAACTACCGGTGGCGCGCGCCGCTTGCGCTCAGCGCGCCGCGCTGGCGACGCTCACCTGCATCCGCGCCGCGGCGGCGCGCGTCGTCGATCCGCTCAACACCAACGCTCCGACACGCTCACGAAGATCGTTCGCATAGGGTCGCGCCATTCTTCCCGGCCTCCGAATCCCGGCTGGTAGAATGAATCAGATCCAGCAAAAAAAGGGAATCCCCCACCGATTCAGGCAATCTCGGAAAGACTCTCGTGAGGTCGCCGTCAAAATGCGCGAATCTGCCTCTCGCGTCCCATCTTGTTCGTTCAAAATTTCGCGTCGCGATCCAAACCACCACAGCCATGTAAGGCCAGCGCTCGTCATCCGTCGAAAAATTCATCGCGGCGCCTTATCGCGTTAGCTTTGCAACGGCGGGCGTCGTCTCCCGCGAAATTGAAATTCGTCTTTCGCCCTCACGCCGCGCGTCTTAGCGCGAAGGTTTTGCCGTCGCTGGAGTGGACGTGGCCAAGGCGGGCTAGCGAGGCCAGCACGCGGGCGATTGTCGCTTGCGCCTTGGCGCCTTGGCGGAAGGTTTTGGCGAGGGTTTCCGCGTCCAGCGGCTTTTCGGCTTGCAAGAGCGCCGCGAAGACGGCCGCCGTGCGCTCCAGGTCGTTTGTCGGGAACAGCGGCTTTTGCGCCTTGGC
>JBAUVQ010000157.1:0-1740 GCA_049583305.1 Methylocystis sp.
GGCATGAGCGGCGATTTTGAACAGGCGATTTTCCTCGGCGCCACGCATGTCCGCGTCGGCTCGGCCATTTTTGGTCAGCGCTGAGGGCGGGCGTCGAGCCCGACCCGGAAAATAAGGCGCTTGGCGAGAATGGGCGCCAACCGCCTCATATCGTCCGGTTTGATAGCGATGCAGCCGGCGGTCGGGCGCAAATCCCGATGGGCAAGATGAAAAAAAATCGCGCTGCCACGACCCATGACGCGCGGTTTCAGATTGTAGTCGAGCACGCCGATCAGATCGTAAATCCCATCCTCCCGCCAGAGATTTTCAGCGCTGGCGCCGATCGGCAGTTGGACTGGACGATTATAGTGAAAGGATCGCGGGTCGTCGCACCATCCGTCCGAAGGACGAATCTTGTGGCAGCCGGGCGGGTTGGCTGTCCATTTTTCGGCGCGCTTCAGCCAGCCAAGCGCCGAAAAACGTCCAATCGGGGTCACGCCATCCCCTTCGCGCCGTTTGACGCCAATGCCGCTGCGACCTATCGCGCAGGGGAGGCTTCGCTGACCCACCTGCAAAATGCCCCGGGGAACGCCGGCGACCACTCGCGCGAGTGGTCGAACCGAGAGCACTGTCTTTCGAACTCGCCGGTCACTTCGCTTAAATTCCCTGTTTTGACGAAAGCGAGACGGAAGCGTAGGTTCTTGACTTGCCAAGGACTGAACGTTCCTCTTTGTCATGTTTCTTCATCGTGATTCGAACCGATCATAGGATGGTTCATGTCGCAAGTCCGCTCGATTTTGATTGTTGACGATGATTCGCATTTGCGGCTTTCCCTGCTCGAACAGTTGAGCATACTCAACGAATTCCACGTGTTCGAAGCCTCGGACGTCAAGACCGGACTGGCGGTCATTCGCGAACGTCCCATCGATCTGGTCATCATGGACATCGGCCTGCCGGACGGAGACGGGCGCGATGTCATCAAACAGCTCCGCGCCGCGGGCTTTCACAAGCCGGTCATCCTGCTCACCGGTCAGGACTCTGAACATGACGTGGTGCAGGGGCTCGATTCCGGCGCCAATGACTATGTCAGCAAGCCCTTTCGCTTCTCGATTCTTTTGGCGCGGATTCGCGCCCACATCCGGCAACATGAGTTCAGCGACGACGCCAGTTTTCAGATCGCTTCCTACAGTTTTCATCCGGGGGCGAAACAATTGGTCACGTCCAAGGGCGCCAAACTGAAGCTGACGGAGAAAGAAACCGCGATTCTGCAATATTTGAATCGGGCCAAGGGCGGGGTGGTTTCGCGCGACGAGCTATTGCGCGAGGTCTGGGGCTATAATGCCAATGTGACCACGCATACGCTGGAAACGCATATTTACCGCCTGCGGCAGAAAATCGAGATCGACCCGACCAACGCCCAGATTCTCGTTACTGACGTCGGCGGTTATCGACTCTCGCCGTAAATCGGCGCCGCCAGCAAAAGACTCAAAGCGAGGTGCTGGAGCTTCGCCAACAGGTGCGCAATGACCATTGAAGATAACATCCGAAGCCTCGCGGCGCTGCGTTTCTTCTCCCGCATGGAGCCAGAGGCCTTGCGGATGGTCGCTTTCGCCACGGAAAGTCGCAATTTGCGCGCCGGCGACGTGTTGTTTCGTCAAGGCGATGTCGCCGATTGCGGCTATCTCATTCTTTCCGGCGCCAATGACTATGTCAGCAAGCCCTTTCGCTTCTCGATTCTTTTGGCGCGGATTCGCGCCCACA